>DASYAZ010000098.1:0-28047 GCA_036501085.1 Pseudonocardiaceae bacterium | reverse complement strand
GTGGACCAGTTCGGCGAACGCGGCCAGCAGCGCACGGTCCCAAGGCTTAGTGGCGAGTTCGTTGCTGATCCACTCGGAATAGTCGGCGGCGACGGCGTCGTATCCCGCCCGGGTAGCGCGCAGATAGGGTGGCTCGATCATGTCGAGGCACCGTACCGCCCGAGTCTGACATCTCGGGGTACCTGACGCAGACGCCGGGCTGCATCGCTTCGTCCATGCCACGACGCGCCTACCGGGGCGACCTACCCGACCGTTGTCGGCAGCGGTAATTCCGGCTGTGGGTAACTACGGCGACAGTGCCGTCCCGATATATCCGTGTATACGGAAATAGAGCCCAGTTCAAACCGCAAATGCGGAGTTAGCCGTGCTCTCTTCTTCTGCAGGAGGTTGGTCGATGACCACGACTCGGGTGGCGCTGCTCCTCGAACGCTACCAGCCGGGACGGCCGCTGAGCTCGATCGAGGCGTCCGCCGGGCTCCCGGCAACGAGCCTGACCGAATGGATCGACCGGACCGCTCCCGCCCGACCTGCCGCACTGGCGTCGGTGGACACAATGCGCCGCATCGCCGCGGCAATCGGGGCGACACAATCGGTTGTGTCGGGCGCCTTCACCGGCACCTGGTATGACTTCAACGGCGGGAAGTGGAGCCACTACCAGCCCCGGGACCGAGTGCTCGTGTTCGACGCCGCGGACCCCATAACCGGAAGCCGGCGGGTCCGGCGAGGCACGGTCACCGCCGTCGACCCTCTCGGCACGATCGTTATTCTGCTCGACGACGGAACCGAACACCACGAAAATCCCGATACCGAAAGCCAGATCAGCCATCTCAGCGGTGGGTGCCGCTGCAGCACCCCGCTCTCTCAACCAGGCATCCGAATACGACCATGACGACTCACTCGTTCGGGCGGTGCGCATGTGAGCGATCCTGCGGTCTTCGATCGTGAGGGCTACGTCGTCGGCCGGGGTCTTTGCGCCGGAGGTGCTGCGTGAGACGTGGGCACCGCTGATCGAGGCGCTCGTCGCGGATGGGCATGCCGAGCCGGTCGAGGACGACGAAGACCGCTTCCGCTGGGTGGGCGGTGCCTGACCCGGCTCGACGACGGCCCCGGCGACGGGACCCTGGCGGTTGCGGCCGGCTCGCACCGGATCGCCGATGGGCCTGCGGATGCCCCGCCACGGCCGCACGTCCTGCACAAGGAGATTTCCCACAACACGATCAAGTGAGTGCAGGTGCATGTTCCACACCGACCTCAACGCAGATACCTGATGTGCCACACCGAGTTCGGCCTCGACCTAACGAGATCGACGAAGTGGCACAGCGCTTCGGCGCCTGAGCCAGAGACGAAGCCGACTAACTGATCTGGATGCTCGGGGCAGGTAGGCTCCCGGCTGTGGGGCGCACCGAGGCCGCAAAAACCCGGAAGCAGGGAGATCGCCGTTCGCCGTTTGACCGGTTCGTCGAGTCGACCCACCTCCGGGTCAGCCAGGCTCCATTCTTCTTCCTATGCGCCGGCATCGTCGCTGCCTGGCTGGTCAGCTTGCCACTGTGGGCAGACCTCAAGGAATGGCAGACGGCCATTCATACTGTCGCGAGCGTCCTCACCCTGCTGCTAGTGGTGCTGCTCGAGAACTCCAGCCGCCGCGCGGAAGAGGCCTCGCAGGAGAAGCTCAACGTCATCGCCACGGCGTTGGCCGAATTGATGGATTCGGAAGCGCGTAACGATCGCAAGGTCCAGGACGCCGCGAAGCGCCTGCGCGAAGCCGTCGGCCTCGAAGAACGGCATTGATACCTGGGTGCCTACCTCCTGAACGTAAGCCTGGCAGCCCGTGAAGGTGGCCGAAGGGGCGTACGTATCGGCCGATCTCGGCAGGCACGCCGCATGGCTGAGGCGTACGCTGAGCCCGGCTTGGACGAGATCTACCTGCACCACACTGGCAAGGAGCAGGCGGGGTTCATCGACGCGTTCGGTGCCCGTGTCCTACCGGAGCTGTCATGAGGCTGACCCGTACGTCCGACCTGTGGTGGAGAAACGCGGTCATCTACTGCCTGGACGTCGAGACCTACCAGGACAGCAACGGCGATGGCCACGGCGACTTCCATGGGCTGATCCAGCGCATCGACCACCTGCACCGGCTCGGCGTGACCTGCGTGTGGCTGATGCCGTACTAGCCGTCGCCGGACCGCGACGACGGCTACGACATCACCGACTACTACGGCGTCGACGCCAGGTTGGGCAGCCACGGTGGGTTCGTCGAGTTCGTCCGCACGGCGCGCGACCGCGGTATGCGGGTGATCGCCGACCTGGTGGTGAACCACACCTCCGACCAACACCCGTGGTTCCAGAGTGCCCGCAGCAGCCCCGACTCGCCGTACCGCGACTGGTACGTCTGGGTGGACGAGCCGCCCGCCGACGGTCCGCAGGGCATCGCGTTCCCGGACCAGGAGACCAGCGTCTGGACCTACGACGAGGCCGCCGGCCAGTACTACCTGCATCGGTTCTACAAGTACCAACCAGACCTCAACGTGGCCAACCCGCAGGTGCGCGACGAGATTGCGCGGACGATCGGCTTCTGGCTGCAGCTCGGGCTGTCCGGGTTCCGGGTCGACGCTGTCCCGTTCCTGCTGGAGACCACCGGGCAGGACGACGCGGGGCAGCTTCCGGACCCGCACGACTACCTCGCCGACCTGCGGGCGTTCCTCGGCCGGCGCTGCGGTGAGGGCGTGCTGCTCGGCGAGGTCAACCTTCCTTACCCACAGACCATGACGTTCTTCGGTGCCGAGCGCGACGAGCTGACTATGTGTTTCGACTTCATCGGCATGCAGCGGATGTACCTGTCGCTGGCCCGCGGCAACGCCGAATCGCTGGCCGAGGTACTGCGCGATCGGCCGGAGCCGCCGAAGGACGCGCACTGGGCGACGTTCGTCCGCAACCACGACGAGCTGACGCTGGACAAGCTCACCGACACGCAGCGCCAGGAGGTGTTCGAGGCCTTCGGGCCGGATCCGGAGATGCAGCTCTACGGCCGCGGGCTGCGCCGGCGGCTGCCGACGATGCTCGGCGGTGACCGAGACCGCATCCGGATGGTCTACAGCCTGCTGTTCTCGCTGCCCGGCACGCCCGTGCTGTTCTACGGCGAGGAGATCGGCATGGGTGAAGACCTCCGGGCCGAAGGCCGGCTCGCAGTGCGCACGCCGATGCAATGGTCCCCGGAGCCGGGGCCGGGTTCTCCACCGCAGCAGAGTCCGAGCTGCCCGGTCCGATCCCGGACGGCGAGTACGGGCCTGAGCGCATCAACGTCGCAGCCCAGGAGCGCGACCCGGAGTCGCTGCTGTCCTGGATGCGGTTGCTGATCGAGTCGTACCGGGCCTGCCCCGAGCTGGCCTGGGGGCGCTACGCCGTAGTCGACGCCGGGAACGCGGCGGTGCTCGCGCACCGCCGCGACACCGAGGACGGCACCATCGTGGCGGTGCACAACTTCGGCGCGGACCCAACGAAGGCGGCACTGAAGCTGACCGGGCTAGACGCCTCCTGCCTGCTGAAGGACGTGCTGACCAACGGATCGGAACGCGTAGCCAAGGACGGTTCGGTGACCCCCGAGCTCGCGCGGTACGGGTGCCGCTGGCTACGTGTCGAGCACGATCACCGGTGAACGCCGACGAAGTAGAGCGCTGCTGACCCGGGTCAGTCAACGACTCGATCGTCGCGGCCTGCTCGGCCACCAACGGCACCGGCGTCGGTTGGGTTGACACGATGCGACGCATCGCCGCGGCAATTGGAGCGACGTCCTCGGTGGTATCGGGCGCCTTCACCGGCACCTGGTATGACTTCGTCGAGCAGAACATCGATCGCGCCGAGCGAAGCGCGCAGCGTCGCCGTGTTGTCCGGCAGGAATCTCGTGCGGCAGGACGCCAACGGGAACGATCATGGCTGAACAGTCGCAGAATTGCTGCCCGGGCGCCGCCCCCCGGCCGGGCCTATGTTACGGCCACCGAAGGACATGTCGGTAAATGCCAGTATCCGGTGCAGGAGCCGCTCACTGCCCGGGTAGGGCTCGCGGCCATGAAAGACGCGATAGTTGTCGACGCTGAGGAGCTCCCCTGGTCGGAGCAGGAATCGTGGTGCCGCAGCTGCCGCCTGCTGGCCGAGAAGTTGCCAGGTGGCCAGGTGGGCACGGTCCCGGTCATCGGCGGGTCC
Organism: Pseudonocardiaceae bacterium; assembly: GCA_036501085.1. Classification (GTDB taxonomy): domain Bacteria; phylum Actinomycetota; class Actinomycetes; order Mycobacteriales; family Pseudonocardiaceae. Next base: position 23,850 of record DASYAZ010000098.1, on the reverse strand, counting down.
GTCGTCGAGGGCTCGTTGATGCTGGTGGTAGCGAACCGTGGGCCGGCCGCCTGGAGTCCTGGATGCCACCGGCCTTCGGCTGCGGAGGTAGTTCGGGCTCTCTGGTGGTGTGTCTCCCATCGGCATGCACTGCTCGATCGGGACGCCCCACAAGAACCGCGCCAGGTGCCGCTGTTCCGGATCCCTGGCGATCGCGTCGCACAGGTACTGTCCGTCCACCATGAAGGACTCGCCGCCCGACGCAGCCTGTTGTGCGCACAGAAGTGCCAGCAGGTCTGGGTATTGGTCGCTGAAGCCTCTGGCGCCGTCGGTGTGCGCATCCAAACGGCTGTGCGAATTGCTGAGGATCGTCCGGGTGCTGGGGTCGTAGCCCACCTCTGCGGCATCGGTGTTGGTCGCGACCATTCCCAGTATCGGGTCTGCCGTCGGTGGGTCCGGAAGATAGCCCGGACCCCCTCGACGAGCGCCTGGGCATCGGTGCGGCCGGTGACCAGGATTGATGCGCCGTGGATCGACCAGAGCAGGAACGCCTCCTCGGGATCGGTCGTTCGCTCCGGCAGGATGCCCGCGTTGTCTACGTAGTTGTGACTTGTCAAGGGACGGCTTCTTCCGACTCATGGAAGCTCGCGAGACAGATTCTCTTCATGCGTCTGGGGAACTCGCCGTAATCCTGGGTGCCGGTGTGCTGCACAACGCGGTTGTCCCATATCGCGATCGCCCCTGGGCTCCAGTGGAACCGGACCTGGTATTCCGGCCGGAGATACTCCTGCCTCAGCTCCTCGACCAGTTCAGCACTTTCCTCCGTGTTCATGCCGAGGACCAGGGGCTCCACCCAGGGCGCCAGGTTGAGGTAGAGATGCCGCTCTCCGGTCTCAGGATGGGTACGTACCAGGGGATGCGCGACGAGCGGACTATCCGGACGATCGGTTCCCCGAATCCACTGTGCACCAGTGTGGGTGGCGTACCTGTTCTCCAGTTGTTCCTTGAGCCGGCCGGGCAGTCCTTCGTAGGCGGCTACCCCGCTCGCCCATATCGTGTCTCCCCCGCGGGGTGGGACCTCGACCGCGCGCAGCACCGTGGCCACCGGCGGTGCCAGCATGCTGCTTGCGTCAATGTGCCAACCGACCGTGCTGCCGTGCACCTCGTGAACGCCGGGGTGAGCTGGATCAGCAGGGGCGATGCTGGAAAAGACCAGGATCGGACCGAATGCCTCAGCGAAGGCGATCTGCTCCTCGGTGTTCAGGTACTGGTCGCGCCAGAACAGGACCCGATGCCGAAGCAACAACCGGTGGAACTCATCACGCAGCCCAGGACCCAACGGACCGCGCAGATCCACACCACTGATCTCCGCACCGATCACCGGCGTCAACGGTGTGACCGTCACGCCATCAGACGAGGCCGCATCCCTTGCGTCGGCTGCCATGTCCACCATGAGCCTGCTCCTCGGCGGGATCCAAGAAAATGATCATCCGTCTCGTCACGGAACGCACGTGGCGCCTGGCATCGCGGCGTCAGCCAGAACACCTCGCTCACCCACATGCGTATATGCTGACTCGAAAGAGTGATAGCTAACTATCTGTATATGCGGTGTGAGGTGTGGCTTCGTCACACGAGCTCGAAGTGCGCGCCTTCGCGGACAGGTCCCAGCGGCACCGTGATCCTCCGGCGCCCTGCGCGGTGTGGAGGTGTAGAACAACCTCAGGGTTCGGACCCCCTCAGCTCCACCAGTTCAGGGGGCCCTCAACCCGGAGTGGGGGCCATCCTGTTCACCGGCGACGAGCTCAGCTATCTGCAGACCCAGCGGTTGGCTCGGCTGGCCACTATAGGGCCGGGCGGTGGCCCGCAGGTGCGTCCGGTCGTCTTCGAGCTGAATCTCGACCTCGACGCCATTGAAATCGGTGGTTGGGACATGGGGTCCACTCAAAAGTTCCGTAACGTAAAAAAAGATCCACGAGTTTCGATCGTCATTGACGACGTTGTCTGCTTCGAGCCTTTTATTGATCGCGGCATCGAAATCAGGGGGCTCGCGGAGGCGATATCCGACCATGGTCCGCTGCGCCAGGGGTACAGCGCCGAGGTCATCCGCATCTACCCCCGCAGGCTCATCTCCTGGGGGTTGGTCCCGGGCTCGCCCGCCGTCACAGCGCGCAACGTCGGAGCTATCCGCGGTGAAGGGACGCTGTAGCGCGGAGAGGTGGCTGCCCGCCGCTATCCCGGAGCAAACTGATCGACCTTGGCGGCCATGATGAAGTCGCTTTCAGTCAGCCCCCCGGCGGCATGCGTCGTGAAGGTCACCCCCAGCTTGCCCCAGCTCACTTCCAGGTCGGGGTGGTGGCCTTGCGACTCGGCCAATAACGCGATCTGGGTGGCTAAGGTGAAGCTGTCGCGAAAGTTCGGGAACGTGAAGACCCGGTGGAGGGCTCGGTTGGTCTCGCGCTCCCATGCGGGATCGATCTGTTGGTGCAACTCCGCGGCGTGCGCTTCCTCGAGTGAAGGGGTCCCGGGCCTGCACGCGGTGCAGACCTGCGCGGCGAGATCTTGGTCGCTCATATGGTCAGCCTACTATCGCCCACCACTACGTCATCACCGACGGGCGGAACCAGACAAATTTATTGAAACGGTCAGATCGGAGCCGGGTCGCCCGACCAACATCAGCCCGCAGATGTACGGGTCGTGACGAATACTTCATCTGATGTATCGCGGCTTCATCATCTGACGCAGGTGGAAGATGATCCGTAGAAGCGATGACGATTCGCGGGACGAGCGGCAAGCTGGCGAGGCGAGCAAACTCGCGCCAGCATCTGTCCCGGGGAGAAAACGTGCATACGACCTCAGGCTTGATCGTCTTGGCTGCATCCCTCCTGCTGCTGCTCGGCGTGCTGATTGGATACGCGCTCACGGAGCAGGCGCTCCAAGCGCGGGCCAAAAAACAGGCGGCAATGCAACAATTCTTGAACAAAGAATTTCAGATGCTCGCGAAGCAGTGGGAAGCCATTGAAAGCGCGAGGCGGGGGTCCCTCAACAGCGAGGATTCGAGTCCTCGGCACGGTCAGTATCGGTGACCGGTGATCGGTCAGTGACCAGACGGTAGTGCTTGGTCTCTGATCCGTCTGAGTTGGCTGCCTTCACCCAAACTGTATCTAAAAAAATCAACCATATCTAAAAAAATCAATCAAGTGCCACAACGCCACTGACCGATCCCTGCTTGCCGTTGGGCGCTGTTCACTGTTTCTTGTGGTGCTCCCGAGGCTGATGCGTGAGGTGATACGCGTGATCATGTGACTCCAAGCACACCGGCCCGTCCCCGGACGTGGCTGGGAACGGTAGGCATCAATGTCTGGCAAGCACCGTCGCTTCATTGCCCGCCGCCGGCGCAGCGTCGTCAACGTCACCAGCGCCACGCTGGCTGCTGGCGGCCTTGTCGCTACGGCGTACGCCGTGCCACACGCCAACTGGGACGCGTTCGCCCCGTGCCTGCCTGGCGGGGCCCGGGCAGTCAACACCAGCACCGGGTTCCTCGGTGCCACCGGGGAACAGCAGGTAAACCCCGTCGACCAGTCACAATGCGGGCGCCATGCCAGCGATCGGACCCCAGCGAAACACCTCGCCCCTTCGGTGCCGAAACACGCGGCGCCGGGCTTCCCGGTGGCGTCCTTCATCCCTGCCGCCGCGCCGGCTCCCAGCGTCCCCACCCCGGACTACGTTGTGGTCAGCGGTGACACCTTGACCCAGATTGCCAACGTCCACCGGGTGCCCGGTGGATGGCAGCAGCTCTACGACGACAACCGAGACACGATCGCCGACCCGAATGTCATTACCATCGGACAGCGCCTGCGGGTTCGCGGCGGTGCGCCCGATGAAGTGAACGCACCCGCGATCAAGCCTCCCGGTTCTGCGGCGGCACCAGCGGCGCCCGCGCAAACCCTGCCGAGTGTCGCGTCCCGCGCTGTCGGTGCGGCGCTGGCCCAGCTGGGCACGCCCTATGTCTATGGCGGCAGCGCACCAGGTGGTTTTGATTGCAGCGGTCTGGTGAAATGGACTTACCAGAAAGCCGGTCTCACGCTGCCCCGCACTGCGGCTGCGCAGGCCACGGCTGGTCGCCCGGTCAGCGTCAGCCACCTGCAGCCGGGCGACCTACTGTTCTTCTACCGGCCAGTGAGCCATGTCGCCATCTACGTGGGAGACGGCAAGATCGCGGAAGCTTCCCAGCCGGGCACACCGGTCCATGTCCGGAGCATGTATCTCAACGGCTTCGTCGGGGCCCGCCGAGTTGTCTGAGCGGCGTTCAGGTAACCGGTTGGTGGAAATCGTCGTCGACCGGCGGGACTGATCGAGCCTGCCTTTCCATCCGTTCCCGATCGCGTCGGGCACTCCAGACGAAACCCGCAGTCCCGACAGCCAAGCAGATCACACCGATCATCAGTAGAACGGTCGCCAGCGTCAGTGTCTGAATTATCGCTCCCACGGTGTGCTGTCCTCTCGCGCTTACGAGCTGTGACCGGGCCGACACGGGATCGTCATGACGCTGACCGCTATTCGCAGAAACCCGCACGGGTTGCACGGTGGCGGCTGGCACCAAAGGACGATCGAGAACGAACCTCTGCCGAGAATCCGATAATCCGCTAGACCTTCGCACCGTTCGTAGTCAGTGTAACTCGATTGAGGGAGCATAGCCACTCTTGTGGGTGGAATCTAGGACCTCTGCTACCTTTAGTAGCTAGTGGTGTTTGTTGCAAACAGCTCGTCAATCGCCGGCTTCCTCATGTTCACCTGGAGTACGAAACGCCAGGGCGACGGCTGGTCCTGCCGCCAGGAGGTCTGGGTGATCCGGCGTATCGCATTGCCGAAAAGTCGCACTCTGGGCGATATCAGAGGTATGACCGGCTGTTCATACCGTTGTGGGCCACGGATGGCCTGGTGACCGGATGGATCAGCTGGGGCGATCCGACACGCTGAGCAACCACTTGGTCACTCCTTGACATCGGCTACCGCTCGCCCTAGGCTTCTCCACGGTCGGGGACCATGCCCATAGGAGGTCACCGAGTTTCTGTGTGCACGCTACAAGGAATGCGATCATAGGCCGGACTGGCCAGGGCAACGTGACAGATCTCCGAGTTAGGCGCCAAGCTGCCGTCATGCGTCCGCTCGGGTCGGTACGCGATGCGCTCGTTCCGCGCTGCCCACTCGCTTAATCCCGTCAATTTTTAACATTTCTCATTCTGACTATTCGTTCTGGCCTGGTTTGCTGGGACGCCGTACCGAGCAGGGGGCAGTGCGATGAGCACGCGCTGGTTGCACTCGCAACGGGCCGTCATGGCGTTGTTTGTGGTCGCCCTGCTTGCCGTAGGACTGTTGACGATGCTGGTGGTTCGGCAGCACGCGGCGCCGCCGGATAATCAGGTGTATCTGGAGTCTGGCGGCAGCGTTGGACATAACCCCTTCGTGCCACTGCCCCGAAGTGCGCAAAATTTTGCAGATGGAAACAACGCAATCGCTGGACAAGGCGGTAAAATAGAGCCGCCGGTTCACGCGGTAACCGTTGTCGATAATCAAAGGACCTGCGATTCTGGGAAGCTCGTCTCGTACCTGGTTGCCCATTCAGAGGCCGCCGCGGCCTGGGTGAAGTCGCTCAACTCCGACCCAACGTTGAGCTGGAGCGGCGGGAACAAGGTCGCGGTTCAACAGATTTCTTCCTATGTTCACGAACTCACTCCACGTCTCCTCGATGGGGACCTCAGGGTCACCAATTATCAGTTTGCCAACGGGACGACCCATCCTGTTCAGTCAATTCTGGAGAAAGGCACCACCGTTCTCGTGGATGCCAAAGGGGTCGCCCGGGTTCGGTGTGCTTGTGGCAACCCGTTGACGCCGATGGTCCGGTTGAACGCAGTGCCGGTCTACCGGGGTGTCCCGTGGTCTGGTTTCCATCCTCAAAAAGTCATCGTGACGCAAAATGGTCCCCATTGTGGATCTGACGAGTTCTCCGATGGAGCGCACTGCTGGCGGCTCGCGGCGTGCCCCCGCGGTGAGCTTCGAGGCGATGACGGTCGGTGTTATACCCCTCCGGCACGATGTAGTGGACGTCAAGTGCGCGGTGACGGCGGCTGGTGCTATTACCCGCATGAGGGGCCGCCGCCACACCGAGATGGGTGGCGGGACGAGGCTAGGTACCCGGGCGCCAGTTCACGGCCGGATCAGGAGGAGCGGGATCAGCCGAAAGAGCCCCGGCGGCCGGAGAAACCTGGCCGGCCGGAGGGGACCGAGGACCCAACCGTGCCGGGCCGGCAGCAGACACCGGACCAGCCGCGGACACCGGACCAGCCGCGGACACCGCGCCAGCCAGAGGGGTCCGCGCGATCGGACAAATCCGGTCAACCGGAGGGAACTGACGAATCGGCTAAACCCAGCCAGCAGGACAGGTCCCACGATCCAGCCATGCCCGGCAATCCAGGCCGGCACGGCCAGCCTGGTGACACTTCGGGATCGCACACCGGCAAATCGGGGCAGCCCGATGACTCTGGCTCTCCGGGCACCGCTGGTTCAGTGGATAGGCACCAGCGCCCCGAGGGGCCCGAGCGGCGGCACGAGATGAGGTCACCGTCACAGCCCGGACCGCCCGATGCGGCCAAAGCGCGCTCTGAGGCCACCCGACGGTCCGAGCCCGAGCAACCGCACGAGTCATCCTTGCCGCACCAGCGGAGCTCTGGACAATCGGACGAGGTATCGGACAGCTCCCGGAAACCGGATAGGCCCGCGCTACCGTCGGAAGGGTCGGGGTGAGCCCGATCGCGCAAATCTACCCATTCAAGGGTCGTGTGTTCATCTCCTGTTAAGAAAAGCGCAGGATTCTTATGGGGTGCTCTTCGACCGAGGTGGCGATGCCAGCGAAGGCCCTTACGAGCACCAATGTGTCGTCGCAGGTAGGAAGACGGATGGGGCGCTGACCAACCTCTGGAACGACATACGAGCGCATCTGGACGGCTGTTTTGTGGCCTATGTTCCCCGCTGCGAGTGTGGCTGGACTGGACCGCCGTTCAGTAACACACCAGGTGGTTACGCAGCGTGCGAGCAACTGTGGCGAGACAAGCATCTCCAGCTGTTCCTTCCCTTCGCGCCGCGAACCCCGCTCCAGCAGGTCCTTGACCCTCCTTGAGAAGGGTTACGATCGGGAGTATGGCTGCGCCGGTCGGGGACATTAAGGCTGGCGTGGTGCTGGCAGGGGGCCGTTCGTCACGGATGGGCACCCCCAAGGCCGCACTGGAGTGGCACGGTTCCACCTTGCTGCGCCGCACTCTGGGAGTGCTGGCCCGATCAGTCGAGGGCCCGCTGGTCGTGGTCCGGGCTCCCGGCCAGCCGCTGCCCGAGATGCCCCCGCAGGCGGTTGTCGTCGAAGATCCGGAAGAAGGCCTGGGACCGCTACAGGGCATCGCTGCTGGGCTGGATGCGCTGGCCGGGCGAGCGGGCGCCGCGTTTGTCTGCTCCACCGACCTGCCGTTCCTGCATCCTGCCTTCGTCCGCCGGGTACTGACCGCGCTCACCGGTGACCTCGATGTCGTCCTCCCGGTCGCGCGTGGCTACCCGCAGCCGCTCGCTGCCGCCTACCGGGTCACGATTGGCCCGCTGGTCGCAGCATTGGTGGCGGCCGGCGATCTGCGCCCGGCCTTCCTGTTCCGCCACCCCCAGTGCCGCGTGCTACGCCTCGACGACGCCGCGCTGCTGGCCGATTCGGCGCTGGCCGCCGCCGACCCGGCGCTGGATTCGGTGACCAACGTCAACTCCCCGGACGACTACCGCACCGCGCGCCATCACCCCGCCCCACAGGTCACGGTGCAGCGCTACGGTGCGCTGGCCGGCCAGGACCACCGCGGGCCGCGCACCGTGCGCGCCGCCACTCTCTCCGGGGCCGCTGCCGCGGTGGGCCTGGTCCTGGACCGTCACGTGATCGCCGCGCTCAACGGCGACCAGATCAGCCGCGATGGTGAGGTCCCGCTGGCCAGCGGGGACACCGTCGCCTTCCTGTCTGCGGATGCGGGCGGGTGAGCCGGGTGGGCGGTGTTCCCGGGGGGTACGCGGGCCAGGCGCTGATCGTGGATGTGGGTGATCACGGTGGTGACCGGCCCGCCGCTACCGTGCTGCCGCTGGAGGAGACGGTGCTGCGGGCCTACCTGGGTGGAGCCGGGTTGGGTGCGTGGCTGCTGCACCGCCTCGCCCCGCCGGGCGTCGAGGCCCTGGCGCCGCAAGCGCCGCTGGCGTTCGTGTTCTCGCCGCTGGTCGGTACCCCGCTGACCACCAGCGCCAAGTTCGCAGTCGTGGCGAAATCACCGCTGACCGGGCTGCTCAACGACGCGCTGGCCTCCAGCCAGTTCGCCATCTCCGGCAAGCTGACCGGGCACGACGCCATTGTCGTGCGCGGACGCGCGGTCGAGAAGTCGGTGCTGCTCGTCGATGGCGGCACTCCCAGGTTGATCCCAGCCGGAGATACCTGGGGCCTGCCCGCCGCCAAGGCCGAGGAGGCGTTGAAGCATCGCCTGGGCCGCGGCTGGCGGATCGCCGCGATCGGACCGGCTGGTGAGCGCGGGGTGCGCTACGCGACGATCTCGCACGACGGGCGGCACGCCGGCCGGGGCGGGCTCGGTGCGGTTCTCGGCGCCAAGAACATCAAAGCGGTCGCGGTGCGTGCGGTCACGAAGATCAGTCCGGCGGACCCGGCGGGGGTGCTGGCCGCCGCCCGGGACCTGCGGGCGCGCTCCTTCGGCCCGGCTACCGCCAAGTACCGTGAGCTGGGCACGCTGGCCAACCTGCTGGCGTTCAACGCCATCTCCACGCTGCCCACCCGCAACTTCACCGGCGCCACCTTCGCCGCGGCGCCCAAGCTGGCCGCCGAGGAGCTGCACGAACTCCGCAGCGCCGCCCGCAGCGGGTGCGCCTCGTGCAGCATCGGGTGCGAGCACATCTACCGGGCAGCCAACGGCCAGACCGCGAGAGTGGAATACGAGAACGTCTTCGCGCTGGGCCCGATGTGTGGAGTGTCCGATCCCGATGACGTGCTGGCGGCGTCGGCCCGCTGCGACGATCTCGGTCTGGACACCATCTCTGCTGGTGGCACCATCGCCTGGGCGATGGAGTGCGCGCAGCGCGGGTTGCTCGACGCGCCGTGGCTGCGTTTCGGTGACGGTGCCGCGTTGCTGCGGGCCCTGGAGGAGATCGGCAGCGGCGAGGGGCTGGGCGGCCTGCTCGCCGAAGGCTCCCGGCGGGCCGCGGCGATCGTCGGCGGTGGGTCGGAAGAGTTCGCGCCGCACGTCAAGGGCATGGAGCTGCCCGGGTACGAGCCTCGCACGTTGCAGGGCATGGCGCTGGGCCTGGCGGTCAACGCCCGGGGTGCCGATCACAACCGCTCCGGTGCCTACGAGGCGGACCTGTCCGGGACCTACGACCGGCTGGCCGGCGGCGAGGCCCAGGTGGTGGCGGCGGTGGCCACGGAGGACCGGGCGGCGGTGATGGACTCGATGATCCTGTGCAAGTTCCTGCGCGGGGTGTTCGACGAGCCCTACCAGGAGTGGGCCACCTTGCTGCAGGTCGTCACCGGATGGGACGTCGACGCCGCCGAGCTGCGCGCGACTGCCCGGCGGATCGTGCTGGCCAAGCGGATGTTCAACCTGCGTGAAGGGTGGACACCGGCGCAGGACTGGCTGCCTGCCCGGCTGCTGCGCGAGCCGGTCCAGCTCGGGTCGGGGCGGGTCGCCGCGCTCACCCCCGCCCGGCTGCGCGAGATGATCTCCAGCTACTACGCGATCCGCGGGTTGGATCAGGAGGGCAGGCCGGCGAGCGGAGCGCTCGCCGACCTGCTCGTGAGTGCGTAACAGTGTTAGAACACTGTTACGCACTCACGAGCGCGACCGAAGGGAGCGCATGAGCGTTACGGTCAGCATCGACGGGCGGGAGATCGTGGTGCCCGAGGGCACCACGATCTACGATGCGGCCCGCCAACTCGGCATCGACATTCCCGTGCTCTGCCACGACGAGCGGTTCGACCCGGTCGGCGTGTGCCGGCTGTGCGTGGTGGACACCGGGGCGCGCGCCTTCGCCGCCGCGTGCGTGCGGCCCTGCGAGGACGGGATGGCGGTGCGAACGGACACCGCGGATCTGGAGCGCAGCCGGGCCATCCTGACCGAGCTGCTCATCGCCGATCAACCCCCGCGCGAGGCCGACCCGAAGCAGACCACCACCGGCGACAACCTGCTGCTCGCGCTGGCCGACCGCTACGGGGTGTCCCGGGAGGCCACCGCGCTGCCCTGCGGGTCCGGCCGCGGCACCGACGGCTCCAACCCGGTGATCGCCGTCGACCACGACGCGTGCATCCTGTGCGACCGCTGCACCCGGGCCTGCGACGACATCCAGAACAACGACGTGATAGGGCGCTCCGGCAAGGGCTACCGCACCCGGATCGCGTTCGACCTGAACGATCCGATGGGTGCCTCGTCCTGCGTGACCTGCGGCGAATGCGTCGCCGCCTGCCCCACCGGCGCGTTAACCAACAAGCCCATCAACAACATCCCGATCCGTCCCCGCGCCCAGCTCGACGCGGTGCAGACCGTCTGCCCGTACTGCGGGGTGGGGTGCGCGCTGACTTACCACGTGGACCGCGAGCGCGGGGCGATCGCCTACGCCGAGGGCCGCGACCAGCCCGGATCCCAGGGCCGGCTGTGCGTCAAGGGCCGCTACGGCTGGGACTACGCGGCGTCTCCGCAGCGCCTGACGGTGCCGCTGGTACGGCGCGAGGGCTCCTACCCCAAGGCGCCGCTGTCGGCCGATGTGAAGGGCGAGCACAAGCGTCGCAAGCCCGGCGGCCTGGTCGACTACGACGAGGTGCTGCCGCACTTCCGGGAGGCCACCTGGGATGAGGCGCTGGGTCTCGTGGCCGGGCGGCTCAAGGAGATTCACGCCACCGGTGGGCCGCCGGCCATCGCCGGCTTCGGCTCGGCGAAGTGCTCCAACGAGGAGGCCTACCTCTTCCAGAAGCTGATCCGCACCGGGTTCCGCACCAACAACGTCGACCACTGCACCCGGTTGTGCCACGCATCGTCAGTGGCCGCGCTGTTCGAGGGCATCGGCTCCGGAGCGGTGTCCACCACCTACGGCGATGTGGTCAACGCCGATGTCGTGATCATCACCGGGAGCAATGCCACGGCCAACCACCCGGTGGCAAGCTCGTTTTTCAAGCAGGCTCGCCGGAGCGGCACGAAGATCATCTATATCGACCCGCGGGCCGACCGGGTCGCCGATCATGCCGATATCTACTGCCAGCTCAAGCCGGGCACCGACGTGGCGTTCTACAACGGCGTGATGCACGAGATCATCCGGCTGGGGCTGATCGACCGCGACTACATCGCCCGGCGCACCACCAACTACGACGAGCTGGCGCGCACCGTCGCGGACTACCCGCCGCAGCGCGCCGCCCAGATCACTGGCGTCGACGCGGACCTGATCACCGAAGTGGCGCGGGTCTGGGGAAGCGCTCGTGCCGGGATCATCTTCTGGGGGATGGGGATCTCCCAGCACACCACCGGCACCGACAACGCCCGGTGCCTCATCGCGATGTGTGCGATCACCGGCAACGTCGGCAAGCCCGGCGCCGGCCTGCACCCGCTGCGCGGGCAGAACAACGTGCAGGGCGCTTCCGACGTCGGGCTGATCCCGATGTTCTACCCGGACTACCAGAAGGCCGACTCCGCCGGGGTCCGCACCCGATTCGAGCAGTTCTGGGGGGTCGATGGGCTCGACCCGGTCAAGGGCCTGACCGTCACAGAGATCATCGGCTCGGTGCTCAAGGGCGGTGTGCGCGGGATGTACATGCTGGGGGAGAACCCGTTCCTGTCCGACCCGAACATCAACAAGGTGCGCAAGGCGCTGTCCGCGCTGGAGTTCCTGGTGGTGCAGGACATCTTCCTCACCGAGACCGCCGAGTTCGCCGATGTGATCCTGCCCGCGTCGTCCTACCTGGAGAAGGACGGCACGTACACCAACACCGACCGGCGGGTGCAGCGAGGCCGCAAGGTGCTCGACCCGCCCGGGCAGGCCCGGGTGGACTGGGAGATCGTGCAGGACATCGCCCAGCGGATCGGCCTGGATTGGGGATACCGCAGCGCGCGGGAGATCTTCGACGAGCTGGTCAGCGTGATGCCCAACTACGCCAATCTTTCCTATGACAATCTCGGCGCCACCGGCAAGCTCTACCCCAACGCCGACCCGGAGCACTCCGACGGCACCGTGGTGCTTTTCGATGAGCGGTTCAACACCGACGACGGTCTGGCGCACCTGGTGCCGGCGCAGTGGCTGCCGGCCAAGGAACTGCCCGACGCCGACTACCCACTGGTCCTCAACACCGGACGGTTGCTCGAGCACTGGCACACCGGGTCGATGACCCGGCGTTCTTACGCGCTGGACGCCATCGCCCCGCGGCCCGAGGTGTACGTGCACCCCAAGGACGCCGCCAACCGCGGGTTGGCGCACGGGGAGATGGTGCGGGTGCGCTCCCGGCGTGGTCAGATCGAGCTGCAGCTGAAGGTCTCCCACCGCGAGGCGCTGGGTAACTGCTTCATCCCGTTCCACTTTCGGGAAGCCGCAGCCAACGTGCTGACCATCGACGAGATCGACCCCTACGGCAAGATCCCCGAGTTCAAGTTCTGCGCCGTGGAGATCGAACCGCTAGGACCGGCGCGCTGAACCCCACGATCAGGAGGGCCTCCCTACGAGCGTATGCCCGCGGCTTTGGCGCCGCTGCAGGGTGTGGACCGCCAGTTCACGAACCGTGGCGACGGTGACTCGCAGGCGGCGGCAGAGTGAGCGGGTCGCCCGCCGTGAGGTGGTCTGCAGTCTGACTGGGAGGTGCCAGCTAGGGCGCGAGGACCGGCAGCCCTACCGCCTCGGCCGCGTCGGCTTGGCGGCGAGTCGTAGGTCACCATGACGTCAGCACCGACGCAGCGCGGCCACGAGGTGCAGCGCGTCGAGGCTGCGCAGGTGACGGCCCGGCAGTAGGCCCGCCTCCCGGAAAAGGGATCGGTCGGTCTCGACCAGGTCGAAGCGTTCGACCAAGCGGGTCACGGCGACCTGGGCCAGATCGATCCGAACCGCGAGCCGGCGCAGCTCGGTCTCCAAGAGCATGGTGGAAAGCAGGGCATCGTCGGAGTCCACGGCATCGTCAAGCCGTCCGGCCAGCCGGTTCGATGCGGGCTCGTCGACGAGCAGCTTCGCCGCTGCGGATGTCTCGATATAGAGGATCACCGATCGCCGCGGAGCTCGTCCAGGACCTCCTGGACCGGCGCCTGGATCGCGGTCCGCACCAGTTCGGCAAATCGCCCGCGGACCGTGGCTCGTCGGATCCGCAGCGACTCGCCCCCTGACCGCGCTAACCTCATGGCTGTGGTCCGCGACAAGGTGGCAGGTGTCGAGGCTCGTGCTGGCAAGTTCCCCGGGCCGAGCCTGATCCCTGAGCTGAGCGCCATCCAGGCCCGGCTGGGCTGGTTACCCCGGGAAGAGCTGGTGGCTCTGTCCCGGCGGCTGCACCGTCCGTTATACGAGATCGAAGGTCTGGTCTCGTTCTACCCGCACTTCCGCACCGCGGCGCCACCGAAGGTGGCCCTGCACGCCTGCCACGACCTGACGTGCTGGCTCGCCGGATCCGCACCGCGCTGGGCCGAGCGCTATGGACCCGACGTCGAGGTCCGTGAGGTGTCGTGCCTGGGTCGCTGTGACATGGCGCCCGCCATCGCGGTGAACGAACACCCAGCGCGGGCCGCGGACGCTGACGCGCTGGTCACCGCCGCGCAGGAAGGCGCACTGGCCGCGCCCCTCCTCACACCCTCCCGCCTCACCCCCTACCCCAATGACCCCTACCCCCCTGTCCCGCATTCAGTGGGCGTAGCGGGGTCTGGCGAGCCCGGAAACCCCGCTGAGCCCGCTGAACGCGGAGTGAGAGAGCGGTATCGGGTGCTGCGCGCATTGCTGGACGGGTCCCGACAGCCAGCCGAAGTCATCTCGGCGTTGACCGAGTCGGGGTTGCGGGGGATGGGTGGTGCTGGTTTTCCCACCGGCAAGAAGTGGCAGCTGGTCGCGGCCCAGCCCGGCCCGGTGAAGTACGCGATCTGCAACGCCGACGAGTCCGAGCCCGGCACCTTCAAGGACCGCCAGATCCTGGCGGATCAGCCGCACCTGGTGCTGGAGGGGCTGCTGGTCGGCATGCTCTGCGTCGGCGCCGAACAGGGCTGGGTGTTCATCCGGCACGAGTACGGCCCTGAGGAACAGGTGCTCCGCGCCGAGATCAACGCGCTGCGCACTGCGGGTTTGCTCGGGACCGACGTGCTGGGTAGCGGGCACACCCTGCAGCTGGACATCTTCACCTCGCCCGGGGGCTACATCCTCGGTGAGGAGTCCGCGCTGATCGAGTGCATGGAGGGTCACCGAGGCGAACCGCGGAACAAGCCGCCTTTCCCCGGTGTGTTCGGGCTGCACGGCCAGCCTACGCTGATGAACTCGGTGGAGACCTTCGCCGACGTCCCGGTGATCATCCAGCGCGGTGCCCAGTGGTGGATCGACGCGGGCCTGGGGGAGTCCGTGGGGTGGAAGTTCTTCGCGGTCTCCGGGCACGTGGCCAATCCCGGCGTCTACTGCGTGCCGATGGGCACCACCATCGGGGACCTGCTGGCTGAGGCAGGGGGGATGGCCGAGGGGGCAGCACTCGCCGCGGTGCAGCCCGGCGGCGCGTCCTCGAACTTCCTGGGACCCGACCAGCTCGACGTGCCACTGGACTTCGGCACCCTGGCTGCCGAGGGCTCCATGCTGGGCTCCGGTGCCCTGGTCGCCATCGCGCAGGGTACGGACCTGCTCGCGGCGGCGACCAACGTGCTGCGGTTCTTCCGTGACGAGTCGTGTGGCAAGTGTGTGCCCTGCCGGGTCGGGTCCACCAAGGCGCACCTGCTGCTGACCACGGCGCTGGAGGGCGGCGGGCTCGACGACACCGGCACCGCGCAGCTTGCCGAGCTCGAATACGCGATGCGCAAGACGTCGATCTGCGGGCTGGGCCAGGTGGCGCTGGGGCCGGTCGCGAGCGTGCTTCGCCTATCGTCATCGTCGTGAGCCGGGAGTTCTTCGCCACCCGTACCGTTGCGCAGGCGCTGGCCGGTTTCACGCCCGCGCTGCGCACCGCGGCACAGATCGTGCCGCTGTCCGACGCGCTGGGCCGGGTGCCGGTCGGGGATGTCCTGGCTCCGGCGCCGCTGCCGGGATTCGCCCGGTCGACCGTGGACGGCTATGCGGTGCGGGCCACCGATACCTATGGTGCCTCCGAAGGCCTGCCGTCCTACCTGGACATCGTGGGTGCGGTCCGGATGGGCGCGCAGCCGCAGGTGGCGGTGAGCGCCGGCACCGCGGTGGAGATGCCGACCGGTGGGGTGCTGCCCGAGGGTGCCGACGCGGTGGTGATGGTCGAGTACACCAGCGAGACGATGCCCGGGATGGTGGAGGTGCTGCGCCCGGTCGCACCTGGCGCAGGGACGGTCCGGGCCGATGAGGATGCCGCCGCCGGCGCGGCGTTGATCCCGGCCGGGCGCCCGGTGCGCGCGGTGGACCTGGGCATGCTCGCCGCGGCGGGAGTCACCGAGATCGCCGTGCACGCCCGGCCACGGGTGGCCATCCTGTCCACCGGGGACGAGGTGGTGGCGCCATCGACCGCCACGTTGCGGCCGGGCCAGGTCCGCGACGCGATCGCCCCGGCGCTGGCCGGCCTGGTGCTGGAGGCGGGCGGGTGGCCGCTTCCCTGCGGGATCGTGCCCGATGACCTGCCAGCCCTGCGCACCGCGCTCGGCACGGCGCTGGCGCAAGCCGATCTGGTGGTGGTGTCGGCTGGCTCCTCGGTGGGTGCCCGCGATGCCACTGCCGACGCCATCGCGGGTCTGGGGAAGCCGGGGATCTTCTGCCACGGAATTGCCCTCAAGCCCGGCAAACCCACCCTGCTCGCGGAGTGCGACGGTGTGCCGGTGATCGGCCTACCAGGCAATCCACTGTCCGCTCTGGTGGTTTTCCGGCTGATCGGTGCCCCCTTGGTGTGGCGCCTGGCAGGCTGCGCCAGCCCGCCTCCCGAGCCGTCCGTCATCGCGTCGCTGACCCGTGCGGTGCCCTCCGAGGCCGGTCGCCGGGACGTGGTGCAGGTGCAGGTGAGCGGGGGACGAGCGGAACCGGTGTTCGGTGCGTCTGCGCTGCTCTCCGTGCTCACCCGGGCTGATGGCTACCTGGTG
Source organism: Pseudonocardiaceae bacterium (assembly GCA_036501085.1). Taxonomy (GTDB): domain Bacteria; phylum Actinomycetota; class Actinomycetes; order Mycobacteriales; family Pseudonocardiaceae. Next base: position 7,561 of record DASYAZ010000098.1, on the reverse strand, counting down.
GTGCCGGAGCCGGCCACCGGTTTGGATGCCGGCTCGCCGGTGTCGATCACCCTTTACCGCTAACCGCTGCGCACGATTCACGGAGCGGTTTACCGGATCACGGAGAGTGGCCATACGTATACGGGAAGTTGCCATTGCAATCGCCACCCGTATGGCTTACTTTCGAGATTGCTTGACCACGGGGAGTAAGGGGGGGCCGGCCTGGGTTATCCCAGGGCTGCCGAATAAGAATATTCCGGGCTGCCGGCGTTGAGACCGGGGAGAGTTCGCCAAGACGGGCAGCATCTCGGCAGCACAATGTGAGGCGGCTGCACACACGAGCAGGTTGGATTGACTCCGGCCTGCATGGCTCCTCCATCGGCCGAGAAAGGAGCATTATGAAGGTCTCGCATGTCTTTTACGCGGGTGGCGGCGGTGAGTACACCTCGGACGGTTACCACGGCTACTACGGTGGGCGCAGTTCGTATGGCGAGTACTACCCCGACGACGGTCGCTGGACCTACCGCGCCGACAGCGATTACCGGTGGGAACCCGACGGCGGTGGTTACGGCTATTCCCACAGTCACGGGCTGTACCGTCCCCTGGGGTAACCGGACGGGTGGCCACCGCTGAGTACCGCCGGGATTCCGGACGGTGGGGCGACCTGCGGTGGCCCGCTCGTGAGTGCGTAACAGTGTTCCAGCACCCAATGCCACTCACGAGTCTCACGCACAGTGGTCATCTGTGCACAGAAAGTTGTCATTGCAATCGCAACTCTGGTGACATATTTTCGACATTGCTTGACCACGGGGAGTAAGGGGGCCAGCTCGGATCACCTGGGGGTTGCGGCTGAGCGCCGCTGTTCGGCCACGTTGCCGGCGCTGCTGTCGGGGGAGAGTTCGCCAAGACGCTGTATTGCGTCGATGACTGCGGCATCATGCCGCGATACGTTCCCTGGCGCCGTCGCGTATCACCCCGCTGGACGATCCGGGTCCTTGGTTGCATGGCTTTTCGCAACTGGAGCAGAAAAGGGGAGCGACATGAGGGTTTCAGAGGTCTTCGCCATGGGCGGCGGCTGCGGCGGGCACGACTGCCATGGCGGTCATCACCATGGTGGTTGCGACTACAACGATTACTACTACTACGGTGACTACCCCTACGGCGGTCACTACTACAACGGTTACAACTTCGGTGGGTACACCTACCGCGGCCACTACCGGCTGCTGGGAATCCTCGGCTAGCGGGCAGGTTCTCGGCGGTGGCCCTGGGCTCCTCGCGGAGGGGTGCAGGGCCACCGCCTTGCCGTATTCAGAAAGTCGGCGTGACGTAACGTGGACGTCGGAATGCGGCGAGGCGGTCCCTATGCTTGCCACCACCTAGACTGCGCCGAACCGAGAGAGTGGAGTGGCTGTGTGGGGTTTCAAGCGCCAGCCGTCGGCTGAGGGTGTTGACGGTCTGGTGGAGGCGGCTCCAGCGGCGAGTCTGCGGGAGGTCTTCCGGCGGTTCTGGCCCGATGCCCGGCCGTTCCGGCGGTGGTTGTGGCTGAGCCTGCTGTTGATCATCGTGTCACCGGCGGTGGACACCGCGGCGATCCTGCTGTTCAAGGTGCTGGTCGACAAGGTGCTTGCCCCGCGGGACTTCACGGCGTTCCCGCCGGTGGCCGCTGCCTTCATCGGCATCACGGTGCTGGTGGGTGTGTTGGGGTTCGCCGGGACGTATCTGGGGGCGTGGATCGGGGAGAATTTCCTGCACCGGATGCGGACCCGGGTGTTTTCGCACCTGCACACGTTGTCGGTGAGTTTCTTCGATCGCCGCCGCCTGGGCGACATTCTGTCCCGGTTGACCGGTGATGTGGGTGCGATCGAGTCGGTGGTGCTCTCCGGGGTCATCGGGCTCATCGCCAACGTGCTCAAGATCGTGGTGTTCGCGGGTGTGCTGTTCTTCCTGGACTGGCGCCTGGCGCTGGCGTCGATGATCGCGATACCGGTGTTCTGGACAGCGGCCCGGATCTTCGCCCGCCGGATCAAGATCGCTTCCCGGGAGGTCCGGCGCCGGGCCGGATCGATCAGCGTCGTCGCCGAGGAGAGCCTGGGCAACGCCACCCTCATCCAGGCCTACGGGCGTGAGGGTGCGGAGGTGGATCGCTTCGGCGCGCAGAGCATGGGCAGCGTGCGGGCCGAGCTGGCCGCGACCCGGCTGGGCGCGATGTTCTCCCCGCTGGTCGACCTGGTGCAGGTGCTCGGGGTGCTGACCATTCTCGGGGTGGGGATCTGGGAGCTCACCGCGGGCCGGATCACCCTGGGTGGGTTGCTGGCCTTCCTGGTGTTCCTCTCGCAGCTCTACGGACCGGTGCAGGGCCTGGGCTCGCTGTCCACCCAGCTGTTCGCCGCCGCAGCAGCGGCGGAGCGGATCATCGAGCTGCTCGACGAGCAACCCACCGTCAGCGCTCCGGAGCACCCGGTCGCGCTGGGCCGCTCCCGCGGGGAGCTGAGCCTGGAGGCGGTCAGCTTCACCTACCCCGAGAGCAGTACCGAGGTTCTCAAACAGATCGGCTTCACCGCCCAGCCCGGGCAGACCACCGCGATCGTGGGTGCCAGCGGTGCCGGCAAGACGACCCTGCTCAAACTGCTGCTGCGCTTCTATGACCCCACCGCCGGGAAGATCACCCTGGATGGGGCCGACCTGCGCGAGCTCGACCCCGAGGAACTGCGGGCCAACATCGCCATCGTCTTGCAGGAGACCTTGCTCCTCGATGGCACCATCGAGGAGAACATCCTCGCCGGACGCCCCGATGCCAGCAAGGAACAGGTGATCATCGCGGCCAAGGCCGCTGATGCTCACGAGTTCATCGCGGCCCTACCCGACGGGTACCAGACCAGGGTCGGCCAACGCGGCAGGCTGCTCTCCGGCGGGCAACGCCAGCGCATCGCCATCGCCCGCGCCATGATCCGCGACGCCCCGATCCTGTTGCTGGACGAGCCCACCACCAGCCTGGACGCCGAGGCCAGCCAGCGCATCCTGGAACCACTGCGCCGGCTCATCACCGGGCGCACCACGATCATCATCTCGCACAACCTGCTCACCGTCACCGACGCCAACCAGATCATCTACCTCGAACACGGCCGCATCACCGAGACCGGCACCCACGATGAGCTCCTGGCCCGCAACCGCCAGTACGCCCATCTCTACCACCTGCACAACCCCACCGACGCCCCGGAGGGACCCGGGCAGAATTCCCACTACGCCGGTACCGGAGCGCAAACCTGAGCTGCGGGCTCGCCGGTAGCGTCCCAGCTGTGCCGCACAGCCACTTCATCCGTGACGTTCCCGCAGCCCAAGCACTGGATGCCTGGCGGGCGGCCTGCACCTCCGCGGGCTGCCCGGACCGGGTGGGTACCGAACGGTTGGAACTGCCGGATGCGATCGGCCGGGTCACCGCTGAACCCGTGTGGGCCCGGCTGTCCTCCCCGGCGTTCGATTCCGCCGGGATGGATGGCGTGGCGTTGTGCTCGGCGGACACCGTAGGTGCCAGTGAGACCACCCCGCTCGCCCTGACCGACTTCGACGTCATCGACACCGGGGACCCACTACCCGAGGGCCGGGATGCAGTGGTGATGCGCGAGCACGTCCACCTGGCCGGTCCCCGCTCCCGGAGCGCCGAAATCGTCGCGGCCGTCCCTCCCTACCAGCACGTCCGCTCCATCGGTGAGGATGTGGCGGCCGGAGAGCTGCTGCTCCCGCAGGGGCACCGGCTGCGCCCGGTCGATGTCGCCGCCATCGCTGCCGCGGGCGTCACCGAGGTTCTGGTGCGATGCCGCCCGGTGGTCGCGGTGCTGCCCACCGGTGACGAGATCCGGCCGCTGGGCTCCGCGCCCGTGCTGGGGGAGATCCTCGACACCAACTCGCTGATGATCGCCGGTCAGGCCGCAGAGATCGGGTGCGAGGTGCTACGGCTGCCCATCGAGCCCGACGATCCGGAGCGGATCGCGGCCGCGGTTCGCGCCGCGGCCGAGCGCGCCGACCTGGTGGTGATCATCGCGGGTTCGAGTGCCGGGCGGGGTGACCACACCGCCTCGGTGGTGGCCCGGCTGGGCACGCTGGCGGTGCACGGCGTCGCGGTGCGACCAGGACATCCCGTGGTGCTCGGTGCGGTGCAGGCCACACCCGTGTTGGGGGCGCCGGGATACCCGGTGTCGGCGGCGTTGACCTTCGACATCTTCGCGGTCCCGCTGTTGGCTGCTCTTCAAGGCACCACAACAGTGACCCGCCCCACCCTCCGGGCGCGGCTGGCCCGCAAGCTCGCCTCCCCGCTGGGCATGGACGACTGGGTGCGGGTCCGGCTGGGCCGGGTCGGTGGCCGGATCGTGGCGACCCCGCTGCCCCGCGGCGCCGGGGTACTCACCTCGCTGGTGCGAGCCGACGGTCTGCTGGTCGTCCCCGCCGGACTGGAAGGCCATCATGCTGGGACCGACGTCGAGGTGCACCTGCTGCGGGGGTTGGCGGACATCGATCGCACCATCGTGGCGATCGGCTCGCACGACCTGGTGCTCGATCTGGCTGCCTCGGCATTGCGCGGTATCGACCCGGGCGTCACGCTCGCCTCGTCCAACGTCGGCTCGCTGGGCGGGCTGGTGGCGCTGCGGGACGGGCTGTGCCACCTCGCCGGTTCCCACCTGCTCGACCCGGCCACCGGCGAGTACACCTTGCCCTACCTGGCGCGGATACTCGGCAGCGACGCTGCCGAGACGGTCACCGTGATCCGGCTGGTGCACCGGGATCAAGGACTGATCGTCGCTGCGGGTAACCCGCTGGAGATCACCGGCATCGACGATCTGACCCGCCCTGAGGTGCGCTACGTCAACCGGCAGCGCGGGGCCGGGACCCGGGTGTTGCTCGACCACGAACTGCGCCGCCGGAGCATGGAGCCGGCCGGCATCACCGGCTACCAGCGCGAGGAGCACACCCACCTCGCGGTGGCGGCCGCGGTGGCCGCGGGCCGGGCCGACGCCGGGCTGGGCATCCTGGCGGCCGCCCGCCCGTTCGGGCTGGACTTCGTGCCGGTCGCGCGGGAACCCTACGACCTGGTCCTCACCCGGGAGGCTCACGACTCCGACGCGCTCGCGCCGCTGTGGGCGCTGTTGGCGCAGGAGAGTTTCCGTGCCTCGATCGAGGCGCTCGGTGGCTACTCCTGTGCCGAAACCGGACTCCGGGTGCTCTGAGGGGCCGCTGAGGGCCGGTGTGCGCCCGGAAACGAGCCGTGGTGAGATCGCGGGCATGGAGAACTCACTGCAGAATGTGACCTTCGCGTCCAACGGTTCCACTGCCCACGGCTACCTCGCGGTGCCGGATTCCGGTAGTGGCCCCGGTGTCGTGGTGATCCAGGAGTGGTGGGGGCTGACCAGTCACATCGCCGACGTCGCCAACCGCCTCGCCGCCGAGGGCTTCGTCGCGCTGGCGCCGGATCTCTTCGGGGGGGCGACCACCCACGACGCCGACGAGGCGGGAAAGCTGATGGGCGAGCTCCCGGTCGATCAGGCGGCTCGGGACCTGGGCGGTGCGGTGGACTACCTGCTCGGCCACGACGCTGTCACCAGCTCGGCGATCGGTGCTGTCGGGTTCTGCATGGGTGGAGGCTTCGTCCTGGTGCTCGCCGCGCAGCAGGGTGACAAGATCGGCGCCGCGGTCCCGTTCTACGGGGTCCTCGGCGAGGACTACCCGAGCTTTGCGCACCTGAGCGCCCCGGTGCTGGGACACTTCGGGGAGCAGGACCAGATGCAGAGTCCCGAGCAGGTCCGGGAGCTGGCGGGCCGCATCGAGCAGCAAAGCGGGCAGCACCCCGACTTCCGCTTCTATCCGGCGGGGCACGCGTTCTTCAACGACGAAAACCTCCTGGGCACCTACGACCCGGTGCAGGCCGCGGCAGCCTGGGACGCGACGCTGAGATTCCTGCGGGAGAACCTGTCGTAATCTTCGCCGGCGCCGGGCGTCAGATGTCCATGCTCAGATCGTCCCGGATCCGGCGCGCGAGGGCCTCGTCCATGAGCAGCCGCGCGACCAGAGCCCGGATGACATCCTGACCGGTGACGCGGGCGGTACCGATGATGTCAGCGGTCTCCGCGCACCACTGGGTCAGCTTGACGTGGTAGGTGGGAGACAGGTCGACGCTGCGCCGGACGGGCTTGGTGCGTCCGGAGTCCGCCCAGTGGAGGTGCTTGGCGGCAAGCTCGCCGGCCCGGTGTTGCTGCTGGGTTCCGTTCGCCCGGGCAGGTGCTTGGTCGGCACTGTTAACCATAGATACCTCCCTATGCGGAACCTTCGTCTGCCGGGCGGGAAGCGGTTCGGGTCTCGCGGGAGGTTCCCAGCTTCGGATGGTAAGAACTGGTGAATGTCCGATAACTCTCATCCTGGATCCGAGATGACCCGGCGGGCGATCGTGGCCGGCACTGGAGTCCTGGCAGTCACTGCCGCGCTCGGTGCCTGCAGCAGCCCACCCAGCCAAGGCTCGGCTGCACCCGCCGAACCGACCAACGCTCCCGCGGAGCCTTCCGGGCCTCCCGGGCCTGCTGCCGGCGGTCTAGCACCTACCAGCGATATCCCGGTCGGCGGCGGCAAGGTGTTCGCCAAGGACAAGGTCGTGGTGACCCAGCCGGCACAGGGCACCTTCAAAGCGTTCTCCGCCATCTGCACGCACGAGGGTTGCACGGTGAACAAGGTGGTCAGTGGCACCATCGACTGCCCCTGCCACGGCAGCAAGTACGCCATCGCGGACGGGTCGGTAGTGCACGGACCCGCCTCGCGCGCGCTGCCTCCGCGCCAGATCACGGTCTCCGAGGGCGAGATCAGGTTGGAATCGAGCTGAGCTGTGCGGTGCCGGCGGGTTGCCGGTGAGCTCAGCGCCAGGACGGCAGCCAGAGTTCAGCGTTCCAGCGGTCCGGCGTGATCGAGCCACCGGTGAGGATCGGCCAGAGCCAGATGAAGTTGGCCACCACCAGCCCGACGTAGAGCGAGACAACCAGCAGCCCGGTCCCGCGCCGTTCGGCGCCGTCCCGCACCCGGCCGAGGATGTCGCCGAGCACCAACGTCACAGCGATGATCAGGAAGGGCGCCACCGGGGTCATGTAGAAGAAGAACATCTGGCGGTGAATGTTGGCGAACCACGGCAGCCAGCCGGCGCCGTAGCCGACCAGTGCCGCCGCGTACCGCCAGTCCGGGCCGGTGGCAGCCCGCCACAGCGACCAGCCCAGCACGGGGACAGCGACCCACCACAGCGCGGGCGTGCCGATCAGCATCACCGCGGACACGCAGTCCGCCCGCCCGCAGCCGGGAACGCCCGCTCCGGATTGGTAGTAGTAGAGCATCGGCCGCAGCCCCATCGGCCAGCTCCACGGTTTGGACTCCCACGGGTGCGGGTGGGCCGGCGTGACCAGCCCTTCATGGAAGTGCAGCACCGCGCCGCTGTAGTACCACAGCGACCGCAGTGCCGCCGGCACGAAGGCGAACGCCCCACCGGTACCGACCTCGTCGCCGACCGCATGCCGGTCGATGCCGGTCTCGCTGCCGAACCAGGCCCACCACGTCGCCA
>DASYAZ010000097.1:0-1787 GCA_036501085.1 Pseudonocardiaceae bacterium | reverse complement strand
GGTCAGCCCATGCGGCCGGTGACGTAGGCCTTGGTGCGCTCGTCGTGCGGGTCCTGGAAGATCTGCTCGGTCGGGCCGTACTCCACCAGCACCCCGGTGCGGGTGTCGCTCTTGGTGTCGGTCAGCACGTAGAAGAACGCGGTACGGTCGCTGACCCGGGTGGCCTGCTGCATGTTGTGCGTGACCACGATGATCGTGTACTGCCGCTTGAGCTCCTTCATCAGGTCCTCGATCGCGCCGGTCGCGATCGGGTCCAGCGCCGAGGCGGGCTCGTCCATCAGCACCACGTCCGGCTCCACCGCGATCGTGCGGGCGATGCACAGCCGCTGCGCCTGCCCGCCGGACAGGCTCAGCCCGGACGTGTTCAGCCGGTTCTTGACCTCATCCCACAGCGCCGCCTTGCGCAGCGAGCCCTCCACGATCTCATCCAGCCTGGCCCTCTTCCGCTCGCCGTTGATCCGCGGCCCGTAGGCCACGTTGTCATAGATCGACTTGGGGAACGGGTTCGGCTTCTGGAACACCATGCCGATCCGCCGCCGCACCGCGATCGGCGAGACATCCCGGGCATACAACTGCTCCCCCCGGTAGGCCATCTCGCCCTCCACCCGGGCGCCGGGCACCAGGTCATTCATCCGGTTAAACGACCGCAGCACCGTCGACTTGCCGCTGCCCGACGACCCGATGAACGCGGTGATCTCGTTCTCGTGGACGGTCATCGTCACGTCCGTCACGGCCTTGAACGCGCTGTACCAGACCGACACCCCCCGCACATCGAAGATGACCTGCCCCGACGGCGCGGCGAACTCCCGCCGCCCCGCCTCCCGCAAGGCCGCCGGCTCAGGCAACTCAGTCCGCGCCGCCTGCGCCGTCTGGGCCGCCTGGGCCCCGGCATCCTGCCCGGCCATCCCGGCCTGCGCCGCGACATCCTGCTCTGGCTGTTCCATCGCGTTCCTAGCGCTGATAGCGGGCCGGCGCCCACCCCTCCCCTATCTGCCGAGGGTGGCGACGAGAATCGCCTTGATCGTATGGAGCCGGTTTTCCGCCTGATCGAACACGATACTCGCGGGCGACTCGAAGACCTCGCCGGTCACCTCCAGACCCGAGGTCATCCCGGTGTGCTCCATCATCTCCCGGCCCACCGTGGTGTTCATGTCATGGAACGCGGGCAGGCAGTGCATGAACTTGACCTTGGGGTTTGCCGGAGCTCTCCAGCAGCGCGGCGTTGACCTGGTACGGCGACAGCAGCTTGACCCGCTCGGTCCAGACGTCCTTGGGTTCGCCCATCGACACCCACACGTCGGTGTGGATGAAATCGACCCCGCGGACGGCCTCGGCCGGGTCGTCGGTGATGGTGATCTGGGCGCCGGTCCGGTCCGCGATCTGGTGCGCCGTATCGATCACGGGTGGCGGGACTAGGTGGAGCCGTCGGCGAACACCACGCCCGTGACGCCGGTCTCGACACGGGTGCCGGCGGTGCCGGCGAGCATGCCCTCGATGTCGGCCAGCGCGCCGATCATCGCGCGCTTTCCGGTGGCCCTCGCGAAATCGCACGCGGCTATCACCTTGGGGAGCATCGACCCCGCCGCGAACTCGGCTTGGTACCGGTCGAGCAGGACATCGGGATAGGCGTCGCGGATCGCCCGCTGCTGGGGGGTGCCGAATCCTACGAAGACCGCCTGCGCGTCGGTGGCCATGATCAGCATGTCGGCCCCGACGTCGCGGGCGAGCAGCGCGCTGGCCCGGTCCTTGTCGATCACCGCCTCGACCCCCACCAGCTGCCGGCCCGG
>DASYAZ010000096.1:0-18740 GCA_036501085.1 Pseudonocardiaceae bacterium | reverse complement strand
CGACCCCAACACCCCCGGAACCCGCCACCCGAGGCGACACTCGGGCCACCGGACTGCCCGAAACCCGAACGACATCCCACAAAGATCATTCACTCGACCCAAAGATCAATTAATCGGCCTACTCGCGGATTCGGGTCAGAGGTCGCCAGCGGCACGCAGACAGCGATCACACCCATGCTCGGTCGGTCACCCAGCGCAGGCCGTGATCGCCGAGTGCACCCGGAACGCCGGCGAGGCTCGCTGAACCCGCCCATCAGGCGGGCGGGCGGTAACTACCGGAGGACGCGAGCTGGGCGGTGACCGTGGCGAGGTGATCGTAGGTGCGCCTCGCGTCGAAAGCCGGTGCGGCCAGCGAGGCAAGTCCTTCCTCGCCGGCTCGCCGGGTGGGGTCGCTGAGCCGCAGCGTGACAGCGGTGGCCAACGCGGGGGCATCACCGACCGGCACGCGCGCACCGGCACCGGCGGGGACGGCTTCGCTGAGGCCGGCGATGTCGGAGGCGACGACGCAGCGACCGCTGGCCAGGGCCTCGAGCAGGGTCAACGACAGTCCTTCCCACCGTGAGGGCAGTACCACCACGTCGGCTGCCGCGTACCAGGGCCGGGGATCGTCCACCGGTGGCTCGAACCGCACTCCGGCAACGGCGCGGCGGCGCAGCGCCGGGAGCAGCTCGCCGTCGCCCACGATGCACAGCCGGGCAGCCGGGCACTGCTGACGCACCCGGTGCCAGGCAGCGAGCAGCACGTCCTGCCCTTTCTGCGGGGTGACCCGGCCGAGGCAGACTGCCAGCGGTGCGCGCCGGTCGACTCCCAGCCGGTCCCGGGCCTCCTGGCGATCCCGCTCGCTCGCCGGGGTGAAGGTCGACAGGTCGACGCCGTTGCGTACCACCACGTGACGGGACCGCAGCCGCTGGCAGGGGACGTCGGCGGCCTCGCCCTCGCCCACACAGACGAGCAGGTCGGTCCACCGTGCCGCGAGGCGCTCCCAGCGCAGCGCAGCGCGCGCGGCCGCCCCCCCGACGGCGAGCCAGGACCAGCCGTGCGGTTGGAACAGCGTGGGCCGACTACCCCGGATGGCGAGCCTGCCCGCCAGTCCTGCTTTCGACGAGTGCAGGTGCACCACGTCCGGCTGGGCCGCCAGGATCAGCCGGTGCAGCCGCTGGGTCTCGGGAACCGTGCCCATGCCGGGGGAGCGGGTCGCAGGCCAGTGCAGCCGGGGTACCCCGTGCCTGCCCAGGATCGCGGCGAGCTGCCCGTCCGGGGGGCAGGCGACGGTGACCCGCCAGCCCCTGTGGAGCTGGTCGGCGGCGAGCGCCGCCACGTACCGGGCCACCCCGGCAGTGGTGGGCTGGGCGGCGTGCAGCACCGTCGGGCGGTTCACCCGCGCCGGGATTCCCATCGATGCCGGTACCATTTGGCGAGCAGGCGCAGCGATCTGTCCCGGTCCCCGACGTAGGTACGGGGCAGCGCATGCAGACCGGTCAGCGGTGATCGCCAGATGGCGCATCCGTAGTGGTACCCCGCCGCGCGTACCGTGGCGACGGCCGGTGGGTTCACATGACCGTACGGGTAACAGAAGCCCTCGACCTCCTGCCCGCAGACCTCCCGCAGGGCAGCCCTGCTTCCGGAGACTTCAGCGGCGAGGTCACCGTCGCTGGCTGAGATCAGCGACACATGCCGCCGACCGTGCGAGCCGATCTCGATGCCGCACGCTGCCACGTGGCGGATCTGTTCGGCCGTCATGAGGGCCTTGCGTGGACCGTCCTGATCCCACGAGTTGGCACTGCCGAGCAAGTCGCTGATCACGAACACAGTCGCGGTGAAGCCGAATCGTTCCAGCGCCGGCAATGCGTGTTCGCAGAAGTCGGCGTAGCCGTCATCGAAGGTGAGCCCGACCAGATCCTGCCCGACACCGTGGCGTCGGGCCGTCAGCAACTCGCCGATCGAGGTACCCCGCAACCCCCGCCGGCGCAGCCAGCTCAGCTGCTGCTCGAACCGTGCGGGATGGACGGTGACCAGATAGGGGTCCTGCTGGTAGGGCGCCACCGAGTGGTACATCAACACCGGTGGCAGGCAGCCCTGCCGCCAGTGATCCGGGTGCCCGTCCGGGCGGATCTGATCGATCGCTTCACTCATGGTGGGACCCGACGCTACGGTCCGGCCCGCGCGAGGGACTCCTGCGCGGGAAGGAGCAGGGGTACGCTTGATAGCGGAGGGCGAGTGCGGCGAAGCGCTCCGCGTGCCACCGCGACAGCTTCCAGCCGGCTGTGCACACCCAGTTTCGCGAAGATCTTGTTGGCGTGGGTGCGGACCGTGTTGGCCGACATCCCGAGCTCATCAGCAGTCTCCGCGGGGCTGCGGCCGGCCGCCAGGCACAGCACTACATCGCGTTCCCGGGGGGTGAGCATCTCCAACGGTCCGTCACGACTTTGCACCCGCCCGGCGTCAGCCCGCAGCTCCTGCAGGACGTGACCCAGGTGCTCCGGGGGAAAGCAGGCGTGGCCCCGGCTGGCGCAGCGCAGCGCGTAGGTGAGGGCGTCGATCGAGGACTCCTTGGACACCCACCCATCGGCACCCGCTCGCGCGGCGTCGGCGGCCTGCTCGGGATCACGGCTCGCGGTGAGAACTACCAGCCGTGCCGGCGGCCACGCCGTGCGGAACAGGGTCAGTAGCGCGACCGCATCGGGTGCCTGCGCGACCTCGATGGTGATCACATCAGGACGCAGCAGGGTGGCGAGCTCATCGGGGTGGGGGTCTCCCGCGCAGCAGTGCCCGACGACGACGATGTCGGGTGTCGTGGACAGCTTCGCCGCCAGCGCCTCGATCAGCATCTGCTGGTCGTCGACCAGCAACACCCGAACCGGGTTCAGTCCCCGATCCAGTCCCTGACCTGCTGGTGCCCTCACGCTACCCCGTCCTTGTGCGGCCCTCCGGGCCACGCTGGTTGTGATCGACGAGGTCGTAACGCACGGCGAAAGTCGCGGCCTCGAGCCGGGAGTGCACCCCGAGCTTGGTGAGCAAGGCCTGCACGTGACTGCGAACGGTGGTGGTGGAGACGCCGAGCCGCAACGTCATCGCCGGCGTATCGAGGCCCTCGACGAGCAGCGCGAGGCATTCCCGCTCGCGGGCCGTCAGGTGTCCGGCGAGCCGGCGTGCCTCGGATACATCGGATCGAGCGCTGGTCGCCCGGGGTGCGTCCAGTACGACCGCGCCATTGACTATCCGTTCCAGGGCTTGGACCAGCTTGCGGATGCCCCAGGTCTTGTGCACGTAACCGGCGGCACCCAGCCGGACTGCGTGCCGCATCTCGCCGCTATCGCCGTCGCCGGCGAGTATCAGGATCCGGATCGTCGGGCACGCCGCTTTAATATCGCTGATCGCACCGATTCCGTCACCATCAGAGAAGCGCCGGCCCATAAGGCAGACATCAGGTTGATGATGGCGGACCGCCTCGATCGTCCCGGTCAGGCTCCGGGCGATCGCCGGCACCCGAAACCCCTGCGCGGTCAACACCGCGACCAGGGATTCTACAAAGACGGCGTGGTCATCGCCGAGCACGATGGTTGTCATCCCGGACCGCCCGAGTCACCCGGATCGTCCCGCCCCCCAGCGGTCGACAATATTCCCACCTCGCCATTAGTATTTGGCCCGAACATATCGTCACAAATAATTGCCGATAAACGATTGACCACTTTCAGCATACAGCGCGACGTGGCAAACTGGTTACCGAGATCACCGAACGCGGCACGTAACATGCTCTTCAAGGACTACCAACACCCAGTGCCGCTACCGCTCATCGCCACCAACCCTGGGCGATCCGCTAAAGGGGCGGTCGGTATTGTGGCTACCGTCACCCCCGTGCGCTGCACGCGTCCCCGGTAGGGTCTGTCTTGCGTCGGCCACGTCTGCGCCCGAAAGGTTCATCACGGTGCCCGTAGCGACTGTGCTACCAACCGAACTGCCAACCACATCTGCTCGCCTGGCCGGCCTCGCCGAGGCCATCCGGCCCGAACCCTCGCTGCACGAGCTGATCAATCGTGCCGGTAGCCCCGAACTGGAGATCCAGGGCCCGCCCGCCACCCGCCCGCTGGTGGTGGCGGCGCTGGCCCGTGCCGGGCATCCGGTACTGGCCGTTACCGCTACCGACCGGGAGGCCGGCGAGCTGACCGCCGAGCTGGCCGATCTGCTGGGTGCCCCGGTGGTCGCCGAGCTCCCCTCCTGGGAGACGCTGCCGCATGAGCGGCTCTCCCCGCGAGCCGACACCGTGGGACGCCGGCTGGCGGTGCTGCGCCGGCTGGCCCACCCCGAAGAGTCGTCAGCGTCCACCCCGCTGCAGGTGGTGGTGGCCACCGTGCGGTCGCTGATCCAGCCGATGCTGGCCGGCCTGGGTGAGATCACCCCGGTGCGGCTGCGGGTGGGGCAGGTGCACGAGTTCGACGCTGTCCTGACCCGGCTGGCGGATCTCGCCTACACCAGGGTGGACATGGTCGACCGGCGCGGCGAGTTCGCCGTGCGGGGCGGCATCGTCGACGTGTTCCCTCCCACGGCTGATCATCCGTTGCGGGTGGAGTTCTGGGGGGATGAGATCTCCGAGATCCGTTCCTTCGCGGTCGCCGACCAGCGGACGCTGGCGTCCACCGAGGAGCTGATCGCCCCGCCGTGCCGGGAGCTGCTGCTCACCCCGGGTGTCCGGGCCACCGCGGCGCGGCTGGTGACGCAGGCTCCACCCGGCCCGGTCGCCCAGCTGCTGGAGAAGGTCGCCGCCGGGATTCCCGCCGAGGGCATGGAGTCACTGATCCCGGTGCTGGCCCGCGGGGAGGACGGCGAGTCCGCGCTCGAGCTGCTCAGCGATGCGATGCCGGCCGGCACACACGTTCTGCTCGCCGATCCGGAACGGATCCGGACCCGCGCCGCTGACCTGGTCCGCACCGGGCAGGAGTTCCTGGAGGCGTCCTGGATGGTCGCCGCCGGTGGCGGCACGGCCCCGGTCGATGTCGCGGCGCTGGACCTGTCCGCCTCGGCCTACCGTGACCTGAGCGAGGTCGCCGAGCATGCCCGCAGCACCGGGTTGTCCTGGTGGACGCTGAGCCCGCTGACCACCGACGCCCACGGCCCGCTGCGGCTACAGATCGTACCGGCGCAGGCATACCACGGCGAGGTCGGGCGCGCCTTCACCGACCTGCGCGCACACACCGCCGCCGGCGGTTCGGCAGTCCTGGTGGTACCTGGTGCCGGCACTGCGCAGCGTGCCTGTGAGCAGCTGCGCGAGGCTGAGGTCCCGACCGTGCACGCTGCCGAGGGGCTGGATCACCCACCCGCTGCGGGCACCGTCACCGTGGTACGCGGCACCCTCGAGGACGGTTTCCTCGTGCCGGCCCTCGGGCTGGCGGTACTCACCGAGAGCGATATCACCGGGGCGCGGGGTGGCACCGGCAGCCGGGAAATGGCGAAGATGCCGGTCCGCCGGCGCAACGCGGTGGATCCGCTGGCGCTGCGCAGCGGCGATCATGTGGTGCACGAGCAGCACGGCATCGGCCGGTTCCTGCAGATGGTAAAGCGCACCGTCAACGGCGCTGACGGTGCCACCCGGGAGTACCTGCTGGTGGAGTACGCGTCCAGCAAGCGGGGCCAGCCGGGCGACCGGCTCTACATCCCCACCGACCAGCTCGACCAGGTCACTCGCTACGTCGGTGGCGAGCTGCCGACCCTGAACAAACTGGGCGGTTCGGACTGGGCCAAGACCAAGGGCCGGGCCCGCAAAGCCGTCAAGGAGATCGCCGCTGAGCTGGTGCAGCTCTACGCCGCCCGGCAGGCGTCCCCGGGGCACGTGTTCGGCCCGGACACCCCGTGGCAGGCCGAGCTGGAGGACGCTTTCCCCTACACCGAGACCCCCGACCAGCTCGCCGCGATCAACGAGGTCAAGGCGGACATGCGCCGAGGTGTCCCGATGGACCGGGTGGTCTGCGGCGACGTCGGTTACGGCAAGACCGAGATCGCCGTGCGGGCCGCCTTCAAGGCGGTGCAGGACGGCAAGCAGGTGGCGGTACTGGTGCCGACCACCCTGCTGGCTCAGCAGCACCTGCAGACCTTCTCCGATCGGATGCACTCCTACCCGGTGACCGTGCGCGGGCTGTCCCGGTTCACCGATCCCGGCGAGGTGTCGGAGGTTCTGCGCGGGCTCGCCGACGGCTCGGTGGACGTCGTGATCGGCACCCACCGGCTGCTGCAGGCGGGGGTGCGCTGGAAGGATCTCGGCCTGGTGGTGGTCGACGAGGAGCAGCGTTTTGGCGTCGAGCACAAGGAGCACATCAAGGGTCTGCGGACTGCCGTCGACGTGCTCACCATGTCCGCGACCCCGATCCCGCGGACCCTGGAGATGAGCCTGGCCGGCATCCGGGAGATGTCGACCATCCTCACCCCGCCCGAGGATCGCCACCCGGTGCTGACCTACGTCGGGGTCTACGACGACAAGCAGGTCGGTGCCGCGATCCGTCGCGAGCTGCTGCGCGACGGGCAGGTCTTCTACGTGCACAACCGGGTGTCCTCGATCGAGAAGGCGGCGCGGCGGATCCGCGAGCTGGTGCCCGAGGCGCGGGTCGTGGTGGCGCACGGGCAGATGAATGAGGCCACCCTCGAGCGCACGGTCGCCGGGTTCTGGCAACGCGAGCACGACGTGCTGGTGTGCACCACCATCGTCGAGACCGGGTTGGACATCTCCAACGCCAACACGCTGATCGTGGAACGCGGTGACATGCTGGGCCTGGCCCAGTTGCACCAGCTGCGCGGGCGGGTGGGCCGGAGCCGGGAACGTGGCTATGCCTACTTCCTCTACCCGCCGGAGACTCCGCTCACCGAGATGGCGCACGACCGGCTGTCCACCATCGCGCAGCACACCGAGCTGGGCGCGGGCATGGCGGTCGCGATGAAGGACCTGGAGATCCGTGGGGCGGGCAACATCCTGGGCGGCGAGCAGTCCGGGCACATCGCCGGGGTGGGATTCGACCTGTACATCCGGCTGGTCGGCGAAGCCGTCGAGGCCTTCCGCGGCGCGGCCGGAGCCAACCCGACCGACGGGGCGCCCGAGCCCACCCCGGTCCGGGTCGAGCTGCCGGTGGACGCCCACCTGCCGCACGACTACATCCCCGGTGAGCGGCTGCGGTTGGAGGCCTACCGCAAGATCGCCGAGGCCCTCGACGGTGCCGCGTTGACGGCCGTGAGCGACGAGTTGCGGGACCGCTACGGTGCCCTGCCACCGCCGGTGGTGACCCTGCTGGATGTCGCGCGCTTCCGCCAGCTGTGCCGCGCCCACGGGGTGTCTGAGGTGACCCTGCAGGGCTCCCGGCTGCGCTTCGCCCCGGTGACTCTGCTCGACTCCCAGGTGGTTCGGCTGAACCGGCTCTACCCGCAGGCGAGCTACAAAACGGGGGTGCACACCCTGGCGGTGCCCCGGCCCAGCGAGGGCTCCGGCGGTATCGGGGCGGCGCCGCTGCGGGACCGGGAGCTGCTCGAGTGGTGCGCGTCCCTGGTCACCGGAGTGCTGGGTCGTTCGTGACGGTGCTGAGGATCTCGTCGAGGTGGCGGAGCAGTGGCATCAGGGTCTTCATGGTGCGCAGCAGCCTGTTGATCAGCTCGGCGATCTTCGCGGCCCACTTGGCGATCAGGCTCATGGCCTGCTCGGCCACCACCGGCGTCGCCAGCCCGCCTGAGCCCACCAGCTCGGCCGCATAGCCGATCAGCTGACCGACGAGATCACTGATCATTTTCTGGATCTGGTCGCGGACCGCGGCGACCACCATGCCACTCATCGTGATGGCCACCCGGATGCCGTCGGCGGCGATGGTCAGTGCCTCCAGCAGGTGGCCGGTGTCAGTGGCCCGGGCCCGGTAGGCCTGAGCGGCCTGGCCCCGCCATGCGATCAGGTCGCCGGCCACCGTTCGGGTGTAGTCCCGCTCTACCGCGGCGACCGCAGTGGCGACGTTGCCCCAGGTCTGGGCATGGGCGGTGATGGCAGCGGGGTCACCGGCCAGCCACTCCAGCGGCTCGGAGAGGGCTTCGACATGCTCGATCAGCCAGCCGATGCCGGAGGACAGCAGCGCACCGGCTGGGTTCGTCGCGAAAGCGAGTGAATCCAGTGTGGCGGCGGTGGTGTCGATCCCGGCGTCGATCCAATTCCCGCTGGAAATGTGATCGGCGCACTGAACAGCTGAATCGAGGATCCCGATCCCGGCGTACGTGCTCGGATTCTCCTCGTGGGCTACCAGCGGGTTCGCCGACATCTATCCGAATCCCCCCGCCTGGTGCAACGCCAGCGTGGCGCCGTCATCGGTCGCTGCGTAATCTCGCGCGGTGCCCTTGATATCGGCGGCGGTGGTGCTCAGTCGCTGCGCGCTGCTCTCCAACGCGCCGACGCCGCTGTGTTGCAGCGGGTTGAGCATTGCCGGTAGGAGCTCGCAGAACACCCCGTAGGCGTCGGTGGGCAGGCTCACTTCTCGTGCCGCGTCCACGGCTTGGTCCAGCCGCTCGCACAGTGTGCCGACGTTCCTGGCGTGGCCGGCCAGCGCCGGCGTGAGGACCTCGTACCCACCGTGCCCGACGGAAGTGCCGCCGGCGGAGTCGTTGACCATGTGCGCCCCTAACGCAGGTAGTCGCGGTCGGCGAAGTATTCCTGCTCATCAGCCGGCACCGCCTGGTGGCGCAGCGTGTCCTGGCCGAAGCGCTCCCGGTAGCCGCGTACCACCTTCTCGACCAGCTCATGGTCCTCTCCGACCGCTGCGAGCATGGTCTCCTGCACCAGCGGTGCGAGCTGCTGCTGGGCACACCGCAGGCCGGCCATCACCTGCTCGGCGACCTGCGAAGGCGCCATGTCCCTGATCTTGTCGGTGAACGCCAGGTCGGTGAGCTGCCCGCTGGAATCCACCGTCACCCGGACGGCGCCCTCCGCGGCGGACTCACTCACCGTGATCTGCTCGAGGTTGGCCCGCATCGTGTGGAACCGCTCCGCGCGGTCGGCGAAGCCCTGCGCCCACTGCGAGAGCTGCCGCTCTCTGTGGTCGGCGTCAGCATCGAACATCGCAAACCTCCTCGGAGAACCCGGGCCGCGATAGTACGGTCATGCCACGCGGAGGAGGAGGGTAGGCAATGACGAGCTGTCCTGCCCTGGTGGTGGCAGTGGGGTTGCTCTCGGTGGGTTGCACGGTGATCGGTGATGCCACCGGAACGGCGCCACCGGCGGTGGCCGACGCCAGCCGGGTGGATATGTGCACCGTTCTGACCACTGCGGAGCTCACCCGGACCGGTGTGTCGCCGAGCAGTCGCGAGCCGGTGGAGCAGGGCAGTTCCGCCGGCTGCGAGTGGGTGGGGGATCAGTTCATCCTGAGCCTGGAGCGGGATCGAGCGAGGCTGGTCTCCTACCGGACCCGCCAGCGTCCGGCATTCATCGCCTTCGCCGAGAACACCGTGAACGGCCGCGCCGGAGTCACTTTCCGGGTAGATCGTGATGGGGTTACCGACTGCGAGCAACTGATGGATGGTGGGCCGGTCTCGCTGGTGGTGGGGGTTTCCCCGCAACTGGGCCCGGATCACCGGCCGATCGATTCCTGTGCCGAGGCGCTACGGATCGCGCAGTTGATCGAGCGGCGGTTGCCGAAAGCGGGCGGATGACAGGCGGGCGGCTGTGATGTCCTGGGATGTCCGGCACCTACCTGGAAAGCGACGCACGCAGCGTGAGAAAGTAGCGCCCGTGCGAAGCGTCCTGCGTGCAGCTGGCTCCCACTGGGGTACAGCCCGCCGCGTCGCTGTCGGGGCCGTCATCACGACCCTGCTGGTCGGGGGATGCGGTCTCGGCTCTGGACAGTTCGGCGCCGCCGCGTTCGTCGGCGGGACGGAGATCCGGCAGGACCAGGTGCACAGCCAGCTGGTGACCGTGCTGGACAGGGAGAGCCCGCAGACCCGCGTCGAGCTGAAAGGAGCTCACCAGCTCGATGACGTGTCACGAAAGATCGTCACCGCCCGGATCAGGCACCAGTTGGTTGTCATCGCCGCGCAGCGAGAGCGCCTGACCGCCGATCAGGATCGGGTCAATCGGCTGGTCAACGAGGTCGGGGGCGCCGAGGCGGCGTCCAAGGGCACGATCTACGACGCCAACGGGTACCGGCAGCGGGCCGCCGACACGTTGCTGCTGTCCGCCTTGGGCCGCGACACGCTGCGCGGCAGCGCCGTCACCATCGACTACACCACCGCCGACAACCGGGCCGCCGCGCAGCAGCGGGTGGCGGAGCTCGCCAAGGCGGGATCCAAAGGTGCCCGGCAGATGATCGACGCTGATGTGCAGGCCGGTAAGGACGCCGAGGTGGGCAAGCGGATCGTCGCCGCGGACGATCCGATCTTCGCCACTACCCCGGCCTTCGGCGTCGCCGAGGGCTCGGTGGTGGCCTTCCAGCTGGAGGACACGAAGCCCTGGGTGGTCATGGTGGTCAAGAACCGGACCAACCGCGGCGTCCAGCCATCGGATCACGCGCCTCCGATCGATCAGATCGACCCTGCGATCCTGGAAGCCGTCGGCGTGCGCCAGCTCGTGTCGATAGCCCAGCAAGTGGGGGTGCGGCTCAACCCCCGCTACGGAGTGTGGGACCTGGTGACCCTGCAGGCCGTGCCGGATGGGACTCAGGCAGGTGGCTTCATCGCATCATTGCGCGCCGCCCCTCGCACATGACCCCTCCCTGCACGGGACCGGTCGTGGTGACGTTGTCCCATCGCCTCGGTGCTGTGCTCCCGGTGGCGGCGGTCAAGCTGATTCGCGACGGTTCAGCGCTGTATGCCGACGGCGACGTGCCCGCCGAGTGGGTCACGCAGTGCGGAGCTGTTCCGGCCGGCGAGGCTGGGCTTGGGGGCGAGGCCGCTGACGGCCTGCTGCTCACCTTGGACCCCCGCACCGGACTGGCATCCCAGTGGGTGGGTGCTGGTGCCACCGTGCTGACCACACCGGAACCTGCGGGGATCGCACTGTTGGATGCCGTCGTGGTCATGGACCGGTTGCGCTCCCCGGGTGGCTGCCCGTGGGACGCCGAGCAGACCCACCAATCGCTGATGCCCTACCTCATCGAAGAGGCTTACGAGCTGTACCAGGCATTGGAGGACAGCGACGCCGGCGCGCTCTGCGAGGAGCTCGGTGACGTGCTGCTGCAGGTACTCTTCCATGCCCGGGTCGCTCAGGAGATGCCTGGCGGGTGTGACATCGACGCCGTGGCCGGCGCCCTGGTGACCAAGCTCGTCAACCGCCATCCGCACGTCTTCGCCGGTGGCGAGGAGGTGAGCTCCGCCGCTGAGCAGGAGACTCGATGGGAAGAGCTCAAGCGGGTCGAGAAGCGTCGTGAGTCCAGCCTTGACGGGGTAGCGCTGGCGCAACCGGCTCTGGCGCTGGCGGCCAAGCTGGTCTCCCGGACGGCGAGAGCCGGCTTTCCCGCGGACCTGCTACCCGGCACTAGCGAGTCGGGAGGCGGCGGCACTGGTGCGTCGTTGTTCGCACTGTCCGCCGCAGCGAAGCTGACCGGTGAGGACCCCGAGGCCGCGTTGCGCGGCGCGGCCCGGCGCTTCGCCGCCGATGTGCGTGCCGCCGAGGCATCCGCGCGGGCTGCCGGGGTGCCTGCCGGCCAGCTCACCGCCCAGCAGTGGCGGGAGCACTGGCCACGCTGAGTGCAAGCATGAGCAAGCAGCCGGCCACCTTCCGGAGCAGGCGTATCTCCGTAGAGTGACGATCGTTGATCTCCTATATGAGGGGTGACAAGCGGGGTCGCGCGTTGCAGTACCTGCTTCGCGGGGTGTTGTCCGGTAGCGCCTTGGTCTGTGCGGGCCTGATGCTGACTGGTCTCGGTTCGGTGGCGGCACCGTTACCCGATCGTGGACTTGCGACCCCTCAACCTGCGGCGATGGCCATTCCCGCTGCCCTGCCCGATGTCGCGGAACCTGCGGCGGAGTCCATGACAGTGCTTGCCGCCGCGCCGCCCGCGCCGCCCCAGCAACACCAGACGGTCAATGTCCCGGTCAAGCTTCCCCCGCCGGCCAAGCCTGCCGGTCCGCCTTCGCTGGCGTTCGCTGATTGGGCTGCCCGGATGTCTCGCGTCACTGACGTGCCCCAGCGCGCGCTCGAGGCCTATGCGAACGCGCACGCCATTATGGCCGCGACCCAGGCCAACTGCCATATCACCTGGGTGACCCTGGCCGGTATCTCGGCTGTGGAGTCCAAGCACGGGAATTTCCAGGGACGCCAGCTCGAAGCGGATGGTCGCCCCTCGTCACCGATCATCGGGATACCGCTCAATGGTGCGCCCGGGGTCAAGGCCATCGGAGATACTGATAACGGCCTGCTGGACGGTGACAAGGTGTGGGATCACGCTGTCGGGCCTTTCCAGTTCATTCCCTCCACCTGGGCCAAGTGGCGGGCTGACGGGAATAGGGATGGGATCTCCGACCCGCAGAACATCGATGACGCGGCGCTGGCCGCCGCGCAGTACCTCTGCGCGGATAATCGCAACCTGTCCTCCGGCGATGGCTGGTTGCGGGCGATACTGTCCTACAACGAGTCCCTCGATTATGCCCGAGAGGTATACGGTTTCTCGCAAGGTTATGCCCGTAGCGCCAAAAGAATTACCTGAGCATCAGCGGCTCGCTATCCGCATTCGTACCTCGTTGAGTGCTTCCTGGTAGGCGGGAGTTGGATTCATCGCCACGGCCATGGCCAACTGCGCGCGGGCTTCCTCCAGCCGGCTCAGTCGCTGCAGTGTGCAACCAAGGGCGAAGCGCGCGTAGTGGTCTGAGGGGTTGTGCTCGAGCACCCGCAGGAAGGCCTCCTCGGCGCGGTTCAGCTGGGCGGACTGGAGGTAGGCTCGTCCAGCCAGTAACTGCACACTCGGCGCGTCGGGCTCAGCGTCGAGTACCGGAGCCAGCTCCCGGAGAGCTTCCAGTGGACGTCGCTCGGATACCAGCGACTCAGCGAGCCGGAACTTCTCGACGACGTCCGGAGGGCGGTCGGCGGCTGTCATGGTCAGTCCAACGGTACGCGGGCACGCGCTGTCGCACGAGTCCCGCACACCCCCTGACACGCTCCTTGCCGGTCGTTGATCGATCATTGGCGCGCGCCTCCAGCCGAGTGTGCTGGACCGTGGTTAATCTGTTCCTGCCCATCTGACGAGGAGAGTGTTTGTGGCCACCATCGAGGAGGTCGTTGCCCGCGAGATCCTGGATTCACGCGGGAATCCCACTGTCGAAGTCGAGGTCGTGCTCGATGACGACACCTTGGCGCATGCAGCGGTGCCCTCCGGTGCCTCGACCGGCCGCCATGAGGCGGTCGAGGTGCGCGACGGGGATCCCAACCGCTACCTCGGCAGGGGAGTCGAGCGCGCGGTAGCGGCGGTACTGGATGAGATCGGGCCTGAGCTCCTCGGTATCGAGGCGATCGAGCAGCGAGTCGTGGACCAGAAGCTGGTGGATCTGGATGGCACGCCCGACAAGTCCCGGCTGGGCGTCAATGCGATCCTCGGGGTCTCGCTCGCGGTCGCCAAGGCCGCCGCCGCATCCAGCGGCTTGGAGCTGTTTCGCTACCTTGGCGGGGTCAATGCCCACGTGCTGCCGGTCCCCATGTTCAACATCCTCAACGGTGGTGCGCATGCCGACAACGGAGTCGACGTGCAGGAGTTCATGATCGCTCCGATCGGTGCGGAGTCGTTCCGCGAGGCGCTGCGGTGGGGTGCGGAGGTCTACCACGTCCTGAAGTCGGTGCTCAAGGCGAACGGGCTGGCCACCGGGCTCGGCGACGAAGGAGGCTTCGCCCCTGACCTCCCCACGAACACCGACGCGCTGGATCTGATCGCCACCGCCGTGGACAAGGCGGGATTCGTCCTCGGCCGCGACGTCGCGCTCGCGCTGGACGTCGCCGCCACCGAGTTCTTCTCCGACGGCCAGTACACATTCGAGCGCAGCGCCCGCAACGCCGAGCAGATGATCGACTACTACGCGGGGCTGCTCAGCTCGTACCCGCTGGTGTCCATCGAGGATCCCCTGGCGGAGGACGACTGGGACGGCTGGGCGCGGCTCACCGCCGAGCTCGGGGATCGGGTGCAGATCGTCGGTGACGATCTGTTCGTGACCAATCCGGAGCGGTTGGAGGAGGGCATCAGCCGCCGGGTCGCGAACGCCCTGCTGGTCAAGGTCAACCAGATCGGCACCCTGTCGGAGACCCTGGACGCCGTGACGCTCGCCCAGTCCCACGGTTACCGCTGCATGATGAGCCACCGCTCCGGCGAGACCGAGGACACCACGATCGCCGACCTCGCGGTGGCGGTCGGCTGCGGACAGATCAAGGCTGGCGCCCCGGCCCGGTCAGAACGGGTGGCGAAGTACAATCAGTTGCTGCGTATTGAGGAGGCCCTCGGGGATGCGGCTCGCTACGCCGGGGACTTGGCATTCGCCCGGTTCGCCCCGGAGGCCTAGAACCGCCGATGGCTCGGTGCCGACCCGTCCGCTGGGGGTGCGGGTCGGCCATGCGATGGGCATCACCTCACCACGGCGGGCCGCCCTGCTCGTCGCCGTGATCTGTTTTCTGCTCCTGAGCGTGTCGGTTCCACTGCGCAACTACGTCGGCCAACGAGCTGACCTGGCGGCGGTGCACGAACGCCAGCAGATGCTGACCGACAAGGTCGCCGAGCTGGAGCGCCGTCGCAGCCTGCTGGCTGACCCGGAGCACACTGAGACGCAGGCCCGCGAGCGGTTGCGTTACGTGCTTCCGGGGCAGGCACCCTACATCGTGCAGCTTCCCTCCGGTGGGATCGTCGCTGCCAGCGCTCCGGTGCCCGGTCCCACCCGGGTGTGGTACGCCCAGCTCTGGACCTCGATCAACAGTGGGTGAGCTCGTGGATCGGGCCGACCGGGAGGCCGTCGCGGCGCAGCTGGGCCGCCCGCCGCGGGCGCTGCGAGCGGTCGCGCACCGCTGTGGCTGCGGGTTGCCCAGCGTGGTGCGGACCCATCCCCGGCTGGAGGACGGCACCCCGTTTCCCACGCTCTACTACCTGAGTTGCAGCAGGTTGACCGCGCTGGTGAGCCAGCTCGAGGCAGGTGGCGCCATGCGGGAGATGAGCGAGCGGCTTGGCACCGACCCCGAGCTGGCGCGGTCCTACCGCGCAGCGCACGAGTCGTATCTGGCCGAACGAGATGCGATGGAACCGCTGGGCACGCAGGTCAGTGCCGGGGGGATGCCGGACCGGGTGAAATGCCTGCACGTCCATGTCGCGCACGCGCTGGCCCGCGGACCAGGAGTGAATCCCTTCGGTGACGAGGTCCTCGCCCAGCTCGGCCCCTGGTGGACCCCCGGCCCCTGCGCCTGAACGGCACCCTCCCTCCGTCCCGCATTCAGCGGGCTGAGCGGGGTTATAGGCTGCCGGGTAACCCCGCTCAGCCCGCTGAATGCCGGGTGCGGGGGTGGGGAGGTGTGGGTGTGGGCAGGGTGGCCGCGATTGACTGCGGCACGAACTCGATCCGGTTGCTGGTGGCGGATGTTGGCGCGGGCAAGCTGGTGGATGTGGCTCGGGAGATGCGCATCGTCCGGCTCGGCCAGGACGTCGATGCCACCGGCCGGCTGGCCCCGGACGCGCTGGAGCGCACCCGCGTTGCACTGGCTGAGTACGCGGCCATCGTGTGGGATGCCGGCGTCGAACGGGTGCGGATGGTGGCCACCTCAGCCACCCGGGACGCCGCCAACCGGGACGACTTCTTCGCCATGGTCCGCCAGACCCTCGGCACCGACGCCGAGGTGATCACCGGCGAGGAGGAGGCGCGGTTGTCGTTCACCGGCGCGGTCAGTGATCTGGATCCGGCCGCCGGGCCGTTCGCGGTGGTCGACGTGGGCGGTGGTTCCACCGAGGTGGTACTCGGCGACTGGGACGGGGAACAGGCTGAGGTCACGGCAGCGCGGTCGGTGGACGTCGGCTGCGTCCGGATCACCGAGCGGCACCTACGCTCGGACCCGCCGACGGCTGAGGAGATCGACGCAGCCGAACAGTTCGCGGCGCGGACCTTGCGGGAGGCTTTCGTCGAGGTGCCCGTGGACCAGGCGTGCACCTGGGTCGGCGTGGCGGGCACCGTCACCACGCTCTCCGCCGTTGCCCAGCGACTGCCCGAGTATGACCCGCAGCGCATTCACCTGTCCCGGTTGTCCCTGCAGACGGTGCGCCGCACCGCCGCCGACCTGCTGGCCGCGACCCATCAACAGCGGGCCGCCAACCCGGCCATTCACCCCGGACGGGTGGACGTCATCGCCGGGGGAGCGCTGATCGTGCGGATCCTCGCTGAGGAGTTGCACGCCCGAGCCGGTATCGATGAGCTCGTGGTCAGTGAGCACGACATCCTCGACGGCATCGCGCTCGGCCTCGGCTGATGCCCGGCGGGCAGGAGTACGCAACCGACCTGGACACGCTGGATGGCGAGCTCGTCGGGTGCCGGGCCTGCCCCCGCCTGGTCGCCTGGCGGGAGCAGGTCGCATCGGACAAGCGCGCCGCCTACCGCGACCAGACCTACTGGGGGCGCCCGGTTCCGGGATTCGGCCCGGCCGATGCCGCGCTGGCCATCGTCGGGCTCGCGCCGGCCGCGCACGGCGCCAACCGGACCGGCCGGATGTTCACCGGGGACCGCTCCGGCGACGTGCTCTACGCCGCGCTGCACGCGGTCGGTCTGGCGGACCGGCCGGTGGCCACTCATCGCGATGATGGGCTGAGGCTCCATCGCACCCGGATCACGGCCCCGGTCCACTGCGCACCGCCGGCGAACAAGCCCACTCCCGCCGAGCGCGATGCGTGCCGGGCCTGGCTGGTCCACGAGCTCCACCTGCTGCGCCCGACGCTGCGTGCCGTGGTCGTGCTCGGAGCGTTCGGCTGGCAGGCGCTGCTGCCCGCGCTGAGTGCTGCGGGGTGGCCGGTTCCGGCGCCACGGCCCCGTTTCGGGCACGGGACGGAGGTCACGCTGGACGGGCTGCATCTGCTCGGTTGCTACCACGTCAGCCAGCAGAACACCTTCACCGGGCGGCTCACCCCGGCGATGTTGATCGAGGTGCTGAATCGCGCAATCGAACTGGCCGATCTGGCGCGGTGATAGGAATACTGCTGGCATGGGTCACGCACCCGGGAACCCGCCTCGCATCCTGGTTGTCGGCGGCGGCTACGTTGGGATGTATACCGCTCTGGGACTGCAGTCCCAGCTCAGACCGGGTGACGCGTCGGTCACCGTGGTGGATCCGCAGCTCCAGATGACCTACCAGCCGTTCCTGCCGGGTGCTGCGGCCGGTTCGGTCGAACCGCGCCACGTGGTCGTGCCGCTGCGCGAGGTGCTCACCGGCTGCCGCGTCGTTTGCGGTCGGGTGACCAGCGTCGCCCACGCCCACCGCTTCGCCACTATCGAGAATTGCGCCGGGCAGCTGGAGCAACTCGACTACGACGTGCTGGTGATGGCACCGGGTTCCATCGCGCGCATGTTGCCCATTCCAGGGCTTGCCGAGCATGGCATCGCGGTCAAGACCATCGGCGAAGCGATCTACCTGCGTAACCATGTGCTGTCCCGGCTGGAGGTGGCCAACGCCACGAGCGAGGTGCGGCTCCGCCGCAAGCTGCTGAGTTTCGTGGTGATCGGTGGGGGATACGCGGGCATCGAAGTGCTCGGCGAGCTCGAGGAGATGGCTCGCCATGCAAGCCATTACTACCAGCGCATCGAGCCGGCGGATCTGCGCTGGGTACTGGTCGAGGCCGGCGACCGGATCATGCCCGAGGTCAGCCCGAAGCTGAGCCGCTACACCGCCAGGCAACTGACCCACCGGGGTATCGAGATCTTCCTGAACACCCGGGTCACCACGATGGAGAACGGTCACCTGGTCCTCGACGAGGGCACCGAGTTCGACGCCGACACGATCGTCTGGACCACCGGGGTGAAGGCCAATCCCATGGTGCAGCAGACCGACCTACCGCTGGACGGTCACCACCGAGTGCGCTGCAAGGCGACCCTGCAGGTGGTGGGGTGCCCGGATGCCTTCGCAGCCGGCGATTGCGCCGCCGTACCCGATCTGAGCGCTCGCGAGCCGGGTGCGCTGTGCAGCCCATCGGCGCACCATGCCCTTCGCCAGGCCGGTTTGCTGGCCGACAACGTGATCGCGTGCCTGCGCGGCCAAGGGCTGCGGCATTACCGGCATCGATATGCCGGGTCGGTGGCCAGCCTGGGCCTGTACCGCGGTGTCGCGGAGATCCACGGGATCAGGTTCACCGGGGTTGTGGCCTGGCTCATGCATCGCGCCTACCACCTCAGGCGGGTGCCGACGCTCAACCGCAAGGTCCGTATCCTGATCGACTGGACTGGCGCCCTGCTGTTCCGCCATGAGGCGGTGGCGCTGGGCCAGGTCGACGATCCCCAAGCCGAGTCCGTCCGCGCCACCACTGGTTCATGATCTGCCCCAGTACCGGCGTGGATACTCTTGGCAGCACGCCCCCGTAGCCCAACCGGCAGAGGCAGGTCCCTTAAAAGGATCCCAGTGTGGGTTCGAATCCCACCGGGGGCACCCCTCCGTACCACCCACATCAGCCCTCTGAGCTGCGCAAATCGGGTCAGAAGGCTGTTGTGGGCTGTCCGGCACTGTCCGGTCAAGTCTGGCGCTTAGCGGTTGTCTGTGCCCTATACGTGCTCCTGGAGCTACGCCTCGCTCAGCGTGGCCTCGATCC
>DASYAZ010000095.1:0-6818 GCA_036501085.1 Pseudonocardiaceae bacterium | reverse complement strand
CAGGCCAAACTCATCGACATCTTCAACCTTCAACGCTGGGCCCCACGCAGCTAGGTCATACACCTCCCAACGACCAAACAGTGCCCCCACCAGCGACAACACCGCAAACAATCAAGCAATCTCGGAAACTCGGGCTAGGGCTCGCGAGGGCCAGCTGAGCGGCCGCGGCCGAACCGGTTCAGCATCGGCGCTCCGAGCGCGTTGGTGAGCTCGGGTGTCCGCATCAGGATCAGAGCCAGACCCATCACGGTGCCGACGATGAGTGTGGTGAACACCAGGTCCAACCAGGCGCCGCTCACGCCGTTCAGGTCGGTCAGGGCGCGCAGCGCGAACACGGCCCCCACCGCGGGAACCGCCCCCACCAGGCAATTGCGCAAGGTGATCAGGCTGCGCCGGGTCTCCACCTGACCGAGCCGGCGGCGCAGCCAGACCTGACCGACCAGGGCGCCCACCACCATCGACAGCGAGTTGACCGCGGTCAGTCCCAGCACGACATCGGAGTCATCGAGAAACATCGGGCAGGCGATCAACAGCGGCAGCTTCACCGCCACCATCACCGCATTGATCATCGTGGGGGTTCGGGCGTCGGCCATCGAGTAGAACACCCGGAGCTGCAGCATCGTCACGGCATAGGGCAGCAGGCCGAAGGCGGACACCGCCAGCGCGGCACCGAGCCGTTCGGCATTACTGCCGGCCTTCCCCAGCGAGAACAGCGCGACGCCGATCTGGGGGCCGGCGAGGGTGAAGACCACCGTGATCGGCACCATCAGCACGATGAGATAGCGGCTGGCCACCGAGAGATGCTCGACCACCCCACGCCAGTCGGAGTCGGCCGCTGCCCGGCTCATCCGTGGCATGATCGCGGTGAGCAGGGAGTAGCCGAGGACGCCGTAGGGTAGCTGCAAGAGCAACCACACCAAGCTGTAGATCACCACGCCGCCCGGATCGCCCTGGGCGGCCGAGCGAGTGGTGACCACGAAGCCGAGCTGGCCGATCAGCACGTAGAGCACGAACCAGGCTGCCATCCCGCTGGCCTGGGTCAACCGGGAGTCCCAGCCCCAGCGCCAGCCGAAATGGAAGCCCGCCCGGCGAAGCCCGGGCAGCTGAACCAGTGCCTGCGCGACGATCCCCGCGGTCGTGCCCAGTCCCAGCACCAGCAGCTTCGGATCGCTCAGCCGGGCCGGGTTGATGCTGATCTCTCCCGGTACCAGCGTGTAGATGCCGAGGGAGACCAGCACGATGACGTTGTTGAGCACCGGTGCCCAGGCCGGTGGACCGAACACGCTGCGGGCGTTGAGAATCGCCCCGAACAACCCGGACAGGCCGTAGAACAGGATCAGCGGCAACAGCAGGTAGTTGAACGTGGTGGCCAGCTGCGGGTTGGCGTCCTCGCCATCTCCGAGGAACAGCACCGCCAGCAACGGCGCTGCGACGACGGCGAGCACGCTGGCCACGCTGAGCGCGACGGAGGCGATGGTGACCAGCCGCTGCACGTAGGCCTCGCCCTGGTCGGCGTCCTCCTTCGCGGCGCGCACCAGCAGCGGCACCACCACGCTGGTCAGCACCCCGCCGAGCAGGATCTCGTAGAGCATGGCCGGAAGGGTGTTGGCAACGGTGTACGAGTCGTTGACCACGCCGAGTCCGAGCACTGCGGCGAGGGCGAGCTGGCGGACGAATCCGGTGATCCGGCTGATCAGGGTGGCCAGCGCCATCGTGCGCGCCGCCGAGATCAGGGAGTACTGGCCAGTGTCCCAAGAAGGGTGGTCACCTGCGTCACCAGTCATGGGGCTGGGCCGGTGATCAGCCGGCAGCCGGCCATGAGACGACCGCTGCGTTTGGTTCGCGGTATCCAACCGTCACCCGGCTTCCCGTGTTCTGCGTATGCGGCGCACGATCCTGCGGGCCACCAGCAGAATCAGTACGGCACCGGCGCCCGCAGTGAGCGCGACTGTAACTCTGCCGAACGCGGTGGAACGTAGCTGCAGGGTGCTCGGCTCCCCGAGCGAGGTCCCCCCCGGGGTGCTCAGCCGGGCATCGACGCTGAACTGGCCGGCCCGGCTCACCTTGGCCGGGATCACCAGTTGCCGGGTGCTGCGGGCCGGTACCAGCTGCAGCCCTACCGCCCCGGCTCGTAAGCCGGCGGTCTCCGACAGGCTCAGCGATACCTGAACCCCGACCGGGAGACTGTTGCTCACCGTGATGAGCAACGGGGAATCCGAAGCCGCCAGGCTGTAGGGGCCGGGTGGTTGCACGATCCGCACCGATCGGCGTAGCCCTTCGAGCCGGCTGCTCTCTTCCGAGGTCGTGAGCGCAGCCAGATCGGGTTGTTCGCGCCAGGCGGTGGACACCCCGCGCAGCAATCCGAGCCGCAGTGGGTCGAGCAGGGTGGCGGGTCTGAGGTTTGTGGCCGGATCCAGGACGGTGGCCACCTGCAGGTCACGCAGAATATCCCGGTCTTGCTGCACCTCCGCGGTCACCTGTGGCGAGATTTCCCCGGCACTCGCCTGGGGTGGGTAGATCACCGCGGTGCCGGGACCGGCGGCGCGGGTGCCGGCCAGCGCGGGTAGCTCCCGGGGGGAGACGAAGCCGGTCTTCAGCAGTTGCCGCGCGGTGTGCAGCAGCGCGGTGGCTTCCTCACCCCGGGCCTGCCAGCGACGCGGGGGCACCAGCAGGATGGGTTGGCCGCTGGTTGCCCGGTACACCAGCGTGCCCAGCCCGTCCTGAGCAGACAGTGGGCCGGCTGGGGGGCCGGTTGGGGGGCTGGTTGGGAGACCGGCGGGGGGGCCGGCTGTGTCGGCCGTGTCGGCTGTGTTGGCCAGCGAGCTGGTCAGCAGCGGGTCGATGAGCAACCCGACCGGGGCGCGGTCGCCGGGCAGCAGGGTGGTGGGGTTGGCGTTACTTGAAGAGCCACCAACCAGGCCGACGACGTCGGTGCCGCCTTGCGTTGCCGGTGTAGCAGGGGCGATGCCGTGCGGATCCAGCAGCAGGGCGTGGGTCTGGAGTCCGGTGAGGTCGGCGAGAGTCCGTTCGTCGAGCAACCCGTCAGCCGGCCAGCTCACTCCCATGAGTGGTTGCACCCCGAGCAGGTCCGCCGTCTGGCGGGTTCCGGTGTTGATGGCCAACGCTTCCAGATCGGTGAGCCCGGCGCGGGACAGCGCGACCAGGTCGGCGTCCGCGTAGGGCAGCGGCAGCACGCAGCGCCCCTGGACGGCGGCGCGGAGCCGATCGAGCCAGGTCCGGGCGTTCTGCGCGCCGGTGCCCTCGCTGACCCCGCCGGGATAGGACACCCGGTAGCCACGGCTCATCCCGGTGAGGGTCTCCAGGAGCAGCGGGTCCACCGCCACGCACACCGCGGCCCCTAGGGGTGAGCCTGGTGGTACCTCCTGCTCGAGCGCGCCGAGCAGGCCGTCCAGCCGCCCACCGGGCGCGATCTGCGCGGCCAGCGGATCGGTGTCCGCCCGGTCGCTGCGAAGCGTGACCGGCTCGCCGGGACCAGATGGCACGCGATCGGGGGTAGCGGCCAGCGGCCACACCACGGTCAGCGGGGTGGGGCTCGGCGGCCGGCGCAGGACCGGTCCGGGCAACCCGCCGGGGGTGGCCGGTGGTACCCCGAGTACGGGTACCAGCAGGGTCACCGACGCCAGCCGGGCGACGCCACCGAAGTCCGGTTGGCCATTGAGATTGACCAGCACCGGGTACACGCCCGGTTTGTCGATCTGCAGCGACTCCAGGTCAGCTCCGCCGCGCAGCAGCACGCTCAGCTGGAAAGAACGGCTCTGCCCGGGGCCGAGCTCGCCTGGCAGCGGCTGGAACCGGGTGACCTGCGGCGCGTCGAGTTTTCCCTGGACGGCCTGCTCGACCGCCTTGTCGGAGTTCACGGCCTCATCCCGCTGCAACCGGATGGCCAGCTTGGTGATCGGCCGGTCTCCGACGTTGACCACCCGGCCTGCCACCTGGATCACCGGCGTGCTACTACCGGTGACCATCCGGGGGGACAGGCCGGACAACTCGATCCGGGCCAGCGCGTCCGTGCCGGGCTCCGCCACTGCGTCTATGGTCGGCTCCGCCGACGCGAGCCCCGGCGCGAACAGCAATCCCAGCACCGCCACCACGGCGGCTGCGGCGCCTCGGTGGAGCCAGGGCCTCACGCGGGTGGCCTCACGCCGGGGTCCTCAAGCCGAGTCCGCGAGCATCGTGGTGGCCCGCTGGACCAGGCGCCGTTCATCGGCGTAGGCCAACCGGGCCGGCAGGTCGGCCAGCGGCACCCATGCCACCTCAGTGACCTCCACGTCAGCGTCGGAGAGCTCCCCACCCACGGCGCGCAGCAGGAAATGATGCACCGTCTTGTGGATCCGGCGGTCCTCCGCGACGAACCAGTAGTCGATACTGCCCAGCGCAGCCATCACCGCGCTGCTGATCCCGGTCTCCTCGGCCACCTCGCGCACGGCGGCCTGCTCCACGGTCTCGCCCTGCTCGACATGACCCTTGGGCAGCGACCACAGCAGCCGGCCGCGCCGATCCAGCCGCCCGATCACCGCCGCCTGCCCGGTCGCGGTGTCGACGACCAGCCCACCGGCTGAGGTCTCGGACACCGTGCGCATCCGTTGCGGGCGACGTTTGCTAGTACCCTCTTTGTTGATCTTACCGGTGTTGCCCTTGCTGGTGCTGCCCTTACTGATACTGGCCTGCCCAGCCTTCCGCGCGCCCCGATCACGACCGGACCTGCTGGAGGGCGAGGGCATGCGCCGATGGTATCTGCGCCGCCGGGTTCTCTGCGGGACAGTCGTCCCGGACCCCGGCTGAGCGCACCGTGCGCGCCAGCGCGAGGACTGGTGGCCGGACCGTTAGGCTGGCTCCTTGTGTCAGGGTCCCTTACCTCGCCCCTCGCCTCGTCGCTGACCTCGATAGGAAATCGAACCCCAGCCGCGAGCCGAGCACAGCAGAATGCCGTCGTGGAGTTACTCCGGATCGCCCCGGTGGCCGACGAACTGGCCGCCCGGTTCGCCGCGGCTGGTCACTCGCTGTATCTGGTGGGTGGCAGTGTCCGTGACGCGCTGCTCGGCAGGCTGGGCAGCGACCTCGACTTCACCACCGACGCCCGCCCGGAGACGATCAAAGCGATCCTGCAGGGCTGGGCGGACGCCGTCTGGGACACCGGGATCGCCTTCGGCACCATCGGCGCAACCCGAGCCGGCATGCAGTGCGAGATCACCACGTACCGGGCTGACCGCTACGACCGGGTCTCCCGTAATCCCGAGGTCGTCTTCGGGGACACCGTGCAGGGCGACCTGGCCCGGCGGGACTTCACCGTGAATGCGATGGCGGTCCAGTTACCGCTGCGAGACCTGCTTGCAGGGTCGAGCCATCATGACCGGGGCGTCGGCCCTTTAATCGACCCGCACGGCGGCATGGCCGCCCTGAACCGCCGCGAGCTGGACACCCCCGCGACCCCCGAGGAGTCCTTTGCCGACGACCCGCTGCGGATGTTGCGCGCCGCCCGGTTCGTCTCCCAGCTCGGTTTCACCCTCGCCCCCCGGGTCCGCGCGGCGATGGGCGCGATGGCGGGGGAGATCCGCCGGATCACTGCGGAGCGAATTGCCGCGGAGATATCCAAGCTGCTGCTCGGAGCCGATCCGCGCGCCGGGATCGAGCTGATGGTGGACACCGGGCTGGCCGAGCACGTGCTGCCCGAGGTGCCCGCGATGCGCCTGGAGATCGACGAGCACCACCAGCACAAGGATGTCTACGTGCATTCGCTGACGGTCCTCGAGCAGGTGATCGCGCTGGAGGACGGTGAGCCCGACCTGGTGTTGCGGCTGGCGGCGCTGCTGCACGACATCGGCAAGCCGGCTACCCGCCGGCACGAACCCGGCGGCGGGGTGAGCTTCCACCATCACGAGGTGATCGGCGCCAAGATGGTCCGCAAGCGGTTGCGTGCTCTGCGATACCCCACCCAGGTCATCGACGACGTGGCCGCGCTGGTGTCCCTGCATCTGCGGTTCCACGGATACAGCGGCGGCGAGTGGACCGACTCGGCGGTGCGCCGTTACGTCACCGACGCCGGGCCGTTGCTGCCACGGCTGCACAAGCTCGTCCGGGCCGATTCCACGACGCGTAACCGCCGCAAGGCGATCGCGCTGCAACGCACCTACGACGATCTGGAGCGGCGCATCGAGCGGATTCGCACCGAGGAGGACCTGGCCGCGGTACGTCCGGACCTGGACGGCAATGCGATCATGGAACTGCTCGGGTTGACGCCGGGTCCGGACGTCGGCCGAGCGTGGCGCCACCTCAAGGAGGTGCGCCTGGACCGCGGCCCCCTCTCCCGCGACGAGGCCGAAGCCGAGCTGCGCCGGTGGGCCCAGGACAACCTGGGTCGTGAGTGAGTAACAGTGTTATGACACCCAATGCCACTCACGACCAGCTTGTCGTCCTCCTGGACGACAAGCTGGTCCCCATCGGGCAGTTGCCGAAGTCGCGGGTGCATCACGCACAGACGGCGTTGCACCGGGGGTTCTCCTGCTACATCTTCGATGACTCCGGGCAGCTGCTGATGACCCGCCGCGCCACCAGCAAGCAGACCTGGCCAGGGGTGTGGACGAACACCTGCTGCGGGCACCCGCTCCCCGGTGAGCCCGTCACCCAGGCGGCGGCCCGGCGACTCCAGGACGAGCTGGGGTTGGTGCTGACCCACTCGGAGGTGGTGCTGCCCGAGTTCCGATACCGGGTGGTGGCACCCGATGGCGTGGTGGAGAACGAGTTCTGCCCGGTACTCGTGGGTACGGTCGACGGAGTGCCCGTGCCCGACCCCACCGAGG
>DASYAZ010000094.1:0-8772 GCA_036501085.1 Pseudonocardiaceae bacterium | reverse complement strand
GCCGCGGACCGCACGATGCGAGCCGACCAACTGATGGACTAGGCCTCTCGATCCTTGCAGGGCTCCTGTTCGCCGACCACCGAGATCGAAGGACGACCATGCACAGTAGCCAGGAACTTTCTCCTCTCACCGCCGGCTATGAAGATCGCCTGCCGCGCGTGCCGCTGCCCACCCTGGAGGAGAGCTGCGAGAGGTTCCTCGAGTGGTGCGCGCCGTTGCTCACCCCAGAGGAGCTGGCGGCGACCGAGACCGCAGTGGCGTCGTTCCTGCGCCCCGGCAGTCCGGCGCGAACGCTGCAGGCCGCACTCGAGCACTACGACGCGAGCGAGGGAGTGCAGAGCTGGCTCGACACCTTCTGGCCGTACCGGTACCTGGGGCGCCGCGACCGCATCGCGCTCAACGCGAACTTCTTCTTCCTGTTCGAGGACTCCGAACTGGGGCAGGTGGATCGGGCAGCGTGGCTCATCGCCGCGGCGCTCGATTACAAGCTCCGGATCGACGAGCAGCGCGTCCCGCCGGCCATCCAGCGCGGGCGGCCGCTATCGATGGAGCAGGACAAGTACCTGTTCTCCGCCACCCGGATTCCGGGAGCGGTGCAGGACAGCGCCCGCACGCCCTACAGCGACGGCTGGCCCGGCCCGTCCCGGGAACGCCACATCGTGGTCTTCGTCCGCGGCACCATGTTCCGCCTCGGCGTGATCGGCCCGGACGGCCGCCCGCACACCGTCGACGAGCTCGCCGGCGGGTTGCGTGCGGTCCTGGCCGCCGGTGCGAGTCCCGCCGTACCGGGCAGTTCGGTCGGGCATCTCACCACGAAGGCACGGGCGGAATGGGCGGCGAGCCGCCAGGCGCTGCTCGAGTGCCATCCCGGCAACGCGGACCTGCTCGACACGGTGGAGACCGCGCTGTTCTGCCTGTGCCTCGAAGACACCGTCCCCCAGGATGCCCGGGAGGCCTGCGACCAGCTGCTGCACGGCGACAGCGGCAACCGCTGGTTCGACAAGGCCCTCTCGCTGATCGTTTTCGCGGACGGGACGGCCGGCCTCAACGGCGAGCACTGCAAGCTGGACGGCACCACCATCGTGCGGTTCATCGACGCGATACTCGGCTCGCCGGCAGCGGAGCACTCGCACCGGTCCGCGGCCCAGTCACAGAAAACCCAGCCTCGGGGCACCCCGGCCGTCGCCCGCCTCGACTTCGTGCTCGACGCCGGCCTGCGGGCCGACGTGCAGGCAGCCGCCGACGCATTCGCCGAGTATGCGGCCGGCACCGCCTCCGCCACGGTGGTGATCGAGGGCTGCACCAGCGAGCGGGTCAAGCAGCTGGGGATGTCACCGGACGCGTTCGCGCAGATGGCGTTCCAGCTCGCCCACCAACGCGCCAAAGGCCACCTGGGTGCCACCTACGAGTCGATCGCCACCCAGCAATACCGGCACGGGCGCACCGAGGCGATGCGGGTGGTCACCCCCGAGGTGGTGCATTTCGCGGCCGTGATGGACGACCCGGGAGCCGGCAGCCGAACGCGCCGGGTGGCGTTGCGGGCCGCGGGCGAGAAGCACGTGGAACGCACGAGGGACTGCCAGGCGGGGCGCGCGCCCGAGCAGCACCTGTGGGAGCTGCAGCTGATCCAGCAGCGCTGCGGCTCGGAGCTCGGCGTGACCGAGCCACTGGCCCTGTACGAGTCGCCGGGATGGCTGCGGATGCGGGAGGACTACCTGAGCACCAGCGCCGCCCCCTCGACCCACGTCCAGTTCTTCGGGTTCGGGTCGACCAGCCGGCAGTGCATCGGCATCGGCTACGGATTGCTCCCCGACCGTTTCAATCTCTACCTGAGCACACCGCGCGCGGTGAGCGACCAGATGTCCGTGTTCGCCGGCGAGCTCCCCGAGGTGCTCCGTGAACTGCTTGACCTGCTGGCCACCGAACACGACGGATGATCGGGGTTCAGGAGCGAACCCGACCGTTGCGAAACGCCGCTTCCAGCGATTCCAGGCTGCGTTCCTTGGTCTCGGGCACTACCCACCACACGATAGGAAAGATCACGGCACCGGCGATGGCGTAGGCGATGTAGACGGCGCCGGCGCCGGCGAGGGTGACCAGGGTCGGGAAGGTGAGGGAGACGAGGAAGGCGGCCAGCCAGTTGAACAGGGTGGCGATGGCCATCGCCGATCCCCGGATGGCGAGCGGGAAGATCTCGGCCAGTATGACCCACAGCACCGGGCCCCAGGTGGCGGAGAAGGTGTTGGTGAACAGCACGAACGACGCCACCGCGATGGTGAACACTGCGGTCGAGTTGACCGGGAGGATCAGCGCCGCGATACCGACGGCGAGCAAGCTGGCCGACATGCCCACCAGGCCGGCCAGCAAGATGGGCTTGCGCCCGCGCCGGTCCACGATCTTCGCTCGGACCACGGCGGCGATCGTCGCGATGTTGACCAGTCCGTTGAGGAAGCTGAACAGCAACGCGGTGATCTTCGACATCCCGAAACCGGCGAGCACGGTGGGTACGTACACGATCGTGCCGATCCCGGTGATCTGCTGGAAGATGGCCAGCACGGCACCCAGCAGCAGCAGCCGGCGCACCCAGGGGGCGGACAGGCGCGTGCCGGTGCGCGTGCCGGGTGGCCCTTCGAGATCCCTGATCTCGGCGAACTCGCGTTCAGCCACCGCGGTGTCGCCACGCAAGCCGACCAGGACGGCGTATCCCTGCTCGGCATATCCACGCCGTACCAGCGATCGGGGAGTGTCGGGCATGGCGAGCATGCCGGCCATCAGCACGAGCGCCGGGAACACGCCGAGAAGCAGCATCCACCGCCACGAGCCGGCCAGTGCCAGCAGGTAACCGATGGCCGCGGAGAGAGCCGTGCCCACGATGATCATGTACTGGTTCAGGGACGTGATCACCCCACGGTCCCGGGCGGGTGCCATCTCGGCCAGGTAGAGGGGCACCACCACTGACGCGATACCGACGGCCAATCCCAGAATGAAGCGGAACAGCACGAGGATGCGAATGGTCGAAGCGACGCCGGTACCAAGGGCGCCAGCGGTGAATATCACCCCGGCGATCAGCAGGAGTCGCTGCCGTCCCAGCCGATCGGCGGCCGGACCGCTGCCCAATGCACCCACCATCGCCCCGAACACCGTGGCGCTGACCACAGCACCCTGCTGCCAGGACGTCAGCGGCACATCCCGCGGGATGAACAAGATCGCGGCGCCGATGATGCCGCTGTCGTAGCCGAACAGTACGGCGGCCAGCGCGCTCAGGGCGTACACGCGCCGGGTGGTCACCCGGACCCGGAACATCGATGCCACCATCGACTACCTCCGATGCGATACGGACCCCTGGAGAGGAGAAGCGGTGCCAGACACGGGTGTCGCGCAGCAGGATATGCACCTGAGGTTCGCGCTGGCCCTGCACCAGGCGATGGCGCCCGACCTGGGCGTCGCCGCGTGCTGGTCGCCGTTCTCGGTGGCCAGTGCCCTTGGCCTGGTCGCATCCGGGGCCCGCGGAGCCACCCGGGATGAACTGACCACCCTGCTGCTGGGCACGGCGGACGGTGAGCCGGTCGAGCTGGCCGAGTTGCTGGCTGGCGCGACGAAGCTGGATCAGCATCGGATTGCACCGGTGCTGGGGGTGTCGAACACGCTGTGGACGCGAGCGGGCATCCCGGTCCAAAGGGAGTTCGCCGGCGAAGCGCTGGCCTGGCCGCACGGTGCCGTTCGGGAGGCGCCGTTCGCTGATGATCCCGACATGGCCAGGCAACAGATCAACGCCGAGGTCTCGCAGGCCACCCACGGTCTGATCCCGGCGCTGATCGGTCCCGGCGCTATCCGCCCGGCAACGGCGGCCATCGTGGTCAACGCCCTGTACCTGAAGGCTGCCTGGCTCACCGGGTTCCCCGTCCACGCCACCGAGCCACGGCCCTTCCACGGCCCCGGTGCCTCCACCGAGGTGCCGACCATGCGCCTGACTGCCCAGCTCGGTTACGCGGCGGTGCGCGGCTGGCAGGTCCTCAGCCTGCCGGCGGCCGGGGGAGTGGACGCGGTGCTGCTGCTGCCGGACGGCGAGCTCAGCGACGCAGCGACCGCGGTGGACCACCGCACGCTCGCGGCACTGATGGGCGCGCCCGAGCCCACCCGCGTCGAGCTATTTCTGCCGAAACTCCAGGTCAGGCACTCTGCCCAGCTCGCCGAGCCGCTGCGCCGCACGGGAGTGTCGACGATGTTCACCGACCGGGCCGACCTGCGCGGTATCAGCGACGCTCCCGTGGCGGTGGACCAGGTACCGCACGAGGCCGTGCTGACCATCGACGAACAGGGCCTGGAAGGCGCCGCAGCGACTGCCGTCGCAGCGCGGCTGGTAGCGATGGTCCACCAACCCGAGCCGGTGGTCGTGCGGGTGGACCGGCCGTTCCTGCTGCTGGTGCGGCATCACCGCACAGGTGTGATCTACTTTTTCGCCCGAATCGTGCGGCCGTAGCGAGTCCAACCTGGGGGCGGTCAGAGGCCTGCTGCTCGGCCGAACCGCTCCTCGTGCGTGACCTGGGCCAGGGGTACGCGCCGCCGCCAGCCGTGCCGCTCGAGGTCAGGCGTGGTCTGCAGTTCGTCGACCAGGCCCACGCATAACCAGGCCACCGGTCGAATCCGGGCAGGCATGCCGAGTAGCTCCCCGAGGAACTGCTCCCGGTAGAAGCTGACCCAGCCAACTCCGAGTCCCTCGGCGGTCGCGGCCAACCAGAGGTTTCCGATCGCCAGGCACACCGAGTACAAACCGGCATCGTCGATGGCATGCCGCCCGAGCACCGCGGGGCCGCCGCGCTGCGGGTCGTAGGTGACCACGATGCCGAGGCTGGACTCCAGTACGCCCTCGACCTTGATCCTTGCGAAGATCCTGGCCTGCTCCTCGTCGAGCCCACTGGCGAAGATCGCCCGTTCGGCTTGCACGTGGTCGCGGAACGCGGTGCGGGTGTCCACGTCACGCACGAGCACGAAGTCCCAGGGCTGGCTGAGCCCGACGCTGGGCGCGGTGTGTGCGGCACCGAGGATCCGGTGTAGCACGTCGGTGGGCACCGCGGCCCCGGTGAACTCGCCCCGGACGTCGCGCCGACGGTGCACGACGTCGTAGAAGCTGGTCATCTCCATCCGCGCAGTTAATACCCCCCGACGCGGTGGTGTAACCGGTCGGTGGTCCGGCTCGAGCCGCTCGCCGGTCGGAACTGATCGTTACCGGTCCTTATCCCGTACGCGAACACCGTTCCGGATGCGTCCACTCCCAGTCTTTCCTGCGAAAGTCTGCGAACCAGCTCGCGGCTGCGGATCCGGTACATACCAGCCGTCCTTCTCACACCCAACCGCCGCGCCCACCACCGGTCCAGATATACCCAGTGATCGGGGCGCCGGACCCAGCCTGCGCGCCGCTTGTCCTCGCTCATAGGTTCCCCATTTTTTTGCCAGGAGTTCGGGAGTTCACCGTGCTCGTTGATTGCTGGCGAAGATCCCCGTTAATCTGCGGCCAATTACATACGGTCCATTACCGGCATCCCCAGTCATTGTGAGGAGGCTCCCGTTGAATACGAAAGCCTCGGCCGACAAGGATGGACGGTAACGACAACGCCCCGCGCTCCGCAAGCACGGGTCCCGGTAACGACCGTCACATGTGTAGTCTGTATTTGTTAACCCGATCACATCGCCTGCCTGCGATGTGATCGCACCGTAAAATTTGGGCAAAATTGCTGAGAAATTTCCGCATCGGGTTCGGATTACCCGAAATCCGGTTTACTTCTCGCCTGATCTGGGGTACACGCCAATCATCTCCGGTGCGCGCCACATGCCGTCCCGGAACACCGCGATGCGCTCGCCGGGGTCGCGGCACCCGCCGTGCGCACCGTTCAACACGCGGTGTGCGTCGAACAGGACCAGACCGGAGAACGTCCGATGACATGCAGCGCAGTGCGCGGCCTGGGAACCGGTCCACATCGCCTCGCACCCGTTGCACGAGTGCGGGCCGTAGGAAGCGGTGTAGCCGCGGGTGGCACCACCCCGGCCGGGGCCGGTCCGGCGGAGGGTCTGCGGCTCGTAGTCCAGCGATCGCTGGCCCTGGGGTACAGGCATCCCGTCCTCGCTCTCTGAACGGGCACCCTAGCCACCGCAACCCCTTCCGGCCCGCAACCTCGCGGAGAGTCAGCGCGGCCGCCGCATGATTGACGGCGCGACCAGCAAGGCGCCCAGGCCGGCGAGGGTGAGGATTGCCGCGTACATGGTGTGGCCCACGATGACCTGCACAGCAAGAAAGATCGTGAACCTGGGCATGCCGTCCCCTCCTCGACGTGGCTCTGGGCGTTGATCCTCCCAAGCGGGCAGGCGCGCGGGGACTCCAGAGTGGGGTTGCCGTCGAGCAGCGCGGGGAGGTGTTCTGAACCGATGATCATATGGCTGAACGGGACGTTCGGTGTGGGCAAGACGACGACGGCGGGTGAGCTGGTCCGGCTGCTACCCGCCGCGCGCCTGTTCGACACCGAAGAGGTCGGGTACCTGCTGCGGAGCATTCCGGGCCTGCCCGCGCTCGGCGATTTCCAGCACTGGCCTCCGTGGCGTGGGCTGGTCGTGGAGACCGCGCGGCAGGTACTGGACTATGTGGGTGGCACGTTGGTCATTCCGCAAACCGTCCTCGTGCAGCGTTACTGGGCCGAGATCCGCACCGGGCTCGCGGCCACGCACATCCCTGTCCGCCATGTCCTCCTGCACACCGACCAGGACACGCTGGCGCGCCGTATCGAGCGGGACAATGCCTCAAACCGGCGCTGGCGGCTCGACCACCTGCAGTGCTACCAGCTCGCCC
Organism: Pseudonocardiaceae bacterium; assembly: GCA_036501085.1. Lineage (GTDB taxonomy): Bacteria > Actinomycetota > Actinomycetes > Mycobacteriales > Pseudonocardiaceae. The sequence goes on along the minus strand of DASYAZ010000094.1, from coordinate 1,934 downwards.
TGCTGTGGTTGCGCGCAGAAGCCGAGGTAATCGACACCACTGATCTGACGGCACAGGATGCCGCTCGAATGATCGCCGCAACTGCCATCGCGGGTGATCTGAAGATTCTTGACTGATATCTGAGGCGGAGTCTCACATGCCGAATTCTCGTCCACTCACGAACGACGACCTGGTTCGCATCCTTTTCGGCTCCTCGGCATTCCAGATGCTCAATGCCGGCTGCCAGCTCGGCCTTTCTCGCTGCTCGACCGGGAACCCGGCAGCAGCAGCGCCCCCATCGCGAAGGTGCTGGGCCTCCAGCAGCGTCCGGCGCAGATCCTGCTGCTCGGCACGACCGCGCTGGGTCTCACCGCGACTGACGACGATCGCTACTGGAACGCCGAGTTGGTGGAAGCGATGGTCCGGGACGGCTCGTGGACGATAATGGAGGACCTGGTCGCGGACCTGACCGGGGCTCGTCGGGTTTTGGACGTAGGCGGCGACGGGGTGAATTCCAGCGCTCTCGCTGCAGCGAACCCGCACGTCGAGTTCACCGTTTTGAACCTGCCGGAAGTAGCGGACATCGCCCGGTGCAAGATTGCCGAACGCGGCTTGTCCGAGCGGATATCCGTGCACGACGGTGACATCTTCGCCGACCGGTATCCGGCTGGTCACGACTGTGTTCTATTTGCCAACCAGCTTGTCATCTGGTCTCCAGAGGAGAATCTGAGGCTGCTGGAAAAAGCATTTGCGGCTGCTCCCCGACGGTGGACGGCTGCTGATATTCAGCGCGATCTCCGATGAAAGTGGTGACGGTCCGCTGTGCGCGGCACTGGACAATGTCTATTTCGCGACACTGCCGGCCGCTCGCAGTATGATTTACCATTGGCGACAGTATGAAGACTGCTCACCGCGGTGGGATTCTCCCAGATAGAGCGGCTTCCAGGGGATGGCTGGGCACCCCACGGTGTGGTCAGCGCGCGCAAGTAAGGGCGGCTGGCACATGGCGGTGAGGTGTGGAGTTTGCAGCTCGCGGTGCGGCCCACAGGGAGTCGACTCGGCATCGGGGAGTTCTGCCAGCGATCCACCCTGGTGGTTGCGATGTCGCTGCCACCCGGCCGCGGCTCCCGAACGGCTCTGGTCACCCTGTCACATTCGTCACAGGAGCCCCATCGGGAAGGTGGGGGGATTTTCTGGACAGGTGCCCTGGGCGGCAACCTCGGCGCCAGTTGCCGCGTCCGGCAACTCCTCGCACGACCACCCCACCACCCTCGACGCTACGGACAGTGACACCCCGCTCAACCCCCTTGCACCCGTTCCACCAGATCCGGCACCGTGAGCACGGTCTGTGATCAAGGCAGCAGCGAACCGGCCGGCCTCGTCCACGCCCCCCGCGAAAGCGCGGATCAGGACCGTCCACCGCTGGCCGGCAGCGACCGCGATCAGCGAGGGTGACAACGCCACCGACATCCTCATTCGCCGGACGCTTTAAGGCAGGGACCTGTGACCGAACCCGCCCCCTGGATCGAGGACCGCTGGCCGACCGAGCCCGCGAGGGTCCGTTCCCTCGTGCTGGTGTTGCACGGGGGCCAGGCCCGGAGCCCGATCACCGTGCGGCGTCGGCCGCAGCTGAGCTATCTCCGGATGGTGCCCTTCGCGCGGTTCCTGCACCGCCGTGGCGGCGGGCGCGGGTTGTCGGTGCGCATCCTGCGCTACCGCTACCGGGGATGGGACGAGCCTGAGCTGCATCCCGTGCAGGACGCGAGGTGGGCATTGGCGCAACTCCGGGACCAGTACCGGGACGTGCCGGTAGCGCTGTTGGGGCATTCGATGGGTGGGCGGGCGGCGCTGCGGGTGGCGGACCACCCTGCGGTGAGCGCGGTGTGTGCGCTGGCGCCGTGGACCACTGACGACGAGCCGGTGCACCAACTGGCCGGGCGCTCGGTGCTCGTGGC
>DASYAZ010000093.1:0-35564 GCA_036501085.1 Pseudonocardiaceae bacterium | reverse complement strand
ACCCACAACACTGGCACGGCTCGTGAGTGGCATTGAGTGCTATAACACTGTTTGCCACTCACGAGCCGATACGCTGCACAGCGTGAGGCCTCAGCCGATGATCGCGCCGTCGTTGCTGTCCGCTGACTTCGCCCGCCTTGCCGACGAGGCGCAGGCGGTGCCGGGTTCTGACTGGCTGCATGTCGACGTGATGGACGGGCATTTTGTGCCCAATCTCACGTTCGGCCTGCCCGTGGTGCAGAGCCTGATGGCCTACACCGACATCCCGGTGGACTGCCATCTCATGATCGACAACCCGGACCGCTGGGCGATCGGGTACGCCGAGGCCGGATCCCACAACGTCACCGTGCATGCCGAGGCCGCCCACGAGCCGGTGAAGCTGGCCAAAGACCTGCGGGCGGCCGGCGCCAAGGCCGGTTTGTCGATCAAGCCCAAGACGCCGCTGGAGCCCTGGGTGGAGGTGCTGGCGCACTACGACACGCTGCTGGTGATGAGCGTGGAGCCCGGCTTCGGTGGGCAGTCGTTCATCCCCGAGGTGCTGGACAAGGTGCGCACCGCGCGGCATCTGGTGGACACCGGGCACTTGACCGTCCTGGTGGAGATCGACGGCGGGATCAATGCCGACACCATCGAGGCCGCCGCGGAAGCGGGAGTGGACTGCTTCGTCGCCGGTTCAGCGGTATACGGGGCTGATGACCCGGTGCGGGCTATCGAAGCGCTGCGCGCACAGGCCCGGGCGGGTGGCTGCCGGTGAGGCGCACCGCGCGGAGGGGCTGAGCCGTGTTCACCGGCATCGTCGAGGAACTCGGGGAGCTCGTCAGCCGGGAAGAGCGTCCCGATGCGGCCCGGTTCACCATGCGGGGACCGCTGGTCAGTTCTGATGCGCGCCCCGGTGATTCCATCGCGGTCAACGGAGTCTGCCTGACCGTGGTCGGCGTCGAGGGCGAGATGTTCACCGCCGATGTGATCGGCGAGACGCTGCGCCGATCCAGCCTGGGTCCGGCGCGGATCTCCGACCCGCTGAATCTGGAACGAGCCGCGAAGCTGGGTGCGCGGCTCGGCGGGCATCTGGTGCAGGGCCACGTCGATGCCACCGGGACTGTGCTGTCCCGGATCGCGCCCCGGGAGTCCGCTCCCTGGGAGTTGGTCCGGATTGGGCTACCCGTCGAGCTGACCCGATACGTGGTGGAGAAGGGATCCATCACCGTCGACGGAGTGTCGCTGACCGTGATCGAGGTAGGCGCTGCCGAGTTCTCCGTCGGCCTCATTCCGACAACACAAGAACTCACTACTCTGGGTACCAGACGCAGCGGCGAGCTGGTGAATCTCGAGGTTGACATGATCGCGAAGTACGTCGATCGTATGGTGTCATCCTATCTCGCTGTTGACCAGCAGTAATGGGCGTGGCAGGCGTACGCGCTCGTGGGGTGGTGGCGATGACACAAGCGCTGCTTGGTTCCGCCTTCGCCATCATCGCCATCTTATTGATCTTCAATCTGATCGACAGATAGCGACGCCCGCCAGACAGTCGCGATGAAGCTTAGGCTCTGCACGAACTCGCGCCGGCTGCCAGAAGTTGATCCGCCCACATCTTGCACCTGGTAGCGACGGGCTGGGGGATGATGCGGGGGAGGAGGGACGCGATGGCTCAAAGCGCCTTTGCCAGCATTGATCGGGCGGTCGCCGACGTGGCTGCCGGACGTCCGGTGATCGTGATCGATGACGAGGACCGGGAGAACGAGGGCGACCTGATTTTCGCCGCTGCCCGGGCCACTCCGGAACTGCTGGCCTTCACGGTCCGGTATACCTCGGGATATATCTGCGTGCCGCTGACCGGGGAGGATTGCGACCGGCTGGACCTGCCACCGATGTACCACACCAATCAGGACAAGCGGGGTACCGCGTACACCGTCACGGTGGACGCCCGGGAAGGTGTCAGCACCGGAATCTCGGCGGCGGACCGGGCCCGCACCATCCGGCTGCTGGCTGATCCGGACGCCAAGTCGGTGGACTTCGCCCGCCCCGGGCATGTGGTGCCGCTGCGGGCCAAGGAAGGCGGGGTACTGCGCCGCCCGGGACACACCGAGGCCGCAGTGGACCTGGCCCGGATGGCCGGTTTGCCACCGGCCGGGGTGCTCTGCGAGATCGTCTCGGCCAAGGACGACGGCCAGATGGCCCGTCGCGACGAGCTGGAGGTCTTCGCCGCGGAGCACGACCTGACCCTGATCACCATCGCGGACCTCATCGCGTACCGGCGGCGGTTCGAGAAGCAGGTTGAGCGGGTCGCCGAGGCGCGGATCCCCACCCGCCACGGCGACTTCCGTGCCATCGGCTTCGACAGCCTGCTCGACGGGCTCGAGCACGTCGCGCTGGTGCGCGGGGAGATCGGGAACGGAGCCGACGTGCTGGTGCGGATGCACTCCGAGTGCCTCACCGGCGACATTTTCGGCTCGTTGCGCTGCGACTGCGGCACCCAGCTCGACGCCGCGCTGGCCGCAGTCGCCGCCGAGGGCCGCGGCGTGGTGGTCTACATCCGTGGGCATGAGGGTCGCGGCATCGGATTGATGCACAAGCTGCAGGCCTACCAATTGCAGGAAGCCGGCGCGGACACCGTGGACGCCAACCTCGCGCTGGGCATGCCCGCTGACGCCCGTGACTACGGCACCGGGGCACAGATCCTGGTGGACCTCGGGGTGCGCTCCATGCGGCTGCTCACCAACAACCCCACCAAGCGTGCTGCGCTGGAGGGCTACGGCTTGGAGATCGTTGACCGCGTGGCGCTGCCGGTGCGGCCCAACTCGGAGAACCTGCGCTACCTGCGTACCAAGCGCGACCGGATGGGCCACGACCTCACCGGTCTCGACGAGCCGGGCGGGGTACTGGCGTGAGTGGCCGGGGCCAGCCGCAGCTCACCGTGCCCGAAGGCTGTGCGGACCTGCGGCTGGGTATCGCAGCTGCTCGGTGGCACCCGCACATCAGCACCGCGCTGCTGGGCCGGGCCAGCGCTGCCGCAGCCCAGGCCGGGATCGCGGAGCCCACAGTGGTCCGCGTGCCAGGTGCCATCGAGCTCCCGGTGGTCTGCCAGGAGCTGGCCCGCCGGCACGATGCCGTGCTCGCGCTGGGGGTGGTGATCCGGGGTGGTACCCCTCATTTCGACTACGTGTGTGACGCGGTGACGGCCGGGCTCAGCAGGGTTGCCTTGGATGCGGGGACCGTCGTGGCCAATGGCGTGCTCACCTGCGACACCGAGGAACAGGCTCTGGATCGCTGCGGTCTGGCCTCCTCGGCGGAGGACAAGGGTTTCCAGGCCTGCGTTGCCGCTCTGGAGACGGCGCTGGTGCTGCGTGGGCTCCGGCAGGCGCAGGGGGGTGCGGCATGACCGATGCCGAGTTCCAGGCCCGGCCGCGCCGGGCCCTGCGGGTCTCCGTGGTGGCCGCGGTAGTGCTGATCGTGGTGTTCTCAGTGGTCGGGGCATTGCTTCGGAACACGCCCACCGGGGTGTACTTCCGGGTCTCCGATCAGGTGGCCATGGTGCTGGTGGGGGTGCTGCTCGCCGGTGGGGCCCTGCTCTTCGCCCGGCCCCGGGTGCGCGCCGGTGCGCGGGGTGTCGAAGTGCGTAACCTGCTCGGATCCCGCTTGGTGCCCTGGGAGCTGGTGCTCCGGGTGTCGTTTCCCGACGGAGCGCCGTGGGCCCGCCTGGAGCTTCCCGACGACGAGTACATCGCCATCATGGCGATCCAGTCCGCGGACGGCCGGTACGCGGTGGAGGCCATCCGCGGACTGCGCGCTGTACACGCGAAGCACACCGCTCCTCGCGCTCCCGGTCGGGAGCGGTAGCTGTGATCCGAATTACCAGTGGCTTGCCGGCCGGGATCCAGTGGTGGGCACTCCTGGTCGGCGCGATGCTCGCGGTGGTGCTACTCACCGGGGGCTGCTCGACCCAGCCGGCGCCCGGCCAGGCGAACGCCTCGACAGCGCCGTTGCGCGGGCTGGCCGACCTCGCGGCCGAGCGGATCGAGCTCGGGGACAAGGTCGCGGCCGCCAAGTTCGGCACGCCCCAGCCGATCGACGACCCGGCCCGGGAGCAGCAGGTGCTCGACGCCGTCGCCAAGACCTCGCCTGGAATGGGGGTGGATCCCGCGGAAGCCAGCCGGTTCTTTCGGGACCAGATCGAGGCGAGCAAAGTGGTGCAGCGCGGTCTCTACGCTGAGTGGACGGCGCATCCGCAGCAGCGCCCGACCGACCGTCCCAACCTCGGCACCGAGGTGAGACCCGAGCTGGACCGGATCACCACCGAGATCTTGACGCAACTGCGGGCCTCGGGTGCGCAACGGCACGCCGGCGCGCCCTGCCCAGCAGAGCTCACGCAGGCCTCCCGGCCCGCTGCGCAGCCGCTGGATGCGCTGCATCGCGATGCGCTCGCGGTGGCGTTGCGTTCGGTATGCACGCCATCCTGAGTTAAATGATAATACCGCCCAGCGCCAAGCGAAGAGCAGCCAGGACGCAAGCAAGGATGGCAATATTGCGTCCGTTGGTGCGGCGACTGAGTAATCCGAAAATGAGACCGATGACGCCGATGGCGAGCGCTATCCACGCAAAGATAGCGCCGATGACGGGCAGAATTCCCGTCACAAGTACGACGAGAATGGCGATGACGCCGAGGACGATGGCGAGCGCGTTCATAGCTCTATTATGCGCTGAAGGTGACCGAGTTGCGGACGTGAAACCGGCACGGGATCACCGGACCCCCAAGCTGGTAGCGACACGCCGGAGCGCTGTGAACCGTCTGATCATCGCGCTGAGCGCGCACGGTAGCGTTCGGCGAGTCTGAAGACGGCGCGACGCCTACCGACCGTGACCGACCGCTTGCCGCACATCACTACTGACCGTGTCGTTATCGGTTCGTTACCGAAGGCGTATCGGGTAGACACCGCAGCCATGTCTGGGAAACATCATGCCCGTACCTACCCGCTTCGGCGCGCTCTGGGCGCCACCGCGGGCGCCTTGCTCGCCACCGGAACCACCGCCGGAATCGCCCAGGCCAGCACCCACTACCACCACCGGTACGTGGACTGGGACGCTATCGCTCAGTGCGAATCCAGCGGTAACTGGCATGCCAACACCGGCAACGGCTACTACGGGGGCCTGCAGTTCACCCTGCACACCTGGCACGGCTACGGCGGGCGGGGAGTGCCCAACCACCACACCCGCGAGCAGCAGATCGCGGTCGCGGAGCGTGTCCTGGCCGGTCAAGGCATCGGCGCCTGGCCGGTGTGCGGCCACCGCGGTCTGTAACGGTTCGACCGGCATTGATCTGCTGCCGGCGCTGCGCTGCGTCGTCCTCACGTCCTGGTGCGGTAGTGGAGGTGGACCACCCCGTTGCCGAAACGGCGTTCGTCGAGCAGCTCGAGTTTCAGGAGGACATTGTCGGGAAGGGAGCGCGTGCCACCTCCCACCACGATGGGCGTGACGAACAGGTGGCACTCGTCGACCAACCCGGCCTTGATCGCCTGGGCGGCGAGGGTGGGACCTCCCACGGTGATGTCACGTCCCGCTGACGCTTTCATCCGCCGGACCGCTCGTGGGTCGAAGTCCCGCTCGATCTGCGTCCTGGCGGTGGACACCGTTTCCAGCGTCCTGGAGTACACGATCTTGTCGGCTGCCTGCCATATCTCCGCGAAGTCCCGCATGACGGGCGGCTGGTCGGCGACGGTGTGTGCGGTCTCCCAGCCGACCATCACCTCGTACATCCGGCGGCCGTAGAGGTAGGTGCCGACCGGCCGCTCGAGGTCGTTGACGAAGGTGTGCACCTCCTGGTCCGGCGCAGCCCAGTCGAAGTTGCCGTCCTCGTCCGCCACGTAGCCATCGAGCGAGATGATCGCCGAGTAGATCAGCTTGGCCATGGTGAAACTCCGGGGCCAGTGGACGATTGGTGCCGACGGTGGGATTCGAACCCACACTGGCGGGCTCCTAAGGCCCGTGCCTCTGCCGTTGGGCTACGCCGGCTTGGCCGTGAGGGCGCACCGGAGAGTGGGCCCAGGATACGGCTCTCAGACTCCGAGGTCCTTGCGGAGCTTGGCGACGTGGCCGGTGGCGCGGACGTTGTAGAGCGCTGTGGCGATGCGCCCCTGCGGGTCGATCACGAAGGTGGAGCGGATCACGCCGGTGACCGTCCTGCCGTAGAGCTGCTTCTCGCCGTAGGCGCCGTAGGCGCCCAGCACCGCGTGGTCCTCGTCGGAGAGCAGGGGAAAGGTGAGTCCCTCCTCGTCCCGGAACTTCGCCAGCTTCGCCGGCGGATCCGGTGAGATGCCGAGCACCGCGAAGCCAGCGGTGTCCAGCTCGGCGAGGTTGTCCCGGAAGTCGCAGGCCTGCTTGGTGCAGCCGGGGGTGCTGGCGGCCGGATAGAAGTAGACCACCACGGATTGGCCCCGGTAGTCCGCCAGCGAGACGGGCTTGCCCTCGGCGTCGGGCAGGGTGAATTCCGGAGCGATCTCGCCGGGAACGAGCCGGACGTTGTCGGTCACGGGACGAACGGTACCGGCTGCACGGGGTGGTGAGGGCACCCGGTCACCCGTGACCTACGGTGTGCCGCACGCCTGCCGACACGAGGAGGACCCACTATGGCGCGCGACGCTGACACCATCGAACGCGACATCGAGAAGGCACGTGATGCGCTGGCCGCGACGTTGGAGGAGCTCGGCGACCGCCCCAAGCGCGCGATCGAGGCCGGCAAGGAACAGGTCAAAGAGCAGGTCGAGACCACCATGGCTGACCCCAGGGTGCGGTACTCGCTGATGGGCCTGGGCGCGCTCATCGTGCTGGTGGTGCTGCGCAAGCTTTTCCGCTGAGCGATAGATCCACCACGGCGAAGGACTCGCCGTCCAGCTGCACGGTGCGCTGCCCGGTGGTGGCCGCACCGGAGGCGAAAAGCACCCGGGCGGGTTGGCTATCCAGCACCACGGTGGCCGCTTCCGCACGCAGGTTCACCACCACCCGCAGCGTTCCTCGGTGCAGCACCATGGTGCGTGCTCGCTCATCCACGTCGATCCTCAGCGCGTCCAGCCGCGGGTCGGTGAGTTGTGGGTGGCTCCGGCGAAGGGCGATGAGCTCGCGGTAGCGGCGCAGCAGGGTGGCGTGCGGTTCGGTGCTGGGTTCGGACCAGTCCAGTTGGGAGCGCCGGAAGGTCTGCTCGTCGTTCGGGTCGGGGACCTGAGCCTCGTCCCACCCGTGGTCGGCGAACTCGGCGTAGCGGCCGCGGCGAATGGCCTCGCGCAACTGCTCGTCAGGCATGTAGGAGAAGAACTGGAACGGGGTCTTCGCGCCCCATTCCTCTCCCATGAAGATCATTGGGGTGTACGGGGTGCACAGCACCAACGCGGCTCCGCAGGCCAGCAGCCCCGGGGACAGGGTGGTCGAGATCCGGTCCCCGGTGGCGCGGTTGCCCACCTGGTCGTGGTTCTGCAGGTAGCCGAGAAACTTCCAGCCGGGCAGGTGGGCGGTGTCCACCGGGCGGCCGTGGGTGCGCTTGCGGAAGATCGACCAGCGCCCGTCGTGGAAGAACGCATGGCGAAGTGTCCGGGCTAGGTCGGTGAGGGAGCCGAAGTCCGCGTAGTAGCCCTGCCGCTCGCCGGTCAGCAGGGTGTGCAGGCAGTGGTGGATGTCGTCGTCCCATTGCGCTGCCAGCCCGTAGCCCCCGGCGACTCGCGGGGTGACCAGCCGTGGATCGTTGAGGTCGGACTCGGCGATCAGCGACAGTGGCCGCCGCACCTGGGCGGCCAGCACGTCCACCTCGGTGGCCAACTCCTCCAGCAGGTGGGTGGCCCGGGTATCGCGCAGGGCGTGCACGGCGTCGAGCCGCAGCCCGTCCACGTGGTAGTCACGCAGCCACCCCAGCGCGTTGTCGATCACGTAGCGGCGCACCTCGTCGGAGTACGGGCCATCCAGGTTGAGCGTGGGACCCCAGATGGTGCTCCCGGCGAAGTAGGGACCGAACCGGTCCAGGTAGGCGCCGGATGGGCCGAGGTGGTTGTACACCACGTCGAGAACCACGCCCATCCCGCGGTGGTGGCAGGCGTCCACGAAGCGTTTGAACGCATCAGGTCCGCCGTAGTTCTCGGTAACGGCGTACCAGCACACCCCGTCGTAGCCCCAGTTCCGCAGCCCGTCGACGGCGTTGACCGGCATCACGTCGACCAGATCGATGCCCAGCTCAGCGAGATAGTCCAGGCGCTCGATCGCAGAATCGAAGGTGCCGCCCGGGGTGAAGGTCCCGATGTGCAGCTCGTAGAGCACGCTGCCCGGCAACGCCCGCCCGGTCCAGCCTTGGTCGGTCCACTCGAAGACACTGTGGTCGTATACCCGGGACGCCGCATGTACCCCGTGGGGCTGCCACCGGGACCGGGGATCGGGTAGTGCGGTGTCCTCCTCGTCCAGCAGGAATGCGTAGTCCGAGCCGGGCCCGGCGCCGTCGACGACCCCACCCCACCAGCCGCCGGTGGTGGGCGCCAGCTCGTGCGCAGACCCGTCGACCACGATCCGCACTCGCTGCCGCTGCGGCGCCCACACAAAGAATTCCACAACCCCGATCTTGTCAGCCCCCCTCCCCGATATGGAGACATAACGGGGTCAGCGACCCTCTTTTCAGCCCGATATGTCTCCATATCGGGGGGAGCGCGATCAGGTGGCGAGGAGGAGAGCGACCGGGTAGCGGGCGAGCAGGTCGGTGAGGGGGGTGTTGCCGGAGGTGGGGGTGCCGGTGAGGGCGTCGATCCAGGAACCTTCGGGCAGGGGCAGCATCGTGCTGGCCCAGCCGGCCCGGGACGCAAGCCCGACGGGGAGCCGGGTGGCGACCGCGACAACGCCGCGGCGGGCGAACGCGACGGCGTGCGCGGCAGCTGGGCCGGTGACTCGCAACGGGCTGTAGCCGGTGAATCGCTCGGGATGGTCCCGGCGGGCGCGCAGCACCCGGGACACCACCAGCAACTTCGCCGCACCGGAGTCGTCGATGTCGGGCAACCAGCCGCGGTCGATCCGCGCCAGCAGCTCGGCCCGCGCGGCGAAGTCCACCGGCCGCCGGTTATCCGGGTCCACCATGGACAGGTCCCACAGCTCGCAGCCCTGGTAGCTATCCGGTACCCCCGGCATGCTCAGCTGCACCAGCGCTGCGGACAGTGAGTTGGAGCGGCCGGCCGGGACGATCCGCGCCGCCGCCGTGGCGACCGCGGTGCACAGTGCCGGATCGTCCAGCGCGGCGGTAGCCACCGCATGCATGGCGGTCTCGAACTGCGGGTCGGGGTCGGTCCAGGTGGTACGGGTCCGCGCCTCCCGCATCGCCTTGTCCAGGTAGCCGTGCAGCCGCTCCGCTGGGAGCGGCCACCCCCCGACCAGGGTCTGCCACAGCAAGTGGCCGAGCGCGGGATCAGGCACCGGAGCGCCGGCCGCCTCGGCCAGCCTGGTGAAGTCCCGGACGGTGCCCGCCCACCACTGCGGCAGCTCGGAGAGCACCGCCAGCCGGGCTCGGACGTCGGCGGACCGTTTGGTGTCGTGCGTGGACAGCGTTGTCATCCCCCGAGGGGCGATCTGCTCGCGGTGGGCCAGGGCGTCGTGGAAAGCGTCCAGATCGAGCCCGAAGCGATCCGGATCCCCGCCCACCTCGTTGAGGGCGATGAACCGGGTCCAGCGGTAGTAGGCGGTGTCCTCCACCCCCTTGGCCATCACCGCGCCGGAGGTCTGCTGGAAGCGGATCGCCAGCTCGTCGCCCGGGTCGTGCAGCCGGGGAGCGAGCGCCGCCAGCGTCGCGGCCAGCTCGGGACACCGGTCCTCAGCGGTCGCCATCGCGAGGTCCAGCTCGTCGATGCCATGATCGGGCAGGTAGGAGCGGTAGACCGGGAAGCACGCGAGGAGCTCAGCCAGTGCCTCGCTGAGCGCGGCGGCGCCACCGGCGGCAGAGATCTCGGGGGCGAGTGCGCTGAGGCGGCGAAGCTCCGGGCCGAGCATGCCGGTGGCGACATCGTGTTTGCAGTCGTGCACCAGGTCCGCCCAGTTGGTGCGTACCCTGGTGAGTTCGGTGTCCAGTGCGGTGAGGGCCGCCTCCCCGGCGGGATCGACGAGGATACCGTCCACCTCGGCGAGCGCGTCGTAGCCGGTGGTACCGGCCACCGGCCAGGAACCGGGCAGTTCCTCGCCCGGTTCGAGGATCTTCTCCACCACGATCCAGGCGTCCGGGGCGTGCTCGCGCAGCCGATCAAAGTAACCCGCCGGGTCGGTGAGACCGTCGGGATGGTCGACCCGCAGGCCATCCAGCGTGCCCTCCGATACCCAGCGCAACACCTCGCTGTGGGTGGCGGTGAACACCTCCGGGTCCTCGACGCGGATCGCGGCGAGCTCGCTGATCGCGAAGAAACGCCGGTAGCCCACATCGGCCCGCCAGGACACCAGCCGGTAGTGCTGGGCCGCGTGCACCTGCTGGGGGTCCTCGCCAGCGGTTCCCGGTGCCAGCGGGAAAGCGCGCTCGTAATAGCGCAGCAGCTCGCCATCCACCTGCAGGGCATCCAGCGCGTCAGGGGAATCGGCCAGCACCGGCAGGCGCAGCGGCCAGCCGGTGATGTCGAACCAGCGGGCGAATCTCGAGGACGGCCCGTTGCGCAGCACGTCCCACCAGGCTGGGTTGGCCTTCGGGTCGGCCACTCCGAGGTGGTTGGGCACGATGTCCACCACCAGCGCCAACCCGTGCTCCCGGACGGCGGCCACCAGCGCGCGCCGGCCGGATTCACCGCCGAGCACCTCGGAAACCCGGCTGGGATCCGCCACGTCGTACCCGTGCTCCGAGCCCGGCATCGCAGCCAGCAACGGCGAGGTGTACACCGCGCCGGCACCCAGCGACGCCAGGTACGGGACCAGCGCGGCGGCGTCGGCGAAGGTCAGGCCCGCGCCGAGTTGCAGCCGATACGTTGAGGCGGGGATCACCATGGCGTCACGCGGCACGCTCCATTACTACCAGCGACCGCCCGGTGATGGTGATCTTGGCGTCTCCGGGGGTGGTGGCGCCGCGGGTCCCCGGGGGGTGACCGGTCGCGGTGTCCAGCACGACGGCCCACTCCCGCCCGTAGCCGTTACCGGGAAGCTGGATCTCGATGTCCCCGTCGTGTGCGTTGAAGCAGAGCAGGAACGAGCCGTCCGTCACGCGCTGGCCATGGGCATCGGCGTCCGGGATGCCCTCCCCGTTGAGGAACACGGTGAGGCACTGGCACACGCCCACCCCCCAGTCCTGGGTGGTCATCTCACGCCCGGACTCGGTGAACCACGCGATGTCCCGCAACTCGTCACCGCCGCGGATCGGGCGGCCAGCGAAGAACCGGCGGCGGCGGAACACCGGGTGCTCCCGGCGCATCGCGATCAGCGCCGCGGCGAAGGTGATCAGTTCGTGGTCGGCTGCGCTCCAGTCCACCCAGGACAGCGGGTTGTCCTGGCAGTAGGCGTTGTTGTTGCCCTGCTGGCTGCGGCCGAGCTCATCACCGTGCAGCAGCATCGGGACGCCCTGGGACAGGAACAGCGTGGCCAGCATGTTGCGCCGCTGGCGAGCCCGCAGCGTGAGCACCTCGGGATCGTCGGTGGGGCCCTCCACCCCGCAGTTCCACGACCGGTTGTCGTCGGTGCCGTCGTGGTTGCCCTCGCCGTTGGCCTCGTTGTGCTTGCCGTTGTACGAGACCAGGTCGGTGAGGGTGAACCCGTCGTGCGCGGTGACGAAGTTGATTGATGCGTAGGGGCGTCTCCCGTCGTGCTGGTAGAGGTCGGAGGAACCGGTGAGCCGGGAGCCGAACTCCCCGAGGCTCCCCGGCCGGCCCCGCCAGAAATCCCGCACCGTGTCGCGGTACTTGCCGTTCCACTCGGTCCACAGCGGCGGGAAGTGCCCCACCTGATAGCCGCCAGGTCCGACATCCCACGGTTCAGCGATCAACTTCACCTGGCTGATCACTGGGTCCTGCTGGACGAGATCGAAGAAGGTGGACAGCCGGTCCACGTCGTAGAACTCGCGGGCCAGCGTGGAGGCCAGGTCGAAGCGAAAGCCGTCCACGTGCATCTCCAGGACCCAGTACCGCAGCGAATCCATGATTAGTTGCAGGGTGTGTGACTGGCGCACATTGAGTGAGTTGCCGGTACCGGTGTAGTCCATGTAATAGCGGAGATCGTTCTCGACCAGACGGTAGTAGGCAGGATTGTCGATGCCACGCATCGACAGCGTCGGCCCCAGGTGGTTTCCCTCGGCGGTGTGGTTGTACACCACATCCAGGATCACCTCGATGTGTGCCGCGTGCAGCTCGCGGACCATGGATTTGAACTGCGTGACCACCTCGTGCGCCCGCGCCCCGGTGGTGCCTGGGCTGGCGTAACCGTTGTGCGGGGCGAGGAAGGCGATGGTGTTGTAACCCCAGTAGTTGGTGAGGTCACGCTCGGCGAGGGAGCGGTCGGTGAGGAACTGGTGCACCGGCATCAGCTCTACTGCGGTCACACCCAGCGTGGTCAGGTGACTGATCACCGCCGGGTGCGCGAGTCCGGCGTAGGTGCCGCGCAGGTCCGGGGGGATGTCGGGATGTGCCACGGTCAGGCCACGCACCTGCGTTTCGTAGATGACCGTCTCGTGGTAAGGAATTCGTGGATGCCGGTCATCAGCCCAATCGAAGAATGGACTGATCACCACTGATCTCGGTGCGTGCGCCCCCGAGTCGTCATCATTGCGTCTTTCCGGATCAGTAAATCGATATCCGAATAATGATTCGTCCCAGGGGACCGTGTTCCGGGCGCGGCCGGTGGACACCGCCTTGGCGTAGGGATCGATGAGCAGCTTGGCCGGGTTGCATCGGTGTCCTGCGGCCGGGTCGTAGGGCCCATGCACCCGGTAACCGTAATGCTGACCGGGCCCGACGCCGGGCAGGTGCCCATGCCAGACGAACCCGTCGGCCTCGGTCAGCCGGATTCGAGTCTCGGCTGCGGGCGGGTCGCCGCCCTCGAACAGGCACAGTTCCACCTGATCTGCGACCTCGGAGAAGAGCGCGAAGTTGGTGCCTGCACCATCGTAGGTGGCACCCAGCGGGTAGGCGGTGCCTGGCCACGGCCGGGGATCGGTCATGAGTCCCGCGTTCGGACCGCGGCGGTGAGGGCCGCCCGCATCTGGGCCACCGGCGCGCGGCGACCGGTCATCAGTTCGCACTGTGCGGCGGCCTGGTGCAGCAGGACCGCCAGTCCGCTGACCGTCCGGCAACCGGCACCGATCGCGGAGCCGGCCAGCGCGGTGGGCCATGGTGCGTAGACCACGTCGAGTACCACCGGGCGACTCGCCCAATGTTGGTTGACCCGCTGGGCGACCACCGCATCGGCCGCGCCGGGTGGCACCGTGGAGATGACGACATCGGCTTCGGGGATCCTGGCCTCGGGTAGCCCGCCGCGGATCACCGGCTGGACGCCGAGCCGTTCGGCGGCGGCGCGGAGGTCCGCTGTCCTGGCCGGGTCCCGCACGAGAACGGTCGGTGCGGATTCGCCGAGCTCGCGGAGGGCGGCGAGCGCGGCCAGAGCGGTCCCGCCTGCCCCGAGGATCACCGCGGCATCGGTTCGCTGCACGCCGGCTTCGCGCAGCGCGGCCAGGATCCCGGCCACGTCGGTGTTCTCGGCCCGCCGGGGCTCTCCGGGCTGGCCGAGAACCAGCGTGTTCGCCGCTCCGACCGCGCTGACCAGCGGGGTCACCACGTCGGCAACCGCCAGCGCCGCACGTTTGAGCGGCATTGTCAGTGACAACCCGGCCCACTCCGGGCCGAGCCGGTCGAGGAAAACCGACAGTGCTGCTTCATCGCATTCCACAGCGTCGTAGCGCCAGTCCTTCAGGCCGAGCGCATGATACGCAGCGTTGTGTAGTGTCGGCGACAGTGAATGCCGGATCGGAGAACCGAGTACCGCCGCACGTCGCTTCATCGACTCCCTAGACACCACTGACCGATCGTCCGCCGCTGTACACCCCGTGTTCACCACTCAGCCAGTATTAAGGAAACAGCGAACAGCGCCTACAGTGTTGCAGAGCCCTTTCCTGTCTGTTATTGAGATCTCGGGGGGTGAGTTCGTGTCTGCGGTCTGTAGCTGCCTGCGGCCTGTAGCTGTTCGCACCCAACGTTGCCGACACCGTAGGGAGAGTGCGCATGGATCTGCCCAACTGGGCGTCGGACGACGTGGACATCGAGCATGCCAGCCCCGCTCGAGTATACGACTACTACCTCGGTGGCTCGCACAACTTCACGGTCGACCGACAGATGGCCCGCCAGGCGATCGGGTTGTGGCCGGAACTGCCTTTGATCATGCAGGCCAACCGGGCCTTCCTGCGCCGTTCGGTGCGCTACCTCGTCGCCCAGGGGATCACCCAGTTCCTGGACATCGGTTCCGGCATCCCCACCGAAGGCAGCGTGCACCAGGTCGCGCAGGTCGCCTCGCCCGAGTGCCGAGTTGTCTACGTGGACATCGACCCGGTGGCCGTCGCGCACAGCCGGGACATCTTGACCGGAAACGACCGCGCAGACGCGATCCAGGCCGACATGCGCGATGTGGCGGGAATCTTCGATGACCCCCGGACCAGGAGTCTGCTCGATCTGTCCCAGCCGATCGGCCTGCTCATGATAGCGATGCTGCATTTCGTGACGGACGAGTCGGATCCGGCGAATTTCGTCGCCGAGTATCGCAAGATGCTGGCACCCGGGAGCTACATCTCTCTCTCGCACGCCACCCACGAGGGCCGGCCCGACCAGGCGGGGTCGCACACCGAGCTCTACCGGCGCGCCGGTGCGCCGTTGACCATGCGCTCGCGCGCGGAGGTCGCTGAGCTGCTGACCGGCTTCGACCTGGTGCCTCCGGGGATCGTGTTCCTGCCGCTGTGGCGTCCGGACTCACCTGCTGACGTTGATGACCATCCAGAGCGGTTCACCGGGTTTGCTGCGGTAGGCCGATACGAATGACCCAGGCCGAGCACGAGGCGTTCGCCCGGCGATGGGCCGAGGCGATCGTCGGCACGAGTTACGTGTCGATGGGACGCCGCGTGCTCACCCGGCACCTGCTCGGTCTCACCCAGCAACTGGTTGACGGTGCTCTGGCGGTGGAGTTCAACCCCGCGGTGGGCCGCCAGGTCGGCATGGACATGGTCGCGGCGCACTTCACCGGCACTGAGACCCTCCGGGAGACCCTGGCGCTGATTGCCGAGGGAATGCCGGAGCTGCTGGCCTGCACCGCTCCCGACCCCAGCCCGGACCTCGCCGGTCGGGTGGCCCGGTTGATCGGCAGTATGGCGGCCGGGTACGCGAGCGCGTTGCGCGAGCGAAGCCTGGACGAACAGGATGCGATCTACCGGGCTGGGCTGCGAGCTCGCCGGCAGGCCGAACAGGCGCTGGCCGCCAGCGAGGCGAAATTCCGCACCATGTTCACGGGTGCTGCCATCGGTATCGGGATCGGTGATCTGGATGGAAATATCACCGATGCCAATCCAGCGTTGTTGGGGATGTTCGGTTACACCTTCGAGGAGCTCAGCCAATTCAATGTCCGCGCAATGGTTCACCCGGAGGACGGGGCCGGTGTCTGGGATATCTATGACGAGCTGATCCGTGGTGCGCGGGATCATTTCCGGCTGGAGAAGCCGTACTACCGCCGTGACGGGGGCGAGATCTGGACCCACGTGACGGTATCGCTGGTCCGTGACGAGAACGGTGAGCCCGCCTACCAGGTGGCGATGCTGGAGGACGTGTCGGAACGGCGGCGCCTGCAGGCCACGCTGCAGCACCTGGCCTACCACGACCCGCTGACGGCGCTGGCGAACCGGCAGCTGGTCAACGAGCGGCTGGAACAGGCATTCGCCGGCCCGGCCAACCAACGCCGGATCGGGTTGTGCTTCCTGGATCTGGACGGGTTCAAGGTCGTCAACGACAGCCTGGGGCACGACGTTGGTGACCAGTTACTGAAAACCGTCGCGGCCCGGCTGACCCGCTGCTGCGGTCCGGGTCAACTGGTCGCTCGAATGGGCGGCGACGAGTTCGTCATCATCGTTGAGGACACCGCCGGAGAGGCGGACGTGGCGCTACTGGCGGAAAAAGTTCTGGCGGCGATGGCTGAGCCTGTTCGAGTCCGCGATCATGAGCTGACCGTGACCACCAGTATCGGTGTTGTCGAGCGCCCGATAGCCGATACCAGTCCCGAGGACCTCCTGCAGGCCGCCGACATCACGATGTACCGGGCGAAGTCGAACGGCAAGGGGCGCTACGCGATGTTCGACCAGCACCGAAACGACAGCGAGGTGACCCGGTTCACGCTGTCTGCGACGATGCTCGCCGCGGTGGATCGCGGCGAGTTCTTCGTCGAGTACCAGCCGCTGGTCAGCCTCACGGACGGAGCGCTGCGTGGCGCCGAGGCCCTGGTCCGTTGGTCTCACCCCACCTTTGGCCTGCTCGGACCCGACAGGTTCATCGATCTGGCCGAGGAGAGCGGTTCGATCGTGCAACTCGGGCGCTGGGTGCTCACCCGGGCGTGTGAGCAGGCCCGGGCCTGGCAGGACATTTTCGGTGACGCCGCGCCGTTCGTCAGCGTCAACCTCGCGCCCCGGCAGCTCCGCGAGCCCGCTCTGGTCGCCGATGTCGAGGAGGTCCTGACCAGTCACCGGCTCGACCCGTCCTGCCTGCAACTCGAGCTCACCGAGCAGGCCTTGATGGGCGACGAGTCGGGTCCGCTCAAGGTGCTGACGAAGCTGTCCGGGATGGGTGTCCGGATCGCGCTCGATGACTTCGGCATGGGCTACTGGAACCTTCCTGACCTGCGCCGGTTGCCGATGCACGAGCTCAAGCTGGCCGGCTCGTTCGCCGAGGGCATGCAGACCCCCACCGATCTTGTGGACCAGCGGATCGTGGGGGCCCTGGTCGACCTGGCGCATGCCTTGGATCTGACCGTAACCGCGGAGGGTGTGCAGACCCTCGCCCAGTGTGAGCGCTTCCGGGCTGTGGGGTGCGATACCGGCCAGGGGTCGTGGTTCGGCTTACCCGGTCCCCCCGAGCAGATCTGCGATGCAATCCGGGCGGCCGGCTCATTATGCGATGCCGGGAAGGACCCGAGCTGATTGCCGGTGCTCCCCGGCAATCGGGTGATTCACCTCTGCGGATGCGCGCGATGCGCCGCTGGTAGCTGGGCACTCTGTGATCTGGCGGTGCGGCCCGGTGCGTTTCCCCAGGATGGCCGCAACCGATCTGGGTGACAGGCGTCTCGTTTATAGCGGCCGATCGCACGACGAGCTCAATGATTGCGTAGCGTTGACGGTCGTGCGCGCTACGTGTTCACTCACTGAGTGCGTCTCGACGTGCCGAACAAGGGGAGGGTTCATGACTCGACGGGGTTTGCTGACCAGTGCGCTGGTCGGCGGCCTGATCGCTGGGGGCTTGCTGGTCGCCATGCCAGCGAGCGCAGAACCAGCACCGGCTCCGCTGTCGCCATCGATGGTGGAGCAGTTGCTGTCAGCGGTCTCCGGTGACATGCCGGTGATGGTCCATGGAGCAACACTCGCGGATGCCGAGCGGGCCGTCACCGCCACCGGGATGCGGCGGGTCACCGCCTTTCGCAAAATCGGGGTGGTGGTCGCGCGAGCGACCGCACCACAGGTCCAAGCAGCCCGCACCCAACCCGGCGTGACCTACCTCGAAGGAGACCAGCCCATCGCGGTGGATGCGGCTCCCGCCGCCCCACCGGTGACCACCCGATCCACCTCACTGCTGGCGACCCGTGGTCTGGAGGCCCAGGAGGGTCTGGTCGGGGCTAATGGTTCGGCCCTCGATGGCACCGGCGTTACGGTGGCGACGATCGATTCCGGCATCGACCCGACCCACCCCGCGTTCGCCGGGGGCAAGGTGGTACGCAGCCTGAAGAGCGTGTGTCTCGACGAGTCCAACACCGACGACAGCTGCATCGTGGACATGCCCAAGAACGTGGACACCGACACGCTCTCGCTCGGTGGCCACGGCTCCCACGTGGCCAGCATCGCCGCGGGCCGCCCGGTCACCCTGAGTGACGGTAGCAAGGTGTCAGGCGCCGCTCCCGGCGCGAAGATCGTCTCGTTGTCCACCGGCGCCGCCGTGGTGATCATCAGTGCGGACTCGTCGATGAACTGGGTGCTCGAGCATCATGCGGCCCCCTGCGGGCCGGGCGTCTCGGCGAAGGTGTGCCCGCCTATCCGAGTGGTCAACAACTCCTACGGCCCGCAGGGCGGGGGCAAGTTCGACCCGAACTCGGCCACGGTCAAGCTGCAACGCCAGCTCGCGAAGGAAGGTGTGGTCACCGTCTGGGCTGCGGGCAATGACGGTGGCGACGGCTCGAAGAGCCTCACCAATCCGCCGGCTCAGGATCCGACTGGTGGGATCATCTCGGTGGCCTCGTATAACGACGGTGGAACCGGTACCCGCAGCGGCCTGGTATCCAAGTTCTCCTCGCGGGGGGCGAAAGGCGATCCGTCGACCTGGCCGGATATCTCCGCACCGGGTGAGAAAATCATCGGTGCCTGCCGTGCCTACCTGCCGATCTGTTCGACCGGCCTCAAGCCGCAGAGCGGACCTGGACTTCTCGATGTGGGTAGCTACAACACCCTCAGTGGTACCTCGATGGCGGCACCGCAGATCACCGGGATCGTGGCGTTGCTCTTCCAAGCCGATCCGAGCGCGTCTCCCGGCGAGGTCGAGGACGTGCTGAAGTTCACCACGGTGCACTATTCCAACGGTGCCCCTTACCAGCGAGAGGGCAAGTACACCACGTCCTTCGACAAGGGCACCGGACTGGTCGATACCTTTGCCGCGGCGAAAGCGCTGGGGGCCCATACACACTGACCATCTGAAGGTGGGTGTCTCGCCGGCGGCACGCGGCTTCCGGCGACACACCGGGTCACTGGCAAAACAGTGGCCACGCGGGCACAATGTGTAACGATGTCTCGGTGATCACGAGGACGTAGGGGAAGACGCTCCTCGTCGATCAGCGGAGGCACAACATGAGTACCAGTGGGATGATCTACGTCCACTCGTCGCCGTCCGCGGTGTGTCCGCACGTCGAGTGGGCGGTAGCAGGCGTTCTGCAGGTCAGAGCGAACCTGCAGTGGACGGCGCAGGCGGCGGCGCCTGGGCAGTTGCGGGCTGAATGTGAGTGGTCTGCCGAGCCCGGTACTGCGGCTGTTCTCGTGGGGGCGCTGCGAGCCTGGCCGATGCTGCGCTTCGAAGTCACCGAAGATCCCAGCACCGGAGTCGACGGAGAGCGATTCTGTTTCGTGCCCGGGCTGGGCTTGTGGCGATCCCGTACCAGCGCCAACGGTGACATCGTGGTCGGTGAGGACCAGCTGCGGGCGCTCGTAGTCACGGCCCGCGGTGCTGAATCCTTCGCGCACCAGCTCGACCAACTGCTCGGCACAGCCTGGGACGACGCACTGGAACCGTTCCGTCGCGCCGCCGATGGCGCCCCCGTCAGCTGGCTCCACCGCGTCGGCTAAGCACCCCGGTTCCCGACATGGAGACATATCGGTGTCATCCGGCACCCGTCGAGGCCGATATGTCTCCATGTCGGGGCGGGGAGCGGGGGCGTAGTCTGCGCCGGTGGCGCAGCATGTCGCCCGGCGCAGGTGGGCCCTTCTCGTGGTGGTGTGTGTGGTGCTCGCTGGCGCAGCGGGTGCCGGGTTGGTGCTGCGCGAGTTACGGCCCGTTTCCGGGGCGATGAACGCCGCAGACGCCACAGCGGCTGGCTCAGTCGGTGCGAAAGCGCCGGGGCGGCCGCCGGAGCCGGGGTCGGCTGCTGTGGTGCTCACCGAGGGCTCCGCGGCTCATCCGGACGCCAATCAGATCCGGAAGGTGCTGCAGAAGTACTTCGATGCGATCAACGCGGGCGACTACAAGCTGTGGCGCAGTGCCGTGATCCCACAGTGGGCGCGCGATTTCGGGGAAGCTGCCTGGCGTAACCAGTACCGGTCCACGCTCGATGGAAGCATCGTGGTGCAACGGGTGGAACCTCGCATGGGTGGTGGGCTCATCGCGCTGGTCTCCTACACCAGCGTGCAGAATCCGGCTGACGCACCCCCGGCGCTCCAGGTGCGATGCCTGCGCTGGTGGGTTTCCTACCCGCTGATCGGCAAGGGGGACCAGATCCGGCTCGGCCCCAGCTCGCCGAACTCGGATCTACGCATGGCCTGCTAAGTCGCCTAGGTGGTTACAGCTGGATGTTGCCGTGCGTACCCCGGCCTGCGGGTGCGGCGGCCAGCGCCTCGGCCAGGCGCCGGCGGGTCTGAGCGGGTTTGATCACTTCGTCCACCGCCCCGATCGCGACGGCGCGATCCACCCCGCCCAGGTTGTGCTCGTGGTGGGCGGCGAGCTTGGCATGCAACGCCTCACGCTCGTCCTCCGCGGCGGCCGCCAGCGCCCTGCGGTGCAGGATGCCCACTGCGGCCTTGGCGCCCATGACCGCCACCTGCGCATCCGGCCAGGCGAAGACCTGGGTGGCACCCAGCGACCGCGAGTTCATGGCGATGTAAGCGCCGCCGAAGGCCTTGCGAGTCACCAGCGTGACCCGGGGCACGATCGCTTCGGCGAAGGCGTGCAGCAGCTTCGCGCCGCGGCGCACCACCCCGTCCCACTCCTGGCCGACACCGGGGAGGTAGCCGGGCACGTCGACGAGGACGAGCAGCGGAATGCCGAAGGCGTCGCACATCCGCACGAAGCGGGATGCCTTCTCCGCCGAAGCCGAATCCAGGCAGCCCCCGAGTCGCAGCGGGTTGTTCGCGATCACTCCGATGGTTCGCCCGGCGAACCGGCCCAACCCCACCACGATGTTGGGTGCCCACTTGGGCTGCAGCTCGGCGAACCCACCGGCCAGCCCGATCTGGTCGGTGGTGGGCTCATCCAGCACGGCGCCCAGCAAGGGGTGAACGTCGTAGGCGCGTTGCGGCTCGGCGGGCAGGTGCTCGGACAGATCGACGTCCTCACCCAGAGCATGCAGGTCGAACATCCCGGGGCGGGCGAACAGGCCGGCGATGTGCCGGGCCCGCTGCAACGCGTCAGGCTCGGAGTCGGCGATCACGTGTGCCACGCCGGATTTCTTGCCGTGCGCGCTGGGACCACCGAGTGCTTCCATGTCGATCTGCTCACCGGTGACGCTGCGGACCACGTCTGGGCCGGTCACGAACACCCGTCCCTCGGGTGCCATGATCACGATGTCGGTGAGTGCGGGACCGTAGGCCGCTCCGCCGGCGGCCGGCCCGAGCACGACCGAGATCTGCGGGACCCGCCCGGACGCCCGGACCATGGCGGCGAACATCTGGCCGACCCCGTCCAGAGCCTCCGCTCCCTCAGCCAGACGCGCTCCACCGGAGTGCCACAACCCGATCACGGGGGACCGCTCCCGGATGGCGGTGTCGACGGCCTCCACGACGTGCCGGCATCCTGCCGAACCCATCGCACCGCCCATCGTGGTGGCGTCGGTGCAGTAGGCGATCACTCTCGCCCCGTCGACACGGCCGCGGGCGGCGAGCACGCCGCTGCTGTCGTGGGGGTGCAGCGCCACCAGAGTGCCCGGGTCGAACAGATGGCGCAGGCGCACTTCCGGGTCCCGCTGATTAGTAGCCGTGCCGTTGCCGGACTGGATATCGGTGCGGGCCGGATGGGCCAGAGCTGTCATCCGTGATCTCCTCGGGAGCGAATGCTTTACCTGCGCCGGTCAGGCTGAGGTGAAGGCGAGCGCGACGTTGTGCCCGCCGAATCCGAACGAGTCGTTGACGGCTGCCTGCAGCTTCACATCGCGGGCGGAGCCGGTGACGACGTCGAGTTGCACACCAGGGTCGGCATCCTCCAGGTTCAGCGTGGGAGGCACCACACCGTCTCGCAGCGCCAGCACGCAGGCCAGTCCCTCGACTGCGCCCGCGGCACCCAGCAGGTGACCCAACGCCCCCTTGGGTGCGGTGACCACGGCGTGGTCACCGATGGCGGTGCGGATCGCAGCGGCTTCGGCCACGTCACCCACCGGTGTGGCGGTGGCGTGCGCGTTGACATGCCCGATATCGGCTTTGTCCAGCCCCGCGGTCCGTAACGAAGCCGAGATCGCTCGGCCGGCTCCGATTCCTTCCGGCTCGGGCGCGGTGATGTGGTGGCCATCGGAACTGGTACCCACCCCAGCCAGCCGGCCGTGCCGGGCGGCCCCACGCGCGGCGGCGAACTCCGCCCGTTCCAGGACCATCACCCCGGCACCCTCGCCCAGCACGAACCCGTCCCGTGCCATGTCGAACGGGCGCGAGGCCCGTTCGGGCTCGTCGTTGCGGGTGCTCATCGCCCGCATCTGGGCGAATCCGGCCAGCGTGATGGGAACGATGCACGCCTCCGCGCCACCGGCCACCACCACGTCGACCTCACCGGCCCGCAACATCCGCCAGGCGATGGCCAACGCTTCGGCCCCGGAGGCGCACGCGGCCACCGGGGCGTGCACGCCGCCCCGAGCACCCAAGTCCAGACCAACGTGCGCAGCCGGCCCGTTGGGCATGAGCATGGGGATGGTCAACGGGGAGACCTTGCGCATGCCCACGTTCTCCAGCAGGTCGTCCTGCCCGAGCAGGGTCAGCGCGCCACCGATCCCGGTGCCGATCACGACCGCCAGCCGTTCCGGCTCCACCTCCGGTGCGCCGGCGTGCTGCCAGGCCTCCCGCGCTGCGACCATCGCGACCTGCTCGCACCGGTCCCAGCGGCGGGCCTCCACCCGCGGCAATGAGTCGGTGGGATCGACCGCGAGTTTCGCGGCGATCCGCACCGGCAGGTCGAAGCGATCAACCCAGTCCTCGGTCAGCGCGACGACGCCGCTCTTTCCCGAGCGCAGGGCATCCCATGTCGAGGCGATGTCCCCGCCGAGCGGTGTGGTGGCTCCGAGACCGGTGATGACGACCTCTGTGGTAACCCCAGTCATGCGGTCTTGGCGACGTAGTCCACCGCGTCGCCGACGGTTTTGAGGTTGCCCAGCACGTCGTCAGGCACCTTGACGCCGAACCGGTCCTCCACCTGCACGGCGATCTCCACCATGGACAGGGAGTCGATGTCCAGCTCGTCCACGAAAGACTTCTCCGGGGTGATCTCGCTGGTCTCGACGCCCGCCACCTCGTTGACGATCTCGGCGAGGCCGTTGAGAATCTCTTCGTTCGTCACTGGCGCATGTCCTTTCTGTCGGTCAGTGATCGGGGCAGCCGGCCCCGCAGTCCGATGTCTTGTCCTGCTGCGGGAATACCGGCTCACGGTAGGACCGATCACGGCAGCACCACCGCCTGGCCCGCGTAGGACAGCCCAGCCCCGAAACCGACCAGCAGCGCGATGTCCCCGGAACGGACCCGGCCCTCGGCTCGCATGTGATCCAGCGCGAGTGGGATCGAGGCCGAGGAGGTATTCCCCGAGTGCACGATATCGTCGGCCACCACCATGTCCGCGCGAGCACCGGCCGCCCGGACCTGCTTGGCGATGGCCTCCACAATGCGCAGGTTGGCCTGGTGCGGTACCAGCACGTCGACATCGGCCGCGGTGAGCCCGGCAAGCTCGAGTGCCCGCAGCGCCACCGGTGCGATCCTGGTGATCGCCCACCGGTACACCTCCTGGCCCTCCTGGCGGATGGAGGAGTTGCGGTCGGCCACCACGATGGTCTGCACGAGGTCCCCGGCGCTGCCGGCAGCGATCGGGCCGATCCCGGGCTGTCCCTCCGCGCCGGCCGGGCCCACTACCGCAGCGCCCGCACCATCGGCGAAGATGATGCAGGTGGAGCGATCCATGGGGTCCACCCAGTCGGACAGTTTCTCCGCGCCGATCACCAGCACATGCCGCGCCGAGCCGGAACGGACCATGTCTGATGCGGTGCCCAGCCCGTAGCAGAAGCCCGCGCACGCCGCGTTGAGGTCGAAGGCGGGGGCGGCATGCACCCCGATCCGGTCCGCGGTCTGCGCCGCGGCGTTCGGGATGTAGGCAGGCATCGTGCAGGTCGCGACGAGCACCGCATCGATCTCCGAGGGGGCCAGCCCGGCGTCGGCGAGGGCCTTGGAACCCGCATCGACGGCCATGTCCACCACGGACTCGTCTGCGCGGGCGAAACGCCGCTCGATGATGCCCACCCGGTTGCGGATCCACTCGTCGGTGGTGTCCACCCCGCGGGCGCGGATGTCGGCGTTGGTCACGATCTGCTCGGGCTGCTGGCTGCCCAGACCGAGCATGCGCGCCCCGACGGCCGGGGCGAACTGCCGGATGCGGGCGCTCACGCCGGTGTTCCGTGACGATCGGTCCGGGTGTGCTCGCCGAGCACACCCGCGACCTTGTCCAGGTCCTCGGGCGTCTTCAGTGCCAGCGTCGTGGTTCCTCTCAACTCCCGTTTGACCAGCCCGGACAGCGTGCCGGCCGGGGGAAGCTCAACGGTGGCGTACACGTCCAGAGCGCGCAGCGTAGCCATGCAGTAGTCCCAGCGGACCGGCTTGGTCACCTGCACGACCAGCCGGTGCAGTATCTCCGCACCGTCGGCCACCACACTCCCATCGGCATTGGACAGCAGCGGGTAGGCGGGGTCCTTGGCGGTGAGCTCGGCTGCGCACTGGGCCAGCGCACGCTCGGCAGGAGCCATGTACCGGGTGTGGAACGCTCCGGCGACGGGTAGCGCCCGTACCCGGGACTGGTCGGGCTTGTGCTGCGCCAGTTCAGCCAGGTCCTCCAGGCGCCCGGCCGCGACAAGCTGCCCGGCACCGTTGTGGTTGGCGAGCTCCAACCCCAGTGTGGCCAGCGCCGCCAGGACCTTGTCGGGATCGCCCCCGAGCACCGCGGACATCCCGGTAGGCCACAGCGAGCACGCCGCAGCCATCTCCCGGCCGCGGACCGCGGCGAGGGCGATGGCCTCCTCGGCGGTGAGCACCCCGGCCACGGCTGCCGCGGCGAGCTCGCCCACCGAATGCCCGGCGACCGGGGTGTCGGCCGGCAGGTCGAGCCGGCGGATCAACTCCTCGGCGGCGAGCAGCGACAGCGCTACCACCAGCGGCTGAGTCACCGCAGTATCCTTGATCTCCTCGGCATCCGCTGTGGTGCCCAGCTGCCGGAGATCCAGCTGTGCCACCTCGGACCACTCGGCGATCCGGTCTTCCACGCCCGCCAGCGCCAACCAGGGGGACAGCATGCCGGGGGACTGGGCACCTTGTCCGGGTGCAAGGAGCGCGATCATCCTGCCCACTGAACACCCTGCGCCCCTGCGGCCGTGATGCTGCCCGGCACGAAGTCCACTGCGGCGTTCTTGTCGAGTGTCTACAAATCCTCGGGGCCGCTCACCACAGGCCGCGGGCTCGCGCCAACCGGCCCACCGCCATGCCTACCCGTAGCACCAGCCCGTCCCGCGGGTCGCCGGGGACCCGCCCGGTGATCTCGGCGATCCGGCGCAGCCGGTAGCGGACCGTGTTGGGGTGGACGAACAGCTGCCGCGCGCACGCTTCCAGCACGCCGCCGGCATCGAAGTAGGCATCGAGTGTCGGGACCAGCCCGCCAGTGGCCTCGGCCAACGGTCGCATCACCTGATCCACCAGGAGCCGTTCGGCTTCCGGGTCCCCGGCCAGCGCCCGCTCGGGAAGTAACTCGGCGGCCGGAACCGGGCGCGGCGCTGTCGGCCAGGCGGCCACCGCGCGTAGCCCGGACAGGGCGTCGGCGGCGCTGCGGTGGGCGTCTGCCAGCGAGGTGACCGTCGGCCCGACGACCACGGGCCCCGCACCGAAGGCCTCGATCATCCAGCTGGGTTTCTCCGGCAGCTCGGACCGACCACTGACGACCAGAACCAGGCGGGAGCCCTGCACGCCGACCAGCACGCCCCGGCCGGTGCGGATCGCGATGCTCCGGATATCGGAGAGCAGCTCCGGCGGCTCGTCAGGAGGGGGGTTACCGACCAGCACCGTCGCTGGGGCGGCGGGATCCAGACCCAGTGCCGCCGCGCGGGACCACAGCCATTCCTCGCCGTCACCACGCATGATGCCGTCCACCACGAGCGCTTCCAGCCGGGCGTCCCAGGCACCGCGTGCCTCAGCCGCACCGGCGTAGGTGCTGGCGGCGGCGAAGGCGACCTCGCGGCCGTAGCGCAAGGATGCCTCGGTGAGCAGTGCGCGCTCGACGTCGTCGGCGGCGAGCTCCGGCAGCTGCTGCTCGAACACCACGGTGGCGACGCGGACCAGCTCGACGGTCTGGCGCAGGCTGACCCAGCGAGCCAGATCGCGGGGGGCGGTGCGGAACGCGTCGAGGGTGAACTTCACCGAGTGCTGTGGATCTTTGAGCCATTCCACGAAGTTGGCCACACTGGTCTGCGTGACCAGCAGGATCCCGGCCCGCTGGTCGGCCGGAAGCCGCCGGAACCAGGGATAACGCCGCTCCATCTCGGCGACGCAGGCGGCAGCCAACTCACCCGATGCCCGAGCCAGCCTGCGCAAGGTGCTGGTCAGCAATGGGTGGGTAGCAGCCTGAATGGTCATACAGCCCAGCATTGCACGCCAGCGGGGTGGACGAATCCGGTGCGACGCCGGGAGGCCGCAGTCGGCGGCGTAGCGCGATAGTGTCTGTCCTGGCAGGGATCGTAGGCGCGGCGCTCGGCGCGCCAGCAGCCTGCGTGGGTGAGGAGAGAGGGTCGAGGGAGAGAAGATGGTC
Organism: Pseudonocardiaceae bacterium; assembly: GCA_036501085.1. Taxonomy (GTDB): domain Bacteria; phylum Actinomycetota; class Actinomycetes; order Mycobacteriales; family Pseudonocardiaceae. The sequence goes on along the minus strand of DASYAZ010000093.1, from coordinate 8,862 downwards.
AGCTCGCCACCGAAGCTTGTGCCCAGGATCGACGTGCGGCGGGCGGGGGAGCGTAAGCGCACCGCGCTGGAGTGGCTGGACTCCTGGCACAGCTTTTCCTTCGGCCGGCACTTCGACCCGGCGAACACCCATTTCGGCCTGTTACTGGTGAACAACGACGACGTGGTGCAGGCCGGAATGGGATTTGAGACACACCCGCATCGCGACATGGAGGTCGTGACCTGGGTGCTCGAGGGCTCGCTGGTGCATGAGGATTCCGCAGGTAACGTCGGGGTCATCTACCCCGGGCTGGCCCAGCGGATGAGTGCGGGTACCGGGATCGAGCATTCGGAGAAGAACAACTCCTGGGAGCTCGACGGTGAGCAGCACGATCAGGACGTGCACTTCGTGCAGATGTGGGTGCCGCCGGACTCTCGCTCGATCGAGCCCAGCTACGAGCAACTGGACATCACCAGCGAGCTGGGCCCGGTCGATGCGGGATCGGGCAAGCTCGTCGTGATGGCGTCCGGGATGGACGCCCACCGGGACTGCCGGGCGATCTCGATCCAGCAGCGGCATGCGGCGCTGTACGCCACCCGGTTGCAGCCGGAGCACTCGATCGAGCTGCCCGCGGCGGCGTTCGTGCACCTATTCATCGCCCGTGGCTCGGTGGACCTCGAAGGCACCGGCTCACTCGACACCGGTGACGCGGTCCGGATGACCGCCGCCGGTGGTCAGCGCGCTACCGCAGGCCCCGCGGGCGCCGAGATCCTGATCTGGGAGATGAGTGCCGGCGTTGCCGGCTCGTGAGTGGCAAACAGTGTTATAGCACTCAATTCCACTCACGAGCCGCTAGGCCGACTGGGGGTCGTCGATGCGGTATCGGCGGGCTGCCTCGGTGACGGTGGAGCGGTCGATCTGGCCGCGGTGGGCCAGCGCGGCCAGGGCGGCCACCACGATGGACTCGGCGTCGATGAGGAAGTGCCGCCGCGCGGCCGGGCGGGTGTCGGAGAAGCCGAAGCCATCGGTGCCCAGGGTGATCAGGTCGGTGGGCACCCAGGGCCGGATCAGGTCGGGTACCGCGCGCATCCAGTCCGACACCGCGATCAGCGGGCACGTCACACCCTGCAGGGCCCGGGTCACGTGCGGGACCCGGGGCTCGGCCGCTGGATGCAGCAGGTTGTGCCGGTCGACCTCCACGGCCTCGCGGCGTAACTCCGACCACGACGTCGCCGACCACACGCCGGCCTGCACATCCCACTGCTGAGCCAGCATCTCCTGGGCGCGCAGCGCCCACGGCAGCGCCACCCCGGAGGCAGCCAGCTGCACCTCGTGCTTGCCGGTGCCCAGCGCCGGCGCGTACCGGTACAGGCCCCCCAGCAGGCCCTCGACGTCGAGGTCGGCGGGTTCGGCCGGCTGGGGGTAGGCCTCGTTGTAGAGGGTGAGGTAGTAGAAGACGTTCGGATCGCGGGCGGCCGGATCGTCACTGTTGCCGTACATCCGGCGTAGCCCGTCGCGGACGATGTGCGCGATCTCGAAACCGAACGCGGGGTCGTAGGCCACCACAGCGGGGTTGGACGCGGCGAGCAGCAGCGAGTGGCCGTCGTTGTGCTGCAGCCCCTCGCCGACCAGTGTGGTGCGTCCCGCGGTCGCACCGAGCAGGAAGCCGCGGGCCATCTGGTCGCCTGCTGCCCACAGCCCGTCGCCGGTGCGCTGGAAGCCGAACATCGAGTAGAAGATGTAGACCGGGATGCACGGCTCGTTGTGCGTGGCGTAGGAGGTGCCTGCTGCGGTGAACGAGGCGGTGGAGCCTGCCTCGTTGATGCCTTCGTGCAGGATCTGGCCCTGCTCGCTCTCCCGGTAGGCCAGCATCAGCTCGGCGTCCACCGAGGTGTAGAGCTGCCCGTGCGGGTTGTAGATCTTCTGCGTGGGGAACATCGAGTCCATGCCGAAGGTGCGCGCCTCGTCCGGAATGATCGGCACGAAGCGCGGTCCGATCTGAGGATCTTTGATCAGTTCCCGGAGCTGGCGAACGAACGCCATCGTGGTGGCGACCTCCTGCTTGCCCGAACCGCGGCGCAGCACGCTGTAGACCTTGTCACCGGGCAGTACCAGGGGCGTGCCCTTGGTCCGCCGCTCGGGGAGGAACCCGCCGAGTGCCCGGCGGCGCTCGCACATGTACTGGATCTCCGACGCGTCCGGGCCCGGGTGGTAGTAGGGCGGCAGGGTCGGGTCCTGCTCGAGCTGCGCGTCCGTGAGGGGGATCCGCAGGGCGTCCCGGAGCAGCTTGAGGTCCTCCTGGGTGAGCTTCTTCATCTGGTGGGTGGCGTTGCGGCCCTCGAAATGCGGGCCCAGGCCGTAGCCCTTGATGGTCTTGGCCAGGATCACCGTGGGCTGGCCGTGGTGCTGGGTGGCGGCCTGGTAGGCGGCGTAGACCTTGCGGTAGTCGTGCCCACCTCGTTTGAGGTTCCAGATGTCGGCGTCGGACAACTCGCGCACAAGCTCTTTGGTGCGCGGGTCGCGGCCGAAAAAGTGCTCGCGGACGTAGCCGCCGTCGTTGGCCTTGTACGTCTGGTAGTCCCCATCGGCGGTGACGTTCATCAGGTTCACCAGTGCGCCCTGCCGGTCGGCGTGGAGCAGGCCGTCCCACTCACGGCCCCAGATCACCTTGATCACGTTCCAGCCGGCGCCGCGGAAGAACGACTCCAACTCCTGGATGATCTTGCCGTTCCCCCGGACCGGGCCGTCGAGGCGCTGCAGGTTGCAGTTCACCACAAAGGTGAGGTTGTCCAGCCCCTCGATGGCCGGGACCTGGATCTGCCCGCGGGATTCCGGCTCGTCCATCTCCCCATCGCCGAGGAAGCACCACACATGCTGACGCGACGTGTCCTTGATCCCGCGATCGGTGAGGTAGCGATTGAACCGGGCCTGGAAGATGGCGTTGATGGGGCCCAGCCCCATCGAGACGGTGGGAAACTCCCAGAAGTCGGGCATCAGCCGGGGGTGCGGGTAGGAGGGCAGCCCGCCGCCCTGGCCTGCGTGCGAGAACTCCTGCCGGAACCCGTCGAGCTGCCCGGCGCTCAACCGGCCCTCCAGGTACGCCCGGGCGTAGATGCCGGGAGAGGCGTGTCCCTGGATGAAGATCTGGTCCCCGCCGCCGGGGTGGTCCTTACCCTGGAAGAAGTGGTTGAAGCCCACCTCGTAGAGCGCGGCCGAGGAGGCGTAGGTGGAGATGTGCCCGCCGACACCGACACCGGGACGTTGCGCCCGATGCACCATCATCGCCGCGTTCCACCGGATCCAGGCGCGGTAGCGCCGCTCGGTGTCCTCGTCGCCCGGGAACCACGGCTCGTTCTCGGTGGGAATGGTGTTGACGTAGTCCGTGCTGGTCAGTGACGGGACACCGACGCCGTTCTCGCGGGCGCGCTCCAGCAGCCGCAGCATCAGGTAGCGAGCTCGCTGCTTGCCCCCCGACAGCACGGCGGAGTCGAAGGCCTCCAGCCATTCCGCGGTCTCGTCTGGGTCGATGTCCGGTAGGTGAGCCGCCACCCCGTCCCGGATGACTCGCACCCGGGCAGGTGAGCGCTGCTGCTGCGTGGCCAAGGGATCTCCTCGCCTTGATATCTAACGTGGTACACCTGTTTTACGGCCCCCGGGACCCTGAGGCCACCGTGTACTGCGTCATTCGGGTGACCGGCCTGGTGGAGTACCCCGAACGGCCGCCAGGGGAGCATTCTGTCGCATGCTCGACGGCCCCAAGATCGGTATCACGGCTATCCACAGGATAAGCGTCCGGCTGTCCGGAATCGGCGTGTCCCGCTGCTGGCAGTTGCGCTATGGCCGGGCCGCAGTGTTCGCTTGGACACCTTGCAGAAAATTACTCGCCGGGCGGACGCCGCCTGGCTTGACGTATGTGGAGGGGTGAACACCGTGGTCGCCGCCGCGGCGGGAGACGCCGGCAAACTCGGCGTTGCCGAGAGGCTCGGGATCGAATCGGACATGGTCGTGCAGGAGCTCGGCTGGGACGATGACGTTGATGACGAGGTGCGTGCGGCGATTGAGGAGGTGATCGGTGCTGAACTGCTCGACGACGACTCTGACGAGATCGTCGATGTGGTGCTGCTGTGGTGGCGTGACGACGATGGTGACCTGGTGGACACCCTCGTCGATGCCCGGGCGCCACTAGCCGATAACGGCGTGATCTGGGTTTTCACCCCCAAAACTGGACGTGATGGTCACGTCGAACCCTCGGACATCGCTGAGGCTGCCCCCACTGTTGGTCTGGCGCAAACGTCCAACATCAGTGTGAGTGAGGACTGGGCGGCCACCAGGTTGGCGACGCCCAAGGCGGCCAAATCCAAACGATGAGTCGCGGAGGGCGTGAGTGTTATGCCACTGGAAGTCGGGGACCAGGCGCCGGACTTCACTCTGAAAGATCAGAACAACCAGGATTGGACACTGTCGGATCTCCGCGGCAAGCGCAACGTGCTCGTGGTCTTCTACCCGCTGGCCTTCAGCGGTATCTGCACCGGTGAGCTGGATCAGCTGCGCGAGGACGCGGCAGAGTTCGCCGGTGTGCAGGTGCTGGGAGTGTCGGTGGACTCGGTGTTCACCCTCAAGGCATGGTCTGACCAGCGGGGGTATGAGTTCCCACTGCTGTCCGACTTCTGGCCGCACGGCAAGGTGGCGCAGGAGTACGGGGTGTTCTTCGACAAGACCGGTTTCGCCAACCGGGGTACCTTCCTGGTGGACACCGAGGGAGTGATCCGCTTCGCGGAGCTGAATGGCCCTGGTGAGGCACGGGACCAGACCATCTGGAAGCAAGCCATGGCCTGCCTGCCATCCTGAAGCAGGCAGGCCACCGGGAACGCCGGAGGCGCCGGGCGCATAGCTCAGCGGAAGAGCGCTCGCCTTACAAGCGAGAGGTCGCAGGTTCGAGCCCTGCTGCGCCCACTGACACCGTCTGACCTGTCCATCTGGCCCCAAGTCACATATCCCCAGGTCAGAGGCTGGGCAGATGTGTCGGACCACTGTCCCTAGCCGTCCGCATCTGTCCACGGCGCGCCGCAGTCAGCCGGCACCCCCAGCGTGCCTGCTGGGACCTTCCCTTGCTGACGGGGCTCAACACACCACCAGCCGCCGCGGCCCCCTGGTACTGACCGGGGCCGTGGTCGTGTCAGCCCCGGCCTCGCTGGGCGGCGAGCTCGCGGAATTCCTCGACCTCAGGCACACCGCGGTACCCGCTGACTGCGGCGATCAACTCGTCGGCCCGCCAGGCGTTGGAGGGCACGAGGTGGTTCGCTCCGAGTGCGAGCAGACCGCAATGCGCCGCCTCGTCGGGGCGCCCGAGTCGTGTCAGTACCAACCCGAGGTCCAGGTAGGCGGTTGCCAACCGGCGGCGGCGGCCGCTGGCCTGGTAGTCCTCGGCGGCGTGCCGGGCGATGGCTTCTGCGGCGGGGTCACCGAGCCACGACAGGGCGGTGCCGGTGTAGAGCTCCAGCTTGGCGGGGTCCACATGGAAGTGGTGGTCGGGTGGGCGGTCCTGCGACTGTTGCTCCAGCGCCGCCGCGGCCCGGCGGAGCGCGGCCCGCACTTCGGGACCGTCACCGAGGCGTGCTGCCGCCCTGGCGGCTTGCATGGCGAGCTGGGCCGCTGCGGGGCTCCCTGTGGGGGCGAGGGCCTCTCCGGCGGCTGCTAAGGCCGCGGCATGGCTCCAGTCTTGGTCGACCAGCGCGGTCCAGGCGTCCACCTCGCAACCCCAGGCACTGATCTCGTCGTACTCGGTTTCCCGACCCAGTGATCCGGCGACGGTGCGTGCGGTGCTCGCCGCGGCGCGCTGCCCGAGGTCGACGTGCAGGGTGGCTGCGAGCAGTGCCGTCCATCCGGCCGCGACGAGCAGCCTGCGGCGCTGGGTGAGGGTGGCGCGGCCATCGAGGAGGCGACCGATCTGGTGGGCGCTGGCGCGCACCTCACGTAGCAGTTGGTCGGGTGGTACTCGGGTGTAGGCCCGCGCCGTGTCGTCCACGCGGAGGTCCAGCAGGTCCAGTGTGGTGCGGGAGACGTCGCTGGCTTCGGCTCGGGCGACTAGCTCGAGCAGTTCTGTGGGTTGGTCGCTGATGGGTCGTACGCGCGGCAACTGGTTCGCGGCTTCCCAGGTGGTCAGTAGTGCCCCGTCGGCGTCGAGGGCCGCGTCGAGGGCTTGGGCGACGGTCCGTGTGGGCCAGCGGTGACCGTGTTCGACGTTGCTTGCATAGCCTCGGTGGACGTGCGCCCGCGTTGCGAGGTCGGCAAGGCTCAGGCCCGCGTCGGCACGTCTGCGTGCGAGGTCGGCGGCGAACTCCGCCCGGTTCATCACGTCCTCCCGCTGTCGCCTCTTTCCCCACTTCAGCCGCAGGCGACACTGGTAGGGTCGCCAGTGTTCCACGCCGGGACGATGGTCAACACATGAGTGCTCCCGGCGGCGGAAATCGCCGCGTGATCCACGTGAGCTGCACGTTGCACCGGGGACCGGTTGGGTTCGCCAACCTGGTCGTGCGCAAGCTGAACGACCAGATCGAGCTGGACCCCCACGTGACCGGCTCCTGTGTGATCCTGCTGAGTGAAGATGGCGCGCGAGAGCTGTCCGAAGTTCTGCGGGAGTGGCTCGGGTGAGCAGCGAGCTGGATGGAGCATCTGATGGCGAGTGAACCGATCTACGTTGGCGAGCGGCGAGACCTTCCATTTGAAGGAAGCGCGGGAGCTGGCCCGAAATGTCACGGTGATGGTGGCGGAGCTTGAGCGTGACCCGGGCACCACTGTGATCTGTGACCACTTCGGGCAGTCACTGTTCGGGCACGGTCGTGCACCGCGCCGGAGTTGCGTGAGCTGGCCAAGGAGCTCACGGCGGCGGTGCGGGCAGCGGATCCCAGGCCTGCCGTGGGCTGCCGGGGCCGTACGCGCCGCCTCGCGCGGTGATCACTACTACCCGCGTACCGTGTAGCAGGCTCTCCCCGGTGTCCGGGTCGGTGAAGGCGCCGGGAAAGCTGACCCGGTCGATCCAGGCCTTCAGCGAGGCGGGTACCGCGTAGTTGTACATCGGGGCACCGATCAGCACGGTGCTGGCCGCCAGCAGTTCGGTGATCAGTGGGCGGGTCAGCGACCACTGGTGTTGCTCGGCCGGGCTCTCGACCAGCGCGGCCACCCTGGCCGGCGGGAGGAGACCGTGTCGCTCCACTCGCCGGCCGAGCGTGCAATAGGCGGTACCCAGCGGCGGCACCGGGTCGGCCGTCAAGTCCCGGTACCGGTATCCGGCCGGGCCGTGCACGGCCCGCCAGGTGTCGGCGAACAACCCGGTCAGCTGCCTGCTGATCGATTCGCTAGAGCGTTGGGCACTCGAATCCAGGTGCAGCAGGGACGTCACCGGTCCTCCTGTCACGTCGGCTGCGTTGCGTTCGTCATGAGGGTGACGGTCCGCGAGAAGGAAAGGTGACCGGTGGACGAGCGGGTCGGATTGGTGCAACGGTTCGAAGCGCAGCGCGGCCAGCTTCGCGCGGTGGCCTACCGGATGCTCGGCTCACTCAGCGAGGCCGATGATGCCGTGCAGGAGGCATGGCTGCGCCTGGACCGGATCGACGCCGGCAATGTGGAGAACCTGGCAGGCTGGCTGCGGACGGTGGTCACCCGCATCTGCCTGGACATGCTGCGCTCGCGCAGGTCACGACCCGAGGATCTGACCGGGCAGCAGGTCCTCGACCAGACCTGGGACCCTGATCAGGACAATCACCCGGAAGACCAGGTGATGCTGTCCGACTCGGTGAGCCGCGCGCTCCTGGTGGTGCTGGACACGCTGGCCCCCGCCGAACGGATCGCGTTCGTGCTGCACGACATGTTCGCCGTGCCGTTCGACCAGATCGCGCCCATCGTGGAGCGCACCCCGGTCGCCACGAAGAAGCTGGCCAGCCGCGCCGCCACAAAGTACGGGGCACCCCGGCAGTCCCGGCGGCCGAGCTTGCCCGCCACCGGCAGGTCGTCTCTGCGTTCCTGACCGCCGCGCGGGCCGGTGATCTCACCGCGATCCTTGCGGTGTTGGCCCCCGACGTGGTGCGTCGCGCCGACCCCGCCGCCCTGCCTCCGGGCGCAGCGGCCGAGGTCTACGGCGCGCAGGCCGTAGCGGAGGGGACGGTGGCACTGGCCGCCCGGTCGCAGTCCGCCGAACTGGCACTGGTCAACGGCGCAGTGGGACTCGTCTTGGCCCCGCGCGGGCGGCTGCTGCTCGTGCTCACCTTCACCATCGAGGACGACAAGATCGCCGAGTACGACGTGATCGCCGACCCCGCGCGCCTCCAGCAGCTCGACCTCGCCATCCTGAACTGACCGAGGAGCAGAGCGGCCACGAGGTCACCCGGGACCGCAATCCCTCTGCGAGCTGCCGGGGGCACGCCACCGACTTTGGCGGCATGCTCTCCCGGCAGTCGCGGTCGCGGCTGGTTGGTCATCAAGCCGCGTTAGCCGCCGTTGTTGCCTTGAGCACCGGTCAGGTTGGCACTGACCGGCCCGGCGAACACGGCCTGGACGTAGGGCTGGCCGTTGTAGGCGGTGAATGCTGTCGGGTCGAGGTTGCCCCCGGTGCCGACTGCGGCCTGATTGGCGTCGAACGTCGGTTGCAAGGTACCGGTGAGCTCGACGGGGGACCCGGGAGTAAGCGCTGCGCTCTCCTTGCTGACAACAAGCAGGGATTGTGTCGCGCTGCTCTGCGCATTGCTGTGGTTGCCACTGGTGCTGGGGTTGGTGGCGGCAACGGTGAAGGCGTGCGGGCCGACCACCCGGTCGACCTTCCCGGTAACCGTGACCTGCTTACCCGCGTAGGACTGGGTGTTGCTCAGGACATCGTTGGCAGCGGCGCAA
>DASYAZ010000092.1:0-7282 GCA_036501085.1 Pseudonocardiaceae bacterium | reverse complement strand
CCCACCCACGACCCTTTTTCTTGACTCGTTCCAGATAGCGCGGGATAGTGTCCAGCGTCATGTTCCCTCCGGATATCAGGCATCAGCTGCGCCAGGCGGGGTTGCGGGTGACCGCACCCCGGGAGTGCCTGCTGCAGTGGTTGTTCGATCATCCCCATGCCACCGCGGAGCAGATTCGCACCGGGGTGGCGCAACGACTGGGATCGGTCTCCACCCAGACCGTGTACGACGTGCTGGCCGCCTGCACCGCCGCGGGGTTGGTCCGCCGGATCGAGCCTGCGGGGCACCCGGCCCGGTTCGAGCGTCGCACTGGGGATAATCATCATCACGTAGTGTGTCGCTCCTGCGGGCGCGCCGAGGACGTCGACTGCGCCGTCGATGTGCGTCCGTGCCTGACACCCAGCGATGACCATGGCTACCAGCTCGACGAGGCCGAGGTGGTGTTCTGGGGAATCTGCCCCGCGTGCCTCGTTTCCCCCCATTCAGCTCACCAGGAGGCAGCACAGTGACCAACATGCAGCCCAAGCCGACGACAACGGATGCGGGCGTGCCGGTCGCGAGTGACGAGCACTCGCTCACCGTCGGCCCCGACGGTCCGATCCTGTTGCAGGACGCATATCTCATCGAGCAGATGGCGCAGTTCAATCGCGAGCGCATCCCGGAGCGTCAGCCGCACGCGAAGGGCGGCGGCGCCTTCGGCCGGTTCGAGGTGACCAAGGACGTCAGTGCCTACACCAAGGCCGCGGTCTTCCAGCCGGGGGTCAAGACCGACATGCTGGCCCGGTTCTCCACGGTGGCCGGCGAGCGTGGCAGCCCCGACACCTGGCGCGATCCGCGTGGCTTCTCGCTGAAGTTCTACACCAGCGAGGGCAACTACGACATGGTCGGGAACAACACCCCGGTGTTCTTCGTCCGGGACCCGATGAAGTTCCAGCATTTCATCCGTTCACAGAAGCGCCGCGCCAACAACGGCCTGCGCGATCATGACATGCAGTGGGACTTCTGGACGCTCTCGCCGGAGTCGGCTCACCAGGTGACCTGGCTGATGGGTGACCGGGGCATCCCGAAGACCTGGCGATACATGAACGGTTACTCCAGCCACACCTACATGTGGGTCAACGCCGGGGGCGAGCGGTTCTGGGTCAAGTATCACTTCAAGACCGACCAGGGCATCGACTTCCTCACCCAGGCCGAGGCCGACCGGCTGGCTGGGGTGGACGGCGACTACCACCAGCGGGATCTGTACGAGGCGATCGAGCGGGGTGAGCATCCGAGCTGGACGCTCAACATGCAGATCATGCCGTTCGAGGACGCCAAGACCTACCGGTTCAACCCGTTCGATTTGACCAAGGTTTGGCCGCACGGCGACTACCCGCTGATCGAGGTCGGCAGGATGACGCTGGACCGCAACCCCACCGACTACCACGCTGAGATCGAGCAGGCCGCCTTCCAGCCCAACAACCTCGTACCGGGTATCGGCCCGAGCCCGGACAAGATGTTGCTGGCCCGGTTGTTCTCCTACGCCGACGCGCACCGCGCCCGGATGGGAGTGAACTACCAGCAGATCCCGGTGAACGCGCCGCAAGCGCCGGTGCACAGTTACAGCAAGGACGGCGCCATGCGGGTCCAGAAGGTGTCGGACCCGGTGTACGCGCCGAACTCCTACGGCGGGCCGAAGGCCGACAGCGCGCGCTACGGCGAGATGGCGGTGTGGGCGAGCGACGGGGACATGGTCCGCTCCGCGTACACACTGCGGGCGGAAGACAGCGACTGGGGCCAGGCCGGCACCATGGTCCGCGAGGTGCTCTCCGACGAGCAGCGGGAGCGGCTGGTCGGCAACATCGCCGGTCACCTGCTGGACGGAGTGAGCGAGCCGGTCCTGCAGCGGGCCTTCGAGTACTGGCGCAACGTCGACAAGGACCTGGGCGACCGGATCGAGCAGGGCGTGCGTGCCGGACAGTCTTGACCGAGGGGAATGAACGAGGGCCCGGCACCTGGGGGTGCCGGGCCCTCGTGCACCCGGGTGCCAGCATTCCCCCGTAATGTCGGAACTCATGGGTCTCACCGTCGTCGGCATCGGTGGTTCGATGCGTGCGGACTCGCAGTCCGAGCGAGCCCTGCGCCTCGTGCTGCAAGGTGCCCGGCTCGCCGGCGCGGAGACCGTCGCGATCACCGGTGCGGAGCTGGTGCTGCCCTTCTATGACCCGGCAGTGCGGGAGCGCGGCACGATGGCGCACCGGCTGGTGGCCTCGCTCCGGGAGGCGGACGGGGTGGTACTCGTCTCGCCTGGCTATCACGGCACCGTCTCCGGGTTGGTGAAGAACGCTCTCGACTACGTCGAGGACCTCCGTGCTGATCCTCGCCCGTACCTGGACGGGCGGGCGGTGGGCTGCGTGGCGATGGCGCAGGGCTGGCAAGCCGCGGTGACCACGCTGACCGCGCTGCGCTCCATCGTGCACGCGCTGCGCGGCTGGCCCACCCCGCTGGGGGCGGCGCTCAACTCCGGCGAGGTCCATTTCGACGATCACAGCGTCCCCTCAGATCCCGCCGTCGAGCGGGCCCTGCGCACCATCGGCGAACAAGTCGTCCAGTTCGCGGTAGGCCAAGCTCACGACTGACGGCCCTGACGGACCCCACCCGCCCTATCCGCGCCGAGTTTCACATCCGGGCTGTCGTGCTCGCGCTGAGCAATCTTGGAGTGAAACTCGGCGCATCCTGAGCGGTCAGGCGGCGCGCTGGTGGAGCACGGCGCGAACCTGGGCGGCGAATCGATCAGGATTGTGCAGTACGTCGGTGGCGCTGGCTCGCAGCACTGTCCAACCCAGTGCAGCGAGGCGGTTATGCCTGGCCAGGTCGGCCCGGAAGGTCGACGTGTCCCGGTGGTGTTCCCCGTCGAACTCCATCCCTGCGCGTGCGGCCGGGTAAGCCATGTCCAGCCAGGCCACGTGGTCTCCGAGCTCATCGCGGACCCGGTACTGCAACTCAGGACGCGGCAGCCCGCGGAGGACAAGCGACATCCGGCGCCGAGTCTCCATCGCGGACTCCGCGCGTGGATCCATCAGCCCGGCGACCACCCGGACCCGCTTGCGCCACCGCGCCCCTGGATAGCGATCGGCCAGCCTGGCGAGCGTAGCCGGCCCGAACCGACCGATCCGTCCCAGCGCGTCGGCCGCCACGACACCGTCCACCAGGGTCGACCAGCGTGCGAGGTCGTATGCGGTGCGAAGCGCTGAGGTGGTGATCAGGCCTGCCACCGTCTCGACCTCGTCGTCGGCGAGCTGTTCCCGATGCACCCGTAGCCCGCGGCACTCGCGCACGTTCACCTGTGCCACCACCTCGGCGTCCGCGTCGCGGGGCGCGATCCGGGCGCCGAGCAGTTCCGCCGCGGAATAGCCTCCCAGCACACCCCGCCCATCGAGCAGCAGGTGCGCGCCGCGTGAGCGTGCCATCAGCGTCGGGACGACGTGAGCCGGCAGGTAAATGTCCGGGAAGAGCCTGCTGAATCCCGGACCACGCAGCTGTCCCCTCGTGACCAGCCCTTCGGACACCGCCAGCGATCCCCGGAACGGTCCGGTGAATTTCCCCATGCCGCGCAGCATTCCCCTACCTCCGCGCCGCGACCGCTCATCGGAGTCGCCGACCCTCTACTTGTCCACAACTGCCCCCTCCATCCACAGCCTCCGCGGCAGCGTCAGTCACGTACCTGGACGCACCGAGTTTCACATCTGGGCTGTCGCCGGCGACACGACAGCCCAGATGTGAAACTCGGTGCAAGGAATGCAGTGGGTGGAATGGGGTGCAGTGGGGTGGATATGGGGTCAGGCGAGGCTGGGTTCGGAGGCGACGCCTAGGGCCGTGTCCTCGGGGTCGAGGCTGGCCCGGACGTGCAGGACACCGCCGACCAGCCGGCCGCGCGGACGCAGCCCAGCCCGGCGCAACACCCTGGTGAGCGAACTGTTGCCCACCTGCGACACCGCGGTGAGCTCGGTGAGCTCAGCGGCCCGAGCCAGCTCGACCAGCTTGCGGGCCAGCGCGGTGCCCACCCCCCGGCCCTGCCAGGAGTCTTCCACCAGCAGCGCCACCTCGGCCGAATCGGACCCGCCGGTGAACAGGTTCGCCAGCCCGACCGCCGCCCCACCGTCCGTGGTCACGGCGAGCACGCTGACCGAGCCGTCAGCACCGATCAGTTGCTGCAGCAGCGCGGCCGCCAAGCCCGGCCGGGTGGGTAGCGAGCGCAGCGCCCGGGTTTGGGGCGAGCAGCGGGCATGCAACGCGGCGACCAGCGGGGAGTCTGCGGCAGTCGCGGGCCGCAGCACCACCTCGGAGCCGTCGGTCAACTGCACGCTGGACCGCGGCGGCGGCAGCCGGCGCCCATCAGAGCTTCCCGCGAGCTCGAGCAGGGCCGATGCCTGCGAGATCTCGGTGGCGGTGAAGGGCCAGCCGCGGCGCAGCCGTACCCGGGTCGCTCCGGTGCCGACCTCGGCGTGGTGCGCGGCCGGTGGCGCACCGGCCCCGGCCAGCTCGGCACGCAGCAGGGCAGCAACCGCGCGGGCGGCGCTACCCGGGTCGACGGCGACGCAATGCGCCAGTGCCAGCGCGGTACTCACCGGATCGGCCAGGGCCTGCGCGTCGGCCTGCACCACCACCGTGACGCGGAAGTCAGCCGCCTCGACGGCCTCCACCAGCGCCGGCACCGCCAGCCGTGGCGGCACCCGGACCAGCAGCTCGTCGGTCACCGCGCCGTCCTGGGTCGGCTCGCCGACCACGTGCAGGGAGACGATGTTGGCCCCGCAGCCACCGATCGCCGCGGCGAGCGCACCCAACCGACCGGGTTGATCGGCAACGTCGACGTGCAGCCGCCACAGGGCCACGATGACCACCTCCCGACCCAGCTTCCGCCGCAGGCGTTACCACCAGATTGACCAAGGGTAAAAGTTCACCCACTTGTACGCAGGCCGGGAGATCGCAAGCCGAGTACCTCGCGGATGAAGGCCACTTCCACCGCAGCGTGCCGGAGATTCTCGGCCACCACCAGGGACCCGTGCCCGGAGTCGTAGCGGTAGCACCGGAAGGGCTTGTCCAGCTCGGCGAGCCGGGCCAGGTAGTTGTCGATCTGGCGGATCGGGCAGCGCGGGTCGTTCTCCCCGGCCAGCAACAGCATGGGGGCGAGCAGGTCGGCCGCGTAGCTGATCGGGGAGGACACCCGGTAGAGGTCGGGTAGCTCCTCGGGCGAACCGCCGAACAGGGCGCGGTCGAAGGCGCGCAGCGGTTCCATCTCGTCGGCGTAGGCGGCCACGAAGTCGGCCACGGGAACCCCGGCGATCCCGGCGGCCCAGCGTTGCGGCTGGGTGCCGAGGGCCAGCAGCGCCAGGTAGCCGCCCCAGGACCAGCCCTCCACCACGCAGGCCGCCGGGTCGGCGAACCCGCTGGTGATCGCCCAGTCGTGCACCGCTGCGATGTCGTCGAGCTCGCTGCGTCCGGGTGCGCCTTCGATGGCATCCCGCCAGGCCGACCCGTAACCGGTGGATCCCCGGTAGTTGACGTGCACGACGGCGAAGCCCGCGTCCAGCCAGAGTGCCCGGCCGGCGGAGAAGTGATCCTCATCGGCCGCATGTGGCCCGCCGTGCAGCAGGAACACGGTGGGCAGCGGACCCGCGGGAGCGCCCTGCGGCCGGGCCACCAGCGCGTGTACCTCCCCGTGCGGGGTGGGCACGAACTGATCGCTCAGGGGTTGCGATCCCGGTGCCGGTTCGCCCTGCGGGCGCAGCAGCGCGCGGTCGGTGCCATCGGGGTGCAGCGCCCGGATGGTGGGTGGCTGCGCGGCGCTGGACCAGGCGTACTCGACGGTGCCGTCCGGGCGGACCGCCGCGCCGCCGATCGTGCCCCGGGGGATGTCCAGGATGCTCAGCTCGCCGGTGGCCAGCCGGTAGCAGTGCAGCGTGGAGCGGGCCGCGTGCTGGTGGACGATGAGCAGCGCGGTGGCGTCGGGGTACCAGTCGGCGACCACCTCGCCGGGCAGCTCCAGCGCGATCTCGGTCTCGGTGCCCGTGTCCACGTCCCAGATCAGCAGCTCCGGCCGGCCGCGGCGCTCGTGGCTGACCAGCAGCCTGCTGTCACCGTCGACGGGGGCGAAGCCGAGCACCTCCAATCCCTTGCCGGGACCGTCCCACTTCTCGGCGACGGTGACAGCAGGCTGCTGGCCGGCGGCGGTGCCCACGCTCAGCACCCGGATCGCCGGGTGGCGGGAATCGCCGTGCTCGGAATGCATGATCGCCAGTAGCCGCTCGTCGCGGGACAGCGCGCCCACTCCGGCGTCGTGCTCGCTGCGGTAGACGACCTGAGCGGCGCCCTCCCGTGAGATCCACATCGTGGTTCCCTCGTCGGTGGAGGCGCCGATCGCCGCAGTCCTCCGTCCCACATCCAGGCCCGCCGGGTAACCGGGCTCGGTGCCTGGGACGGCCGGCCACGGGGGGGTGCCCGGTGGTCGGCCGCCGAAGGGCTCGATCACCCAACTGCCGAACTCGTCCCCGTCGGTGTCGGCGAACCACCACACGTGCTCACCGTCGGGGGCCACGGTGGCGGTGTGCGTGCCGTGCGGCCGGTCGGTGACCTGCCGGTGCGTCCCGGTGACGCGGTCCCAGGCGTAGACCTCCCAGGTGCCCGAGGCGTTGGAGGTGTAAAGGCAGCGGTCGGGGACGTCCCGGGCCCACTGCGGCAGGCTCACCCGGGGCGCGGTGAACCGGGCCCGCCAGCGGGCCTCCGCGGCGGGGTCGTCGAACAGGACGTCGGGGACGGTCGCGGGATGGGGTGCTGCGTTCACCCCCCGATAGTGCCGTATCGACCCGGTTGCCCGGTTGAGCAGCGGGTCGTTGGGTCAGCGGGTGAGCCGGCGCGCGGTGTCCTTGATCACCTCGGTCAGCACCCGCTGGGCGGCCGAACCCATACTGGCCAGCACCGACTGCAACTTCTTCGCGGTGTCCGGATCAATCTTGCCGATCATCTGCACCGACTTACCTGTCACCGCCACCAGCACCCGCCGCAGATCATCCGGATCCGCAACCCGATGCACCAAACCCGCCTTCGCCAACCGATTCACCATCGCACACGTCGCCGGCGGCCGGGTACCCAACGCCTCCGACAACGACAACAACGTCATCGGCGCCCGCGCCGCGATGATATGCAACGCAATCAACTGCGAGAGCGTCAGATCACTACCCGCCCACGCACCAGGCCGACCCGCCACCATCTTCCGCAGATAACCGGCAAGCCAGCGAGCATCCTC
>DASYAZ010000091.1:0-58308 GCA_036501085.1 Pseudonocardiaceae bacterium | reverse complement strand
ACGAGATCCCGGGCGGCCAGCTGTCCAACCTGCGCCAGCAGGCCGCGGCGCTGGGCCTGGCCGACCGTTTCGAGCAGATCGAGGAAGCGTACGCGGCGGCCGACCGGATGCTGGGAAGGCTGGTAAAGGTGACCCCCTCGTCCAAGGCCGTCGGGGATCTGGCCCTGCACCTGGTCGGCTCCGGGGTCGATCCGAAGGATTTCGAGGCTGACCCCGCCCGCTTCGACATCCCCGACTCGGTGATCGGCTTCCTGCACGGCGAGCTCGGCGTCCCCCCCGGCGGGTGGCCCGAACCCCTGCGCAGCAAGGCGCTGGTGGGTCGCGGTGATCCTCGAGGCATGGCCGAGCTGTCCTCGCAGGATCGGCAGGGCTTGAAAGAGGACCGGCCGCGCACGCTCAACCGGCTCCTGTTCGCCGGCCCGACCGCGGAGTTCGAAACGCATCGCGAGACCTACGGGGACACCTCGGTGCTCTCCAGTGACGAGTTCTTCTACGGGTTGCGGCACGGCGAGGAACACGCGGTGGACCTCGACCCGGGGATCCGATTGCTGATCAAGCTCCAGGCGATCGGTGACGTCGACGAACGCGGCATGCGCACCGTGATGTGCACGCTCAACGGGCAGTTGCGGCCACTCCAGGTCCGGGATCGCTCGGTCACCTCGGAGGTGCCGGTGGCCGAGAAGGCCGACAGGTCCAACACCAACCAGGTCGCCGCTCCGTTCGCCGGGGTGGTCACCTTGCAGGTGGCCGAGGGGGACATGGTCTCCGCCGGCCAGCCGGTGGCCACCATCGAGGCGATGAAGATGGAAGCGGGCATCACCGTCTCCAAGAGCGGCACCGTGGCCCGGCTCGCGATCACCCCGGTCCAGCAGGTGGAGGGTGGTGATCTGATCTTGGAGCTGGAGCCCTCCTGACTGGTTGCCGCGCTGCGGTGAGTGCGTGGTCGGAGCGGCATCATGGGCGGCATGGTGCGGATCGTGGCGGGTGTGGCCGGGGGTCGGCGGCTGGCTGTCCCGCCACACGGCACGCGTCCGACCTCTGACCGGGTCCGGGAGGCAGTGTTCAGCGCAGTGCAGGCCCGCCGGGACCTGGATGGCGCTCGGGTTCTCGACCTCTACGCCGGGTCCGGTGCTCTGGGGCTGGAGGCACTGTCGCGGGGTGCGGCGCACGTCCGGTTCGTAGAATCCGACCGCCGCGCGGCCGCGGTGCTGCGTCGTAACGTCGAGGACCTCGGGCTGGGGGGGCCGGGAGGCAACGCAGTCCAGGTCAGCAATGCCGACGTGCACGAGGTGCTGCGGGGCGATCCGGGTCCCCCCTATGATCTGGTGCTCGCTGACCCGCCCTACGCGCTGGACGGCACCGCCCTCGGAGGCGTGCTGGATGCCTTGCTCGGCGGCCGGTGGCTGGCGCCGGAAGCGCTGATAGTGGTGGAGCGCTCGGTCAAAACGGGTTCGCCGGCCTGGCCGGAGGGTGTGTTTGCGCTCACCAACAGGCGGTATGGCGATACTGCGGTGTACTACGGTTGCGCGCCATGAGGCGCGCGGTGTGTCCCGGGTCTTACGACCCCGCCACCAACGGCCACCTCGACATCATCGAGCGGGCCGCGAGCCAATTCGACGAGGTCGTAGTCGCCGTACTGATCAACAAGACCAAGAGCTGCCTGTTCGAGGTCTCAGACCGCATGGCGATGCTGGCTGAGATCACCGCGCACCTGGCTGGTGTCCGAGTCGATTCCTGGCACGGGTTGCTGGTCGACTACTGCACGGCGAATGGGATCGCGACGATCGTCAAGGGGCTGCGGGCGGTCAGCGACTTCGACTACGAGTTGCAGATGGCCCAGCTGAACTACCAGCTCTCCGGGGTGGACACGATGTTCCTGCCGAGCAAGCCGCATTACAGCTATCTGTCGAGCTCGGTGGTCAAGGAGGTCGCCACCTACGGCGGTGACGTCGGGCATCTGCTACCGGCCACGGTGCACCAACGCCTCGTCGCCCGGCTCGCCGAGCGGCTCTAGATCGTGGCGGACACGCCGACC
The DNA here is from genome assembly GCA_036501085.1 of Pseudonocardiaceae bacterium. Lineage (GTDB taxonomy): Bacteria > Actinomycetota > Actinomycetes > Mycobacteriales > Pseudonocardiaceae. The sequence goes on along the minus strand of DASYAZ010000091.1, from coordinate 56,273 downwards.
GGCGCGCGTTCCCCCCTCTGCGCTGCCTGAGCGGCCAAACTGGCAGCCGTGGATGGTGTCGGTGAGGAGGGGGAGGAGGGGCCGGTGTACCGGGTATTCGAGTCACTCGACGAGCTGGTGACGACGGTCGAGGAGGCACGGGGGGTGCCGATGACCTCCAGCTGCGTGGTGCCTCGCGGGGACGTGCTGGAACTGCTCGATGATATCCGCGACGCGATCCCGACCGAGCTCGACGATGCCCAGGATGTGCTGGACCATCGGGACGAATTGGTCGAGACAGCCCGCAAGGATGCCCAGCGCCAGCGTGAGGAGGCTCAGGCGGAGGCGGAGCGCACGGTGACCGAGGCCCGCGATGAGGCGACGCGCCTGCTCGCCGAGGCGCGGACGCGTGCCGAGTCCATGGTGGGTGACGCGCAAGCCGAGGCTGACCGGCTCGCGACCAACGGGCGCCGCGAGTACCAGGAGCTCACCGAGCGCGCCGAGGCCGAGGCGGAGCGCATGACGACGACCGGGAAGGCCGCTTATGAGCGCGCCGTCGCCGATGGCCGCGCCGAGCAGTCCCGGCTGGTCGAGCAAACTCAGGTGGTGCAGGCGGCCCGGGCCGAAGCCGCCCGGATCCAGGACGAGACCCGAGCCGAGGTGCAGCGGCTGCGGTCGGAATGCGACTCCTACGTCGAAGGCACGCTCGCAGAGTTCGAGGAACTGCTCACTCGCACCCTCCGTACCGTGGGTCGGGGCCGTACCCACAGCGGGCCGGTGAGCGCAGGGTCGGGCGGGTACCGCAACTGAGCCCCCCTTCGGGTTCGGCCCTTCGCCGCATACCCTGCGTTCTGATGCCATCCCACGCTGCCGCTGATCGGCCCGATCCCACCGCTCCCTGGGTGATCGACACCAGGGAACTGGGCAGACGTCCCGGTGCCATGCGCACCTACCACCGCGATATCCCGCTGCCGGCCGGGCTGGGGATCGACGTGATGGGGATTTCCGCAGGGGACGAGCTGTCGCTGGACGTGCGGCTGGAGTCGGTGGTGGAAGGTGTGCTGGTGTCCGGCACGGCCTCCGCGCCGCTCACCGGCCAATGCGCGCGATGCCTGGATCCGTTGGAAGATCGGCTAGAGGTGGGTTTGATCGAGCTGTTCGCCTACCCGGACACCGCCACCGAATCCAGCACCGACCCCGACGAGATCAGTCGGGTGGTCGACGGGCTGATCGACCTCGAGCCGGCGGTGCGCGACGCGGTGGTGCTGGCACTGCCGCAGGCTCCGGTGTGCAGCGAGGACTGCCCGGGACTGTGCCCGGAGTGTGGCCGGAAGCGGGTGGAGCTCGGTCCCGATCACCGGCATGAGACGATAGATCCGCGCTTGGCCGCCCTGAAGACAAGACTGAAGCAGCGGTTGCGCGAAAGTGAAGAGGAGAACGAGTAACGTGGCGGTCCCCAAGCGCAGGATGTCGCGGTCGAACACCCGCTCGCGGCGGGCCCAGTGGAAGACGACCGCGCCGACCCTCGCGGAGTGTTCGAACCGGGCTTGCCGGCAGCCGAAACCTCCCCACCTGGTCTGCCCGCATTGCGGGAAATACGACGGTCGCCAGATCGAGCGCCCGGCCTGATCCAGGCGCATCCTGACCTTGGGCAACCGGGCTTCGCGGGCTCATCCCTCGGATCTGACCCCGCTGCTGACCGCGCTCGGCGTCGAGCTCGACACTGAGCTGTTGGTCCTTGCCCTCACGCACCGCTCGTTCGCTTACGAGAGCGGTGGCCTCCAGCCCAATGAGCGGCTGGAGTTCCTCGGCGATGCGGTACTCGGCGTCGTCGTCACCGACCACCTGTTCCGCACCCATCCCGATCTGCCTGAAGGGCAGCTCGCCAAGCTGCGGGCCAGCGTGGTGAACATGCACGCGCTGGCCGGTGTGGCCCGCGACCTGGGAGCGGGGGGCCTGGGGGAGTACCTGTTGCTGGGTCGCGGTGAGGAACTCACCGGGGGCCGGAACAAGACCAGCATCCTCGCCGACACGACCGAGGCGCTCATCGGGGCGGTGTACCTGCAGCACGGCATGGACGTCGCCCGCGACATGGTGCACCGGTTGTTCGATCAGTTGCTGGTGATGGCCCCGCTGCTGGGTGCGGGCCTGGACTGGAAGACCAGCCTCCAGGAGCTCACGGCCAGCCGCGACCTGGGGGTGCCCGAGTACCGGATCACCGAGGATGGGCCGGATCACCTCAAGGAGTTCACCGCCACCGCCGTGATCGCCGGGGTGGATCGGGGGACCGGGCAGGGCCGGACCAAGAAAGAAGCCGAGCAGCGCGCCGCCGAGGCTGCCTGGCGCTCGCTGTCCGAGCTGGCCAGCGGGAGCGCCCCGCCGCCGGGATAGCGGGCATGCCGGAGTTGCCCGAGGTCGAGGTTGTCCGGCTCGGCCTCACCGAACACATCACGGGGCGCACAGTGGTCGCGGTCGAGGTGCGCCATCCCCGCTCGATTCGCCGCCACCTCGCCGGGGAGCTCGATTTCACCGCCCGGCTGTGCGGCCGGCAGATCCGCGCCGCCCGCCGCCGGGGCAAGTACCTCTGGCTAGAACTCGCCCCACCCGCGGGGCTGGGTACCGCAGACGAGGCGGTGCTGGCCCACCTGGGCATGAGCGGTCAGATGCGCATCCAGCTACCGGGCGCACCGGACGAGACGCACCTGCGGGTCCGGCTGCAGTTCTCCGATGATGGACCTGAGCTGCGCTTCATCGATCAACGCACCTTCGGTGGGCTCTCGGTGGAGGAGGTCGCCGGCGACCTGCCCATCCCGATCTCGCACATCGCCCGGGACCCGATGGATCCGCTCTTCGACCGTGATGCGGTGGTCGCCGCGATCCAGCGCCGGCGGACCGGGCTCAAGCGCGCGTTGCTGGACCAGACGCTGGTGTCCGGGATCGGCAACATCTACGCCGACGAGGCCCTGTGGCGGGCCTGCCTGCACGGCTCGTGCCCCACCGCAACGCTGACCCAGTCGCGAGGACGAACCCTGCTGGCGGCCGTCACGGGAGTGCTGACCGAGGCCCTCGCCGCCGGTGGCACCTCCTTCGACGCGCTCTACGTCAACATCAACGGCGCCTCCGGTTACTTCGATCGCTCCCTGGCCGCCTACGGCCAGGCCGACCGACCCTGCCCGAGGTGCGGCACGGCGATCCGGCGCGAGTCCTTCATGAACCGCTCCTCCTACAGCTGTCCCCGCTGCCAGCCCCGCCCCCGTCACCCCCACCTCTGAAGTGCGCGCGGCAAGCGCAGCTTTCAGAGACATTGGCTTGCTTGGACAGGCGCTGTGGTCAAAGCCGAGCGTGCCGTTGTCGCCAGTGTGACGGTCGGTGCCCGGACGGCGTATGGCAGGGTGGCGCGATGGCTGGGTACTCGATCACCATCTTCCTGCCGGACGGCCTAGCTAACGGCCTGCGTATTGCTAAACGGTCACACTGGACGGGCGAGGTCCTGATGTGCTCGCGGAACCACTATCCGGCGGTGGCCGACCGTGAGGATTTCGGGCGAACCGGCGTGTACATCCTCCTCGGCCCGGCTGAGAACGGGACCGGGGGTAATCGTGTATATGTCGGGGAGACCGATAACGTGCGCACCCGGATCAAGAACCACGACCTCGGCAAGTCGTTCTGGGAAGATCTGATCGTGATCACCAAGACCGATGGTGGACTCCATAAGGCGGATGTGCGGCACCTGGAAGCGCGGTTGATCGCTCTAGCGGGGCAGTCCCCGCTCGTCGTCCTGGAGAACCACACTAATCCGGCACCGCCCGAACCGACAGAAGCTCACAAGGCCGATCTTGAGTCCTTCCTTGACGAGGTCCTCGCCATCCTCCGGTTGCTCGGTGTGAGCGCATTTCCCGATCGATCACATCCGGCTGCGGGGCGACCCAGCGACCCATCACATGCTCCAGGGGTGCACACCCCGGCGAATGCAGTGGTGGGCGAGTTCTCCTTCTCGTCCGGCACCGCCCACGGTCGCATGACGGTGACTGCGGACGGCCGCTATGTACTCCACCCGGGAGATGGCGTCTTGAGTGAGGATAAGAAAGGTCTTTCGCCTAGTTATAAGGCACTCCGAAAAATGCTGCGAGATGATCGCAAACTTGTGCCGATCGCCGATAATCCCAGCTACTCACGTCTCCTCGCGGATCTCCCTCTGCCTTCTCCATCGGCCGCTGGTGCGGTTCTGTACGGTGGACAGGTCAATGGCCGCACCCACTGGAAAGATGTCAACGGTAAGACACTCGCAGAGTGCGAGGCCACGGCCGTCAACAACGTATAATAATTCTATCCGGGCACGCAGGATGCCCCGCGCCCGTGATCACCCACCGCATGCTCCGATCAGAAGGGTGGCGGGTCGTGGTGCGGGCCGAACGGCGGCGAGGGTCCCGGTGGCGGCCCGGTGTCCCGTTCGAGTGGGTCCTCCTCCCAACTGGCCAGCTCATGGTCGGGTGGGGTGACCAGTGGGAGTGCTGGTTCTGATCGGACGATCGGGTTGGGTAAAGGGTCGATGATCGGCGGTGGATGCACCAGGTAGGCATGGCCTAGTCGGCTGATCCATCGGAAATGGCCTGGTTCGAGCTGTTCAAGCCGCCAACCACCCTCGTGTTTCGAGCGGTGATCATGGCGACAGCCATGGCCGAGGTTGCGGTCTGTGGTGGTTCCGCCACGGGCATAGTCCAGGGTGTGGTCGGCGTCCGTGTTGCGGGCGGGAGCCCGGCAGCCGATCATGAGGCAGTACCGGTCGCGGATCTGGAGGTACCGGCGTAGCACGGAGCCGGGGGAGCGTCGGGTGGGGTCACCGTTGGGGTTTCGCGGCGCGCTCGCGTGGTGCCGGGCGAGGTCGGTGATCACCGGAGCCCAACGCCCCACGGCGTCGGGGTCGCTGGCGAGCTCCCGCAGGGTAGTAGCAGGGATCTGCAGTTCGACGATCTCCCGAGAACCAGCCGAGCGGCGTACCGAACCGGTGGGGCGGGCTCGGGTGAAACTGGCGTGCAGCAGGTGCCCGTCGTGGTCGGTGATGACGAACCGCCACTGCCCGCGGGACATCAAACCGGCGAGGTCCCGGGCCAGACCGGCGTGGATCGGGCCCCAGCCGGCTAGCTCTCCAGGGCACTCGTCCTGCCCGATCAGGGTGGACAGCTGTGCCCGCAGCTCCATTCCCGCTCCCGAAGGGGCGGGGGGCGGCGATGGGGCACCGGTCGTTGCGCACTCACCCTCCGCGGCCACGCGGGCGTCATCTCCTCCGCCATCGCAGGCTTCGTCGTGGCCGGGTTCGTCATCGCGCGGGTCGTCGCTACGGGAGGTGGTGCGGAGGCGCTCGAGGATTGTCGCGTCGTCCAGCCCGGCGTAGGTGCCGTCGGTCATGCCCAGGAACAGGTCCGCGCGGATGTGGTCGATGCGGCGGGAATCGCCGGCGTGCTTGGCGGATCTGGCCAGCGCGTCGATGTGCCCGCAGGCCGCGGCGACTCGCTCCAGGGGCAGGTTGAGCCCGGAGAGGTTGGCCGACCCGTCCGGGTTGCGGTAACCCACGACCTTGCGTTCGGCCACGGCTTGTTCGTAACGGCGCTGGGCCCACTCCGGGTCGATCGCAATGGCCATCTTCTTGATCTGCTCGGTCAGCTGGCCGGTGGTCAGCTGCGGGGCACGGGGTAGCAGGGCGGCGCACACGGCGCGAGCCTGCTCGGGAGACAACTCGGTGGTCCATTCCGAGAACACCCGAGCGCGTGGTTCGTCGAGCATGCCGGCTTCCATCGCGCAGTGTGCCGCGGGCAGCCGGGTCAGCAGATCATGCGCCAGCGAGAACTGGGCCTCGGCGGCGCGGCGGGTCAGCACCAGCGCAGCCCGGATCTCATCAGCGGAGAACTCGTCGGGCATGGCCATACGGGTCCGGTCATCAGCCGCAGCGCTGCGCAGCCCCACCTCCACCATTGCAGCCATCAACCGGGCCCGCTCGTGGCTCAGCTGCCGGTACTGGGCCTTGAGCACGTGCACGCAATCAAAGCCCGATAACCGTGTCAGGTCGATCCCGGACAGCGTGGCGGCCAACGCAGGCCCTGGCGGCATATCCGCCAGATCCGTCGGAATCCGCTGGTAACCGGGCATGAAAGCACGCTACAACGTGCCACCGACAATAACGGCGCGTTGCGATCCAGGTCGTCCCGAGCGGGAGCCCGGCCGCACCAGTTCATGGCACCCGCCGTCGACAAGCGCTTCGTGCAGGCCTTCCAAGGGGTCCCACCCGGTGAAGCCCAGAATTGGGTGCGGTCCGTACCCGCCATCATGGAGATATGACCACACAGCAACCGGTGCGGATGACGGTCTGGGTTCATGGTCAGGTACAAGGTGTGGGGTTTCGCTGGTGGACCCGGGCTCGGGCGTTGGAGCTGGGCCTGGCCGGGCACGCGGCCAACCTCTCCGACGGCAGGGTGGAGGTCGTGGCGGAGGGGCCGCGAAGAGCCTGCGAGCGGCTGCTCGCAGCGTTGCGCTCCGGGCACACGCCGGGGCGGGTGCGGCAGGTCACCGGGCGGTTCACCCCAGCCCGAGGCGGCGTCACCGGCTTCGTCGAGCGTTAGTACTCGGGATAGCAAGGCTCGCCCCATGAGATGGTGTGGGACCCTGCTGGGGGCAGGTGAGGGCAGTAGAAAGCACGCACAAGCAGCAGGAAGGTCCAGCGCACCGTGCATTTGAAGAGCCTGACGCTGAAGGGATTCAAGTCCTTCGCCTCGGCTACGACGCTGCGCTTCGAACCGGGCATCACCTGCGTCGTGGGCCCCAACGGCTCAGGTAAGTCCAACGTGGTGGACGCACTGTGCTGGGTGATGGGTGAGCAAGGGGCCAAGGCACTGCGCGGCGGAAAGATGGAGGACGTCATCTTCGCCGGTACCGCGGGTCGCCCCCCGCTGGGCCGGGCCGAGGTCACGCTGACCATCGATAACACGGACGGCGTGCTGCCCATCGACTACACCGAGGTATCGATCACCCGGCGGATCTTTCGGGACGGCGCCAGCGAGTACGAGATCAACGGCAACAGCTGCCGCCTGCTGGATGTCCAGGAACTGCTCAGCGACTCCGGGATCGGTCGCGAGATGCACGTCATCGTCGGCCAGGGCAAGCTCGACTCGATCCTGCAGTCCAAGCCCGAGGAACGCCGCGCGTTCATCGAGGAAGCCGCGGGTGTGCTCAAGCATCGCAAGCGCAAAGAAAAAGCGCTGCGCAAGCTGGAGGCGATGCAGGCCAACCTGACCCGGCTTGCCGACCTCACCGCCGAGCTGCGCCGCCAGCTCAAACCGCTGGGTAAGCAGGCTGAGATCGCCCGGCGAGCCCAGGCCGTTCAGGCTGATCTGCGGGATGCCCAGTTGCGGCTGCACGCCGACGACCTGGTGGCCTTGCGTGCGGCATTCAGCCGCGACGAGGCCGACGAGGCCGCAGCACGGGCCCGCCGGGCTGAGGTGGAACGCGCCTTGGAGGCAGACCGGGCCGAGCAGGCCGGTCTGGAGGGTGCACTGGAGGCCACGGCTCCCCGGCTCTCGGTGGCACAGGACACCTGGTACCAGCTCTCGGCACTGGCTGAGCGGCTGCGCGGCACCGTACAACTGGCGGCGCAGCGGGCCCGGCATCTCTCCGCCCCTCTCGAGCAGCACCGCCCAGGCAGGGATCCCGATGAGCTGGAGCGAGAGGCCGCCGCTGCGCAGACCGCCGAGGCCGAACTGCACGCGGTGGTCGAGGAAGCCGCCGCCACGCTGTCCGGTGCGCTGGAGCGCCGCGTCGAGCTCGAGCATGCTGTCGCCGACGCCGAGCGGGCGCACCTCGCCGCGGCCCGCGCCGTTGCCGATCGGCGGGAAGGGCTGGCCAGGCTCGCGGGTCAGGTCGAGGCGCTGCGGTCCACCTCGGGCGCTACCGCGGAGGAGATCGAGCGGCTCTCCAGCGCACTGGCTGACGCCCGGGAGCGGGCAGAGGGTGCCCAGCGGGAGTTCGATGAGCTGCAGCACGACCTCGATGCGCTGCACGCCGGCGAGGTGGGGCTCGACGAGCGGCACGAGGCGGCCCGTGCGGCCCACTCCATTGCTGCGCAGCGCAGCGCCGAGCTCACCGGGGCGCACCGGGAGGCTGAGCAGCAACGAGCATCCTGGCGGGCCCGGATGGAGGCCCTCTCACTAGGCTTGGAGCGTAAGGACGGCGCGCACACCGTGCTGGCCGCCGGGTTGCCGGGAGTGCTGGGCCCGGTTGCCGAGCTAATCACCGTGGATCCCGGTGCCGAGGCCGCGGTGGCCGCGGCCCTGGGCGCTGCCACGGATGCGCTGGCAGCATCCGATATGGACGTCGCCTCCGCCGCAGTGGCGCTGTTGCGGGATCAGGACGCGGGTCGCGCCGGCCTGATCATCGGCGGTGCTCCCGCTGCCGAGGATCGGTCGAGCTGGCCTGAGTTGCCGGCTGGCGCCCGGTGGGCGGTGGATGTGCTGTCGGCCCCCGAGGCGTTGGTGCCTGCGCTCACCCGGCTGCTGGCACGCACCGTCGTGGTCGATGATCTGGCTGCGGCCCGGGCCCTGGTGCGCGTGCAACCCGAGATCCGCGCCGTGACCGCCGGCGGTGACGTGCTCAGCGTGAGCTGGGCGCAGGGCGGATCGGGCCGCACGATGAGTGTCATCGAGGTGCAGGCGGCCGTCGATGACAGCCGGGCCCGGCTGGCGGAGTCCGAAACGCTCATCGAACGGCTGGCCGCTGAGCTCGAAGGGGCCAACGCCGAGGAAGGCGACCGGGCCGAGGACGTCGACAACACGCTGGCCGCCCTGCACCAGTCGGATGCGCAGCTGGCCGCGGTCGCAGAACAGCTCGCCCGGCTCGGGCAGGCGGCCCGGTCCGCGGCCGCGGAGGCAGATCGGCTAGGCCGGCAGCGCGAGGAGATGGAGCAGCGTCGCGACGGCGCGCTGACCAGCCTGGCCGAGCTGGAGGAGCGGTTGCGGCTGGCCCAGGACGAGCCGGCCGATTCCGAGTTGGACAGCTCCGAACGGGATGAGGCGGTGGCGGCGCTGAATACCGCTCGCGGAGAGGAGGTGGAGGCGCGGCTGGCCCTGCGCACCGCCGAGGAGCGCGCGCAGGCGGTGGCCGGCCGGGCTGAGGGGTTACGTCGCAGCGCGCAAGCCGAACGGGTGGCCCGGGAGCGGGCCGCGGCCGCGGCCGCGGCCCGGCAGCGGGGTGCCACGGTGGCCGGCGAGGTAGTCCGGGCCGGTGAGCTGGCTCTGAGCTGCATCGAGACCTCGCTGGGGCGGGCCGCGGCCGAGCGCGACGCGATCGCCGTCGAGCGAGCCCAGCGGGAGCAGGACCTGGCCGCGGTCCGGGCCAAAGTTCGTGAGCTCGCCACTGAGCTGGACAAGCTCACCGATGCCGTACACCGCGACGAGTTGCTGCGGGCCCAGCAGCGGCTGCGCATCGAGCAACTGGAGACCAAGATCGCCGATGACTTCGGCATCGGTCTGGATGACCTCATCGCCGAGTACGGACCTGGCGTGGCGGTGCCACCAGCTGTGTCCGAGGTCGCAGAGTACGAGGCGGCATTGGCGCGCGGCGAGCTGGTCAACCCACCGCAGCCGGTTGCCTACGACCGGGCGTCACAGGCCCGCCGCGCCCAGCAAGCCGAGCGTGATCTGGCCCTGCTCGGCAAGGTCAACCCGCTTGCGCTGGAGGAGTTCGCCGCGCTCGAGGAGCGCTACAAGTTCCTGTCCACCCAGCTCGAAGACCTCAAAGCCACCCGGCGCGACCTGCTCACCGTCGTCGCCGAGGTCGACGAGAAGATCCTCGAGGTGTTCACCGAGGCTTACCATGACGTGGCCCGGGAGTTCGAGACGGTGTTCGCGACGCTGTTCCCCGGTGGAGAGGGCCGGCTGCTGCTCACCGAACCCGACGACATGCTCACCACAGGCATCGAGGTCGAGGCCCGCCCCCCCGGCAAGAAAGTCAAGCGCCTGTCCTTGCTCTCCGGTGGGGAGAAATCGCTGACCGCGGTGGCGATGCTGGTCGCGATCTTCCGGGCCCGGCCATCGCCGTTCTACGTGCTCGACGAGGTGGAAGCGGCCTTGGATGACACCAACCTGAACCGCCTGATCGCACTGTTCGAACTACTCCGGGACCGCTCGCAGCTCATCGTCATTACACATCAGAAGGCGACGATGGAGGTTGCCGACGCGCTCTACGGGGTAAGCATGCGGGGTGACGGGATCACCGCGGTGATCTCGCAACGACTGCGCGGCGGCACCGACTCCGCAGGTGCCGCTTAACATCGCACTGAGGGGATCAGTAACACCGTGTCTCACCCGCTGCGTTCCGCAACTCCGCGGTCTTTCCCAGCTCCGCGGTCTTTCCCAGCGACACTGCCACTGACCGTGCTGGATGAATCGTTACTGCTGTTGCAGGAGATCCGGGCGGCATGGAACGTCCAGTTCGAGCTGGGTGCCGATCATCACCTGGATGAGACCAGGCTCCGGCAGGCAGTGCTGGCCTGCTGCCAGCGGCACCCGCTGGCCTGTGCTCGGCTGTCGCGATCATCAGGGCGGGAGAGTTCCTACCAGTGGAACCTGACCGGTGAGGTGGATCGCGATCCACTGCAGGTAGTGGACTGCCCGGACAGCGCCGCGCTGGAGCAGCTACGTGCTGAGCTCTATGCCCCGCCGATAGCCCTCGAGCGCACGCCAGGCTTCCGGGTAGTGCTGGCTCGGCGGCCGGCCGGGGACCTGGTCCTGCTCTGCGCCAGCCACATCGTCGCCGACGGAGTCGGTGCGCTGCGCCTGATGCAGACCATCACCCGGGCATACCGGGGTGAGCCTGACCCACCTGATCCGCTCCCGCTGTCCGCTGCTCGTGACCTGGGCTCCTTCCTGGCGCCGAAGACCGGAGGCGAGAAGTGGGCACGGCAGCTGGAGGGGTTGCGACGTGTCCGGGAAGCGCTCGAGCCGCCGAGCCGGATCGCCGCCGTCGGCGGTGCTGACCAGGATGGTTTCGGGTTCGTCTTCCGGACTCTGGAGATCGGCGAGTCCACGCCTGGACTCGTGCGGCGAGAATCGGGAACGACGATCAACGACGTCCTGGTCGCCGCGTTGCACCTGACCGTGCAGGCATGGAACACCAAGCACGACGTGCCAACCGGCCGGGTGGGGGTGATGGTGCCGGTCAACATCCGTCCGGCCGATCGGTTGTGGGACGTCGTGAGCAATCTCACCTCGATGGTCAGCGTCTCCACGATGGATGACGATCGGGCGGATCTGGCCACCACGGTTGCCGCGGTGGCGGAGCAGACCTGCGCGATGCGGCGAAACGATCGGGCATATGGCCTTTATGACCTTCTCGAAGGCACCAGAAAGGCACCTTTGGTGGTCAAACGCGCGGTGCTCCAGCTGATCCACCTGACTTGTGATCGGTTCGTCGACACCGCGATGCTCTCGAATCTCGGACGCGTTCCCGAACCACCGACGTTCGGCTCCCAACCCGCCTCCGAGCCGGCGGAGCTGTGGTTCTCTCCACCCTGCGACCCCGCGTGCGCGGTCTCGTTCGGCGTCATCACCAGTGATCAACGGCTTTCCCTGGTGGCCCGGTACCGGCACGAACAATTCGATCGTGACGCCGCGGAGGACTTCACCGATCTGCTGATCTCCCACGTCGCCCAGTAGCCCTGACGTCGCCGGTCCGCTCCGTGAGCGTCGACCTCAGCGACACCTGGGTGACCCGGGACGTCGGCGACGTCGAGTTCAGCGACCGTGGCAACGAGAGATTCGGTGGTGAAATGTCCCGCTCGGCGCTCGCTGGTCGGTGTGTACCGGATGGATGCTGACCAGCGCTGCTGGCCGGCCAGACCAGATGCCAGGATGGTCAGGTGTCGAGCGTGATCTGGATCTCCATCGCCGTTGCGGTGGTACTGCTGGTCGCGCTGGTTGTGGGTTTGTTGCTCGCCCGTCGCCGGCGGATCAGCATCACCGAGAAGCCCGAGGAAGAGGAGGTGCAAGCTCCTCCGACGCCACGCCGTTATCAGGCTGGCGGCTCCATCAGCTTCTCCTCTGGCGGGGGCGATCCACCGGGCCAGGACGCGCCGCGAGCGGCGGCTCCGGCACCGTCGAAGAAGCCGCCCACCGACGCGCCGAAGGGAACCGCGCCTGCGCCGCCCAAGCGGCCAGGGCAGAAGCCGGCCGCACCTGCACCGGTGAAACCGAAGCGCCCGACCCAAGGGCCCCCTGCACCTGCACCGGTGAAACCGAAACGGCCGGCGCAAGGTCCCGCGAGGCCAGCGCCGCCCACCCCCCCGGCTCAGGGGCCCCCAGCGCCTGCGCCACCCCAGCGGCCTGCTCCTTCGCCGCCCAAAAAGCGAAAGAAGCCGTCCACCCCGGCTGCACCGAAGCCGACAGCACCACCAGCACCGTCAGAAGATCTAGCACCACCGACGGAGGTTGTCCCCCCAGCTCCCGCTGAGCAAGGCCCCGCCGAGCCGGCCGTACCCGAAGCTGCGACCCCCACACCGGTGGCTCCGGCGCCGGAAGTCGCTGAACCGCTCGCTCCGGCGCCAACGCCCGAGGTCGACAGGCCAGCAGTCGATGAGCCGGTGGGCTCGCTGGCCCCAGCGCCGGAGGTCGCGGAGCCGGAGGTCGCGGAGCCGGAGGTCGCGGAGCCCGAGGTCGTTGAGCAGGACGTCGCGGAGCCGGAGGTCGCGGAGCCCGAGGTCGCGGAGCCCGAGGTCGCGGAGCCCGAGGTCGTTGAGCAGGACGTCGCTGATGAACGGCTGGCTCCTGCGGAACCAGCCGCGCTGCTGGAACCGATCGATGCTCCGGCCGGCCGGCTGGTCCGGTTGCGCGGCCGGCTGGCCCGGTCCCGGTCGGCGTTCGGGCAGAGCCTGCTGGGATTGCTGGGCGCGGGTGATCTAGACGAGGACTCGTGGACCGATGTGGAGGACACCCTGCTACTCGCCGATCTCGGTGCGGCTACCACCACCGAGATCGTCGATCGGTTGCGTGAAGAGCTTGCCCAGCGTGGCGTGCGGACTGCCGAGCAGGCCCGTGCTGCGCTGCGCGATGTGCTGATCGAGGCGTTGCGCCCGGAGCTGGACCGTGCGGTGCGAGCCCTACCGCACAACGGTGCCGACGGTGAGAGCGTGCCCGGTGTCGTGCTCATCGCCGGGGTCAACGGCACCGGGAAGACGACTACTACCGGCAAGCTGGCCCGGGTGCTGGTTGCCGACGGCCGACGGGTGCTACTCGGTGCGGCCGACACCTTCCGGGCCGCCGCCGTCGAGCAGCTGGCCACCTGGGGCGAGCGGGCCGGTGCCGAGGTCGTGCGCGGCGCCGAGGGTGCCGACCCGGCCAGCGTGGCCTTCGAAGCAGTGAAGCGGGGCAGCGTTGACGGAGTGGACACGGTTCTGATCGACACCGCCGGGCGGCTGCATACCAAGACCGGCCTGATGGACGAGCTGGGCAAGGTCAAGAGGGTCGTCTCCAAGCAGACCGAGGTGGATGAGGTGCTGCTGGTGCTGGATGCCACCACCGGTCAGAACGGGATGACCCAGGCCAGGGTGTTCCGGGAGGTCGTCGATATCACCGGCATCGTGCTGACCAAGCTCGACGGCACCGCCAAGGGCGGGATTGTCTTCCACGTGCAGCGTGAGCTTGGGGTGCCGGTCAAGTTGGTCGGTCTCGGAGAGGGGGTAGACGATCTTGCGCCGTTCGAGCCCGTTGCGTTCGTCGACGCGCTGCTGGATTAGCCGCCGGGCCGATCACCGGCGGCCCTGATCGTGCCCGCAATATAGAAGTAACAGTCCAGGTAGGACAGTTAACGTAGTCGAAACACCACGCACCTCTGCTCGAAACACCGGCTCTTCACTCTTTTCGCACGCGCCACCCGTTCGTGGCGCTGTGCTCGACACAGAGGAGTGAGCCCGTGCCCGACACCGGTGACACGGCCTGGATGCTCGCCAGCTCGGCCCTGGTGCTGCTGATGACTCCGGGCCTGGCGTTCTTCTACGGCGGCATGGTCCGCACGAAGAGCGTCCTGAATATGATCATGATGAGTATGTCCGCGATGGGGATCGTGGGCGTCCTCTGGGTGCTCTTCGGCTACTCGGAGGCGTTCGGCAACGATGCCGGCCATGGCTTGGTCGGCAACCCGTTCGAACATTGGGGGCTACACGGCCTGTTCGGCGGGACCTATACCGCCACTACCGGCGGTCCCAAGGTCGACATCCCACTGGTGGGTACCATCCCGGCGACGGTGTTCGTCGCTTTCCAGGCGATGTTCGCGATCATCACGGTTGCTCTGGTCTCCGGTGCGGTCGCGGACCGGATGCGGTTCGGGCCCTGGCTGGCCTTCGCCGCGCTGTGGGCGACGGTGGTGTACTTCCCGGTCGCGCACTGGGTGTTCTCAGCAAACGGGTTCAGTGCCCCGGTCGGCGGCTGGATCAACAACCAACTCAAGGCGATCGACTTCGCCGGTGGGACGGCGGTGCACATCAACGCCGGTGCGGCGGGTCTGGCGCTGTGCCTGGTACTCGGCAAGCGCCGTGGCTGGCCGCGCGAGGCGATGCGCCCGCACAACCTGCCGCTGGTGATGCTCGGTGCGGGACTGCTGTGGTTCGGGTGGTTCGGCTTCAACGCCGGATCGGCCGTCGCCGCCAATGGGGTGGCCGGTATCACCTTCATCAACACCACCGTCGCGACCTGCGCCGCAATGCTGGGCTGGTTGCTGGTCGAGCGCATCCGGGATGGCCGGCCCACCAGCCTCGGTGGCGCCTCCGGCGTGGTAGCCGGGCTGGTCGCGATTACCCCGTCCTGCTCGTCGGTCTCCCCGGTCGGGGCCATCGTGGTAGGAGCGGTCGCCGGTGCGGTGTGCGCGCTGGCGGTCAGCATCAAGTTCCGGCTCGGGTTCGACGACTCGCTGGACGTGGTCGCCGTGCACCTCATCGGCGGTTTGGCGGGGACGCTGCTGGTGGGCTTGCTCGCCACCTCCGCGGCCCCCGCCGGGGTCAACGGACTGTTCTACGGCGGAGGCCTCGACCAGCTGTGGCGCCAGGCGGTGGCGGCGTTCGCCGTGATGGCCTTCTCGTTCGTCGGTGCCCTGATCATCGCGCTGGTGCTCAAGTACACCATCGGCCTGCGGGTGGACGGCGAAGCCGAGCGCACCGGTATCGATGAGACCGAGCATGCTGAGGCCGGTTACGAGCTCAGCTCGATCCTCACCGGAAGTGGGCCGTCCAACAGCCGGGCCACCCAGCTACCGGCAGGCAAGATCCCGGCCTCGACCGGCCAGGAAGGATGACAGGCGATGAAGTTGGTGACCGCGATCGTCAAGCCGTTCACGTTGGAGGACGTCAAGGGTGCCCTGGAACGGATCGGTGTGCTCGGGATGACGGTCAGCGAGGTGCAGGGTTTCGGCCGGCAGAAGGGGCACACCGAGGTCTACCGGGGAGCCGAGTACTCGGTGGACTTCGTGCCCAAGGTCCGCGTCGAGGTGGTGGTGGATGAAGCGCAGGTGGACAAGACCATCGATGCGGTGGTCGAGGCCGCCCGGACCGGGAAGATCGGTGACGGCAAGGTCTGGGTGACTCCAGTGGAGACCGTGGTCCGGGTGCGTACTGGGGAGCGCGGTGTGGACGCGATCTGAGCCGTCTGCGCGCCCACCGGGGCGCTCGGAGACGCGGCGGGGCGCCGGTGCACGTACGCGGCGCCCCGCCGCTGTCTTGATCTTTTGGAAACTTGTTCGTAACCGGCGACCGTGCCAGTTCACACCGCCGAAACGAGCGGTTCTAGCAGGGGAAACACACGGCGCGGAATCTCGGCACCGAGGTCGACGGCACCGGGCCGGGCGCACCACACTCAGGATGACGTCCCGCCGTGCCGGCGGGCGTCTCGGTTAGTGGGATGGTTAGAACGGGAGAGGCGTGATGGTGCTCTCTGGCCCCCTGCCCCACGACGGGAGCCCGGACGCCTCCGCCGCCGACCTGGTCAGGGCTCGCAGCGCGCTCCTGGGTGAGAATCCCCGGCACCGCCAGCTACCGGCGGAGGCGTTGCGCGCTGCGTTGGCCGAGCTCTACGAGCTGTGGCTCACCAAGCGGTGCGCGGCCGTCGGTATCGGCTCCGGCAGCGCCCTGGTCGCGGTCGGCGCGCTGGGCCGCCGTGAGGTCGTGCCGTATTCCGATCTGGACCTGGTGCTCCTGCACGACGGCCGGGGTGACGTCACGGAGCTCGCGGATTCGTTGTGGTACCCGCTGTGGGACGCTCGCATCAGTCTCGACCACAGCGTGCGCACCGTCGGGCAGGCTGTGCAGGTCGCGGCCACTGACCTGCGGGCCGCACTGGGGCTGCTGGACGCCCGCCTGATCGCTGGGGACGGCGAGCTGTTCACCGTGATGGACACCGCGGTACGGCGGGCCTGGCGGACCGGAATCCGGGGCCGGCTGGATGAGATCGCGGAGTCGACACAGCAGCGGTGGGCGCAGTGCGGCGACATCGCTCACCGGGTGGAACCCGATCTGAAGAACGGTCACGGCGGGTTGCGCGATACGCAACTGCTCGACGCGCTCTCGGCGGGTCAGCTGATAGACCGAGCCGGGCCGGAGGTGCGCGCGGCGCGCGAGCTGTTACTGGACGTCCGCACCGAGCTGCACCGGGTCGCCGGCCGGGCTCGCGACGTCCTGCGTGCGCAGGAGGCCGACGAGGTAGCTGCGGTGCTGGCCCTCGGTGATCGGTTCGATCTGGCCCGGCGGCTGTCCGGGGCGGCGCGCACCGTCGTCTACGCCGTGGATGTCGGGTTGCGCGCCGCCCGGGCGGCGCTACCTCCCCGGGGGCGGGCGCGGCTGACGGGGCTGCGCAGCCTGAGCCGGGCACCGGTACGCCGCCCGCTGGATGAGGGAGTGGTCGAGCACGGCGGCCAGGTGGCGCTGGCTCGCGATGCCAGCCCTGCGCGGGACCCGGCCCTGGCGTTGCGGGTGGCGGCGACGGCAGCGCGCACTGGGATGCCGGTTGCCACCGGCACTCTCACCACGCTCGCTGACACCGCCCCCGAACTGCGCCAGCCGTGGCCGAAGGCAGCGTTGGACGAGCTGCTGTCCTTGCTGGGGGCTGGCCGGCCGGCGGTCGATGTGATCGAGGCCATGGACCGCACCGGGTTGTGGGGCCGGTTGTTCCCGGAGTGGGGCGCGGTGCGTGACCTACCTCCCCGGGACCGGGTTCATGTCTGGACGGTGGATCGGCACCTCGTGGAAGCCGCGGCGCAGGCCGCCCGGTTGACCACCACGGTCGCCCGCCCGGACCTGCTGCTGCTGGGTGCGCTGCTGCACGACCTGGGTAAGGGCCGTGGCGGGGATCACAGCATCATCGGGGCCGCGCTGGCCGAACAGATCGGGCACCGGCTCGGGCTGCGGTCCACCGACATCGAGACGCTCTGCGCCGTGGTCCGCCACCACCTGCTGCTCCCGCACACCGCGACCCGGCGTGATCTGGAGGACCCCGCCACCGCGAAGCGGGTGGTCGACACCCTCGAGGGCGATCCCATCCTGCTGGAGTTGCTGGTCGCGCTGGCCCAGGCGGACGCGCTGGCGACCGGCCCCAGCGTGTGGACCGACTGGCGCGCCGGGCTGATCTTCGATCTCGCCGAACGCTGCCGCGCGGTACTGGCCGGGCGCTCGGCGCCGGTGCCGGCGCCACTCACCGAGGAGCTTCGCGCGCTCGCGCACCAGTCCGTCGCAAGCGGATCGCTGCACGTGGCGGCGAGCAGCGCGGCCGGGCCGGATGCGACCACCACCGTGACGGTGGTCACTCCCGGCCGTCCCGGAGTGCTGGGGCTGGCCGCTGGGGTCCTGGCGTTGCAATCGTTGCAGGTCCACTCAGCGGACATTCGAGTGATCGAGCTGCCGGGAGGTTCGGCTGTGGTGAACACCTTCGCTGTCTCGCCGCGCTTCGGCCGCCCGCCCGATGCCGCGCTGCTGCGCCAGGATCTGCTCCGGGCGCTGGATGGTTCCCTGCAACTGGTGCCGGCGCTGGCGGCCAAGGAACGCGACTACGGAGAGACGCGGGCGCCGGCAGCGGGATCCGACGCCGAGGCTGGTGAGAGCGCTGACGCTGCCGACACCAAGGTCTTGTGGTTCGACGACGAGGCCACCGGAGCCGTGGTCCTCGAGCTGCGGACCACCGACCGCATCGGGTTGCTCTACCGGGTTGCCTCGGCGTTGGAGCGCAGCGCCGTCAGCGTGCGCTGGGCCCGGGTCGCCACCCTGGGTAGCTCGGTGGTGGACTCGTTTTGCCTGACCAGCGCCGGGGGTAGCCGCTGCGCTACCCAGGCCGCACTACCGCTTGGGGTGCGCGAGAAGGTGGAGCGGGCGGTGCTCTGCGCAGCCCGCTGAGTGCCGGGGCTACCATCCGGCCGCATGGACGGAACTCGCGACGAGGCCATCTCCCCAGCCGCACCGTTCGAGATCGTGTTACGTGGGTTTGACCGCCAGCAGGTCACCGAGCATGTCAACGCGCTGAAGGCTCGCGTTGCAACTATCGGGGCTGAACGCGATGCTGCGCTGCAGCGAGCCGCTGACCTGCGCGATAGTCTCGAACAGCTGCGGCGTGAATCGGCCGAGGCGGCCAGGCAGATGGAGAATCTGCGTCGGGAGGCCGCTGAGGCGGCGGGCGAGCTCGATCGGTTGCAACGCTCACCGCTGGCGGCAGCGACCGCGCGGATCCAGCGCATGCTGCAGATGGCTGAGGACGAGGCCGCCGAGTTGCGGGCCACCACCGAGCGGGAGACGACTTCGCTGCAGGAGAGCGCGCGCACCGAGGCCGATCGGATGCTGACCGAGACCACGCAGCAGTGCGAGCGGTTGGACGCCGAGGCCACCAGGCGGCGGCAATCGCTGGAAACCGAGTCCACCGCGCGGCGCCAGCAGGTGGAGCGGCAGCTGGAACAGGACATCGCCAGCCGTCAAGCCGACACCGAGGGCTGGATCCACGAGTACCAGACCCGCAGCGTCGCGGCGCTGTACCTGCTCCTGCAGATCGCGGGTGAGCGGCTGAGCAGCCGGACGGTGAATGCCAAACGGCAGGTCAGCGCCGCACGGCAGCTGCGATCGGAGGTCACCGGTCAGCTGTCGGAGGTGCATCGGCTGCTGGTGGACGCGCTGGGAGTGGTCGAGACGCCGACTCCGGCTGAGCAGTCCGAGGTCGCCCAGCAGGCCGAGATCGACGAGCCCGCGGAGGTCGTGGAGCAGACCAAGCGCGACGAGCCGCCGAAGAACCCCCCGTCACCGGCGCCCCCGCCGGCGGCGGGCGGTGGCGGGGACCGGGGTGCCACACCCACCGTGCGGTGGGAACGTCCCCGTTCGTCCGGGCGGCCCAGGCAGGCCGATCAGCCCACGGCCAGGTTCGGGCTGCATCCGTAGCGGGTAGTTCTACTTACCCCTGAGCGCGGGTAACCACGCTCCCCAGCGGTGATCGCCGCGGGCATGCTGATCAGGTGGCTCGACGGTGGTCGGGCGGACGCGGGCCCCGCTGCCCGGACCGGAGAATCGGGCAGCGGGGCCCGCGTCCCCCGCCAGAGCCCTTGCCAGATCGCCGGCAGCCCGGGGTGGGGCCTGGGACGCCGGCGGTCCTGGCGCCCGGGTCCGCGGCGACGCAGCTAGGCTGGGAGTTCAACCAGCCAGACTCCGGGGCGCATCGCCCCGCCGGATCTCAAGGGAGCGCGACCGGCGTGTTCGACACCCTCTCCGACCGGCTCACGGCGGCGCTGTCTGGTCTGCGCGGCAAGGGCAGGCTCTCCGACACCGACATCGACGCCACCGCGCGCGAGATCCGCATCGCCTTGCTGGAGGCCGATGTCGCGCTACCGGTTGTTCGCCAGTTCGTCGCGCAGATCAAGGAGCGAGCCAAGGGCGCGGAGGTCTCCGCCGCCCTGAACCCCGCCCAGCAGGTCGTCAAGATCGTTCATGAGGAGCTCATCAGCATTCTGGGTGGTGAGACCCGGCGCCTGGAACTGGCCAAGATGCCCCCGACTGTGATCATGTTGGCGGGTCTGCAGGGTTCCGGAAAGACGACGCTGGCCGGCAAGCTCGCTCGCTGGTTGCGTGGCCAGGGACACACGCCGCTGCTCGTCGCTGCCGACTTGCAGCGTCCCAACGCGGTCACCCAGTTGCAGATCGTGGGTCAGCAGGCCGGGGTGCATGTCTACGCCCCCGAACCGGGCAACGGTGTCGGAGATCCGGTGGACGTCTCGCGGCGCGGTGTGGCCGAGGCCCGGGCCCGCCAGCACGACATCGTCGTGGTGGACACGGCCGGGCGGCTTGGCATCGATGCCGAGATGATGCAGCAGGCCGCCGATATCCGGGACGCGGTCCGGCCCAACGAGATCCTGTTCGTCATCGACGCCATGATCGGCCAGGACGCGGTGTCGACCTCGGAGGCGTTCCGGGACGGGGTGGGCTTCACCGGCGTCGTGCTCACCAAGCTGGACGGAGATGCCCGCGGTGGCGCCGCGCTGTCGGTGCGGCAGGTCACCGGTGCTCCGATCCTGTTCGCATCCAACGGCGAGAAGCTCGAAGATTTCGACATCTTCCACCCGGACCGGATGGCAAGCCGGATTCTGGGCATGGGTGATTTACTCACCCTGATCGAGCAGGCCGAGCAGGCCTTCGATGCCGAGCAGGCTGAGCAGACCGCGGCCAAGATCGGCAGTGGTGAGCTCACCCTGGAGGACTTCCTCGAGCAGATGCAGGCGATCCGGCGGATGGGTCCGATCGGCAACCTGCTCGGGATGCTGCCTGGCGCAGCGGGGATGAAAGAGCAGCTCGCCCAGGTCGATGACAGCCAGCTGGATCGCCTGCAGGCGATCATCCGTGGCATGACCCCTGCCGAGCGGGCTGATCCGAAGATCATTAATGCCTCCCGCCGCCAGCGCATCGCCCGCGGCTCGGGAGTCACAGTCAGCGAGGTCAACCAGCTCGTCGAGCGGTTCTTCGAGGCTCGGAAGATGATGCAGCAGATGGCCGGCCGGTTCGGCTTCCCGGGGACCGGTCCCGGACGGCGCAGCCGCAAGGGACGTAAAGGCAAGAAAGCCAAGGGACGGGGCCCGACGCCGTCGAAGGCGCGCGGGGCCTTGCCGACAGGCCTGCCTGAGGGGATGCCCGGGAACATGCCCGAGTTCCCCGACCTCTCCAAACTGTCCGGTATGGATCAACTGCCGCCGGGTTTCGACCCATCGAGACTGAAGTTCCGCAAGAAATGACGCCTGCCCTGCATGTGCGCGGCGTGCTGCTGCCCGGCGGGGAACCCGGTGAGCTGTGGGTATCGGGCGGGGTGATCAGTGCCGAGCCGGTTTCCGGCGCGGTCACTGCCTGCGACGGTGGGTACGTTCTTCCCGGTTTGGTTGACGCGCACTGCCACATCGGCATCGGTGCGCAGGGCCCGGTGGGTCTCGCCGAAGCTGCCGAGCAGGCCGTCACCGACCGGGATGCGGGCACGCTGCTCATCCGGGACTGTGGAGCCCCGATCGACACCCGCCCGTTGCAGGCCCGGGAGGACCTGCCGCGGATCATCCGGGCCGGCCGCCACCTGGCCCGCCCCAAGCGGTACATCCCGACCATCGGCGAGGAGCTGGACGACCCCGGGTTGCTACCCCAAGCCGTGCAGGAGCAAGCGGCCCTCAGCGACGGCTGGGTCAAGCTGATCGGCGACTGGATCGACCGGGGACGTGGCGATCTGGCGCCGCTGTGGCCCGACGACGTGCTGGTGGAGGCGATCGCCGCCGCGCACGCCGCCGGGGCCAGGGTCACCGCGCATGTCTTCAGCGCCGAGGCGCTGCCGGGCTTGATCGGAGCCGGGATCGACTGCATCGAGCACGGCACCGGCCTGTCCACCGGCACCATCGCCGAGATGGCCGCGCGGGGAACTGCCCTGGTGCCCACACTGATCAACGTGGAGATGTTTCCCGCGATCGCTGAGCGCGCCGGCAAGTACCCCCGCTACGGCGCGCACATGCGCGCGTTGCACGCCGGGTTGCCGGACACGATCGGTGCCGCCATCGAGGCCGGGATCCCCATCTACGCCGGTACCGACGCCGGTGGTGGCATCAAGCACGGCCGGCTGGTGGACGAGATCGTCGCGCTGCGCGCCGCCGGGCTCGGCGGGGAGCGCGCGCTGGCGGCCGCGAGCTGGGCGGCCCGGGACTGGCTGGGCGCTCCCGGTCTGGTGGCCGGTGCGTCAGCGGACCTGATAGTCACCCGGGATGACCCCCGGCGGGACCCGGGCACCCTGCGTGACCCGGTCTTGCTGATGTTGCGTGGTCGGGTGCTGTGAGCACGATAGTGCGCGACACCCGCCGTGGCTGGCTCATGCTCGCCAGCTTCGTGCTCGCCGAGGTGACCTTCCTGTCGATGTCGTTGCTGGTCCTGATTCCTTTCGCGCTAGCGTCCTGGCATGCGGGCTCGGGTTTGCGGCTGCCCGGCACGGCGCTGGTCGCCGCGCTGGTCGTGCCCACCGTGGCGGCCGCCGCCGTCGCCACCACCGGTGCCGCGCTCCTCGGCCAGGGGAGCCTGCTGGAGCGGTTGCGCAACCAGCTGTCAGTGCGGTGGCGGCTGACCGACGCCGTGATCGGCCTCGCGCTGGGCGTCGTGGGGATGATCGTCACCTTGCCGGCTGCGGCGTTCTGGGCCCGGTGGGTGGGTAAGAGCCAGGCGAACTCGGCGGTAGGGGATGTGTTCGACGGTCAGCGACTGCCGTTGAGCTTGGCGCTGGTGCTTTTCGTCGGGGTGTGGTTGATCGCCCCGGTGTGCGAGGAGGTGCTCTATCGCGGGGTGCTGTGGCGGGCGATGGAGTACTGGAACTGGAACCGCTGGGTGATCTTCGGGTTGACCACGGTGCTGTTCTCCTGCGCACACCTGGAGCTGCTGCGCACCCCGCTACTCGTGGTGATCTCGCTGCCGATCGCGCTGGCGCGAGTGCTCACCGGCAACCTGCTGGCCAGCGTCGTGGCCCACCAGGCGAACAACTTCTTGCCCGCGGTCGGTCTGCTGCTGATCACTCAAGGCATCTTCTCCGGATGAGGCCCGGCCCGCCGCGGGCGGGCATGCCGGAGTTGTCTGGCACAATAGGACGCTGTTGTCGCGGCGGGTCCTCTCAGCACGCCTCGACCACTGACCTCGCGAGTGCCGCCGGTTCGTGTCCCCACCACGAGTCGTGCGCTCTCACCGTGACCATTGCACGTTGACAGGAGTAGCTCGACCCGTGGCTGTCAAGATCAAGCTCATGCGGCTCGGCAGGATTCGCCAGCCGTACTACCGGATCGTCGTCGCCGACGCTCGCACCCGCCGTAACGGCAAGGCAATCGAGACGATTGGCAAGTACCACCCCAAGGAACAACCGAGCCTCATCGAGGTGAACTCCGAGCGGGCCCAGTACTGGCTCGGGGTGGGAGCCCAGCCCACTGACTCAGTGCAGCACATCCTCGAGATCACGGGGGACTGGCAGCGGTTCAAGGGTCTTCCCGGAGCGGAGGGCACGCTGCAGCGAGCCGAGCCCAAGCCGGATAGGGCAGAGCTGTTCAACCGGGCGCTGCAGCAGGCCGGCGAGGTGCCGGTCACCGAGGCCACCACGCCGCGGAAGAAGGCCAGCCGCCCGGCTGAGGCCAGCGCTGAAGCGCGCAGCGACAACGCTACGACCGGGGCCGACGACCGGGAGGACACAGCGACGGTGGCGGACGGCCAGGTGTGAGCATGCTGGCTGACGCGCTGGAGCATCTGGTTCGGGGGATCGTCGACAACCCCGACGACGTGCGCGTCCAGCTGGTGACCACGCGGCGGGGACGAACCCTGGAAGTGCATGTCCACCCCGATGATCTCGGTAAAGTGATCGGCCGGGGCGGGCGCACCGCCACTGCATTGCGCACGGTGATGAGCGGGATCGGTGGGCGTGGGGTGCGTGTCGACGTCGTCGACACCGACCGCTGAGTCGGTGTCCGGGGACTCGCAGCGGGTGGTCGGCCGGATCGGCCGGCCACATGGCCTGCGCGGGGAGGTCACGGTGCAGGTGCGCACCGACTTCCCCGAACAGCGCTTCGCCCCCGGTGCCCAGCTTGGAGTGGACGGTGGCGGGACCCTCGCCGTAGAGACCGTCCGCCCGCATGGGGGAGTCCTGCTCGTGCGGTTCGCCGGAGTGGGGGACCGTGCGGCGGCGGCCGAGTTGTCCGGCCTGCTCGTGACCATCGATGCGGCCGGGCTACCTGCGTTGGATGACCCCGACGAGTTCTATGATCACCAGCTCGAGGGCCTGGCGGCGGTGGGCCCTGACGGTGTGGCGCTGGGTACCGTTCGCGAGGTGGTGCACGCCCCGGCCAGCGATCTGCTGGTCGTGGTGACCGATCACGGTGAGGCGCTGGTGCCCTTCGTCCGGGACATCGTCCCTGAGGTGGATCTTGCTCGTGGCCGGGTGGTGCTCGACCCTCCCGGCGGACTGCTCGACTGAGGGTGCGTGCGGTGCTGATCCAGGTTGTGACGATCTTTCCGGAGTATCTGAGGCCGGCCAGGGAGGCATTGCTCGGCCGGGCCATCGAGCGGGACCTGATCACTTTTACCGTGTACGACCTGCGGGACTGGGCGCTGGACGTGCACCGCTCGGTGGACGATGCCCCCTACGGCGGAGGCCCCGGCATGGTGATGCGCCCCGATGTGTGGGGACGGGCCCTGGATGAGGTACTCGCCGGTGAGCCGGCACCGCGGGTGGTGGTTCCCACACCCGCCGGTCGGCCCTTCACCCAGCAGCTCGCGGCCGAGCTGGCGAGCCAACCGAGGCTCGTGTTCGCCTGTGGTCGCTATGAGGGCATCGACCAGCGCGTTCTGGAAGATACTGCCGACACCGTCGCTGTGGAGGAGGTCTCGATCGGTGACTACGTGCTCGTCGGGGGTGAGGTCGCGGTGCTGGTGATGGTGGAGGCGATCGCCCGGTTGTTACCCGGGGTACTGGGTAATCCGGCCTCCGCGGCCCAGGACTCCTTTTCCGACGGGCTCCTGGAAGGACCCTGCTACACCCGGCCGGAGGTGTGGCGGGGCCGGGAGGTGCCCGCCGTGCTCCGCTCGGGCAACCACGCCGCAATCGCCCGCTGGCGCCGGGACCGCGCGCTGGAGCGCACAGTCGCCCGCCGGCCGGATCTGCTGGCAGCGCTGCCACCCGGCGCGCTCGATGGTGCGGATTGCGCGCTGCTCGAACAGCTGACCCCGCCGCCCGGCTAACGTCCGCCTGATGATCGCCGATTCGCGGCGCACGTCAACTGCCCCGTTTCATCGCCGGACAGCGCCGTCTGGCACACTGGCTTGGTTACCGCAGCGGGTCAGGGATGGGGGCTGCCCCCAGGGCGGATGCCCCTGTTGTTGCCGGAGCCGCTGTTCGCGCCTGATCTCAGGGCGCCCTACACCACACGATGACGAGGATGGACTCCCGATGAACACCCTGGACGCCCTGGACGCGAAGTCGTTGCGGTCCGACATTCCCGACTTCCGCCCCGGTGACACGCTCAAGGTGCATGTCCGCGTCATCGAGGGCTCGCGCCAGCGGGTACAGATCTTTCAAGGAGCGGTCATCCGTCGCCAGGGCGGAGGCGTGCGGGAGACCTTCACCGTGCGCAAGGTGTCGTTCGGGGTGGGTGTGGAGCGTACGTTCCCGGTGCACACCCCGAATATCGCCAAGATCGAGGTGGTCACCCGCGGTGACGTGCGGCGTGCCAAGCTCTACTACCTCCGCGACCTCAGGGGCAAGGCGGCCAAGATCAAGGAAAAGCGTGAGACGCCCTCCGCATCCTGACCGGCCGGCACCGGCCGGCTGTCGATAGCCTGAGGACGTGGCCCACCTGGCTCGCTCGACCGAATCCGCTCGTAGCGACGATCCCGGCGATCCCCGTAGCCGCCGAGCGCACCGTCATCGGCTGTCGCGGCGCAGGAAGGGCTCGTTCTGGCGTGAGTTACCGATCCTGGTACTCACCGCACTGGTATTGACATTCCTGATCCAGACGTTTCTCGCCCGGGTGTACGTGATTCCCTCGGCGTCCATGGAACCGACCCTGCACGGCTGCCCAGGCTGCACCGATGATCGGGTGCTGGTCGACAAGCTGACCTACCGGTTCCGCGATCCGAGACCGGGCGATGTGGTGGTATTCCGCGGTACCGACTCGTGGGCCAGCGAGTTCTCCAGCCAGCGCTCGGACAACTTCCTGATTCGTGGACTCCAGGAGGCCGGCTCCGTGATCGGTCTCGCGCCGCCGGACGAACGAGATTTCGTCAAGCGGGTGATCGCGGTAGGTGGTCAGACGGTGCAGTGCTGCGATCGCCAGCACCGGGTGATGGTCAATGGCGCCTCGCTGGCCGAGCCGTATGCGAAGTTCCTCGGAAACGAGCCTCAGGAAGAGTTCGGCCCGGTCACGGTGCCCCAGGGTAGCTTGTGGATGATGGGGGACAACCGCAACAACAGCGCGGACTCGCGCCGACATGTCTCAGACCGGCGCTCGGGCACCGTTCCGGTGAGCAACGTCATCGGCAAGGCCCGCATGATCGTGCTCCCGGTGTCCCGATGGCAGAGCGTCCCCGATCCCGACCCACAACAGCCGCCGTCTCAGGCCCTCGGTATGCCGGGGTTACCCGGGCCTGGCTGGCCCGCACGCCTCCCGCTGGCAGCTGGTGTGCTGCTGGCATGGCCGGTGCGGCGGGGCGGTCGAACCCTGTGGGGGTGGGTGGTCGTCCGGGGGCGTGGCTGACGGCTATGCCAGTACCCGCGCGAAGCACCAGCCAGGTCTTGCCACGACCGCCGAGAGCGGTCGTGCGCCGCGACGGTGGTATCTGGGCGATGCAGGCCGTCCTGCATCGCAAGGGTCTGGGTCCGGTTGCCGGGGTGGACGAGGCCGGCCGGGGGGCGTGTGCGGGCCCGCTGGTGGTCGCGGCCTGCGTGCTGCGGCCGGCTGACGGTGTGGCGCTGGATGGTCTCACCGACTCCAAACTGCTCTCCGCGGCACGGCGGGCCTACTACTACGACTTGATCGTCGCCAGGGCGGTGGCCCGCAGCGTGGTTCTGATCCCTCCTGGGGAGGTCGACGAGATGGGGCTGCATGTGGCCAACCTGGAAGGGATGCGCCGCGCTGTCGCCGGGCTTGCCGTGCACCCCGGTTACGTGCTCACCGATGGCTTCCGGGTTCCCGGCCTGACGGCCCCGAACATGGCGGTGATCGGCGGGGACCGGGTTGCGGCGTGCGTAGCGGCGGCCTCGGTACTGGCCAAGGTCACCCGGGATCGCATCATGGGGGATCTGCACGAGCGGATGCCGTGGTACGGCTTCGGGGAGCACAAGGGTTACTGCACGGTGGAGCACAACGCAGCTCTGCTGGAGCATGGCCCGTGCGCGGTGCACCGCTTCAGCTACGTCAACGTGACGGTGGCCGCGCAGCAGCACGGTCACCATCTGCCGGTGGTGGTTCAGAATGAGTTCAGAATGAGCGAATCAAACCGACCGGGCGCCGGCACGGACAGGAGGAGCCAGAACCCGATGAAGCGATCGATGGGTCGTCGATGAGCGCGGAGGATCTCGAGAAGTACGAGACCGAGATGGAGCTGTCACTCTATAAGGAGTATCGCGACGTCGTCGGTCAGTTCGCTTATGTCGTGGAGACGGAGCGGCGCTTCTACCTTGCCAACGCGGTGGATGTGCAGGCCCGCAACGCGGAGGGCGAGGTGTATTTCGAGGTCCGGATGTCTGATGCCTGGGTGTGGGATATGTACCGGCCGGCCCGGTTCGTCAAGAACGTCCGGGTGCTCACGTTCAAGGACGTCAACATCGAGGAAGTGGACAAGCCTGATCTGCGGTTACCCGAAAGCGGTCCCTTCGGGAACTGACCTGCCGGTTCGAGGCGCCGGTGTCACCGAAGGATCACCGGAAGGGCGGTCAAGCCGTTGATCAGCACATTCGGTCGCCAGGTCAGGTGCTCGGCGGGGACCGCGAGCCGCAGCTGCGGGAAGCGGGTGAGCAGGCTGCCCACCGCGATCCGGCCTTCCAGCCGGGCCAGCGGCGCGCCGAGACAGTGGTGCAGGCCGCGGCCGAAGGCCAGGTGGGGGGTGTCGGCGCGGGTGATGTCCAGCGCCTCAGGTCGCGCGGCACACGCGGGTGCCCGGTTGGCGGCCAGCACGCCGATCAAGACGATCTCACCCGCTGGGATGGTGGTCGCGCCGATGCTCACCGGCACGCTGGTCAGCCGGAAGGTCGATACCTGCAGCGGCCCGTCGAAGCGCAGCAGCTCCTCGACGGCAGCATCCACCCGGTGCGGCTGGGCGCGGAGCAGCGCCAGCTGCTCGGGGTGGGTGAGCAGCGCATGCACCCCGTTGCCGATCAGGTGGACTGTGGTCTCGTGGCCGGCGACGAGGAGGAGGAACACTGTCGAGGTGAGCTCGTCCTCGGTGAGCCGATCCTGGCCGTCTCGAGCTGCCACCAGCGCGGAGAGCAGGTCGTCGGCGGGATTCCTGCGCTTGGTCTGCACCAGCTCGCGCAGGTAGGCCACCATCGCGTTGGACGCGGCCACGAGCACGTCCGGGCTCTCCAGGGTGCTGTTGATCACGGTGGAAGACCAGTGATGAACCTCGGTGCGGCCATCGGCCGGCACCCCGAGTAGCTCACAGATCACATTCATCGGCAGCGGGAGGGCGTACGAGCTGATCAGCTCCACCTGCGTCCTGGGGGTGATGGCATCGAGCAGCTCATCGGTGAGGTGCTGGATGCGTGGCGCGAGTCGTTCGATACGCCGCCGGGTGAATGCCGCGGCGACCAGCCGGCGTAGCCGGGTGTGGTCCGGCGGGTTGCGGTTGAGCATATGGCGGCTCATCGCCGCGAAGATCCGGGGTTCCAGCAGTTCGCTGCCGAGATTGACCGATACGTGGTCGCTTTTCACCAACCGTGGGTCCCGCAGCGCCTGGCGCGCCTCGTCGTAGCCTGTGATCAACCAGACTGGTTGCCCGTTGGGCAGCGCGATGTGATGAACCGGGGTGCGCGCCGCGAGAGTGGCGTAAGCGGCGTGGCGCAGTCGCCCGCTGGCGGTGGTGAAGGGCGCCTGCGCCAGTGGCACGCTCATGCAGCGCCTCCTAGTCCTACTGCTTAACCAGGCGTCATCGCAGGTCAGGGGAGAGAAGCAGGCTCTCCGGCCAGGCGTGAGCGGGTGAGCAGGCGGTGTACACCGTTATTGAGTCAGGTGCCATCCGTGGTGATACCTCTCCCCGCCGGTTCGCGAGTGCCTGATCGAATCCTGGTCTACGGTGTGACAGGGTCAGGTAAGAGCACGCTGGCCGCCCGTATCGCGGAGCGGACTGGTCTGCCTTGGTACGAGCTCGATGACCTGATGTGGGCGCCGGGCTGGGTCGCGGTCCCACCGTCGGAGCAGCGCCGGCGAGTCGAGACGATCTGCGCCGGCGAGCGGTGGATTCTCGACACCGCCTACTCGTAGTGGATCGATGTTCCGCTGGCCCGGGTCGAGCTGATCATAGCTCTGGACTATCCGCGTTGGCTCTCGTTCAGCCGGCTGGTTCGTCGTACCTTGTTCCGCGTTATCAGCCGCAGGCCAGTCTGTAATGGCAACATCGAGTCGTTGCGCCAAATGTTAGCCCGTGACTCCATTCTCCTGTGGCATTTTCAGTCTTTCGCCCGCAAGCGCAAGCGCATTCGCCTCTGGGCAGCAGACCCATCAGGTCCGGCCGTCGTCCGCCTCACCTCACCGACCCGCCACCCGGCACTGGCTGACCACACTGCCTCCAGGCTGACGGGCTCGAGCAAGGAGCTACAGAGTTCACTCGCTCTGCATGTCCCGAGTTGCACACCAGGGCTGTCCGCCCGCCGAGCGGGAGCCCTGGTGTGCAACTCGGGACATCTGAGTGGAACGCGGGTTCCGCTGGGCAGTGGCGTTCACCATCTCGTACGGCAACAGCCGGTTATGGACGGGTTCCTATAGCGCACTGCCCTGACATGGTGCCGGGCTCTCCGTCCTGGGCGTCTCAGTTATCCACATCTCCCTCGTTGTCCACAGGCCCGGCCGCACGACATCGACGGCACCGCTCCCGACCGGCACTCTCGTCACCGAAGATCGTCGAGCGGACGGGAGAACCGGGATGGAGACCACGGCGCAGCCGGCGGGTCGCCGCAAGGACGAGCTGGGCAGGCGGGGTGAGGACCTCGCGGCGGAGTACCTGGCCGGCCTGGGGCTTGTGGTGCTCTCGCGTAACTGGCGGTGCCGGGAGGGCGAGGTCGACCTGGTGGCGACAGACGGTGCGCGGCTGGTGGTCTGTGAGGTCAAGACCCGGTCGGGGACCGGGTACGGGGAGCCCGCCGAGGGGGTGACACCGGCGAAGGCGGCCCGGATCAGGAGGATCGCGGCGGCCTGGCTGCGGACCTACCGGGTCGGCTGGTGCGAGATCCGGTTTGACGTGCTGGCGGTGCTGTGCCCGCCGGATGGGCCGGTCACGGTGGAGCACCTGCGAGGTGCGTTCTGATGTCGCTGGCCAGTGCGTGGGCTGTGGCGTTGCACGGGGTCGATGGGGTGCTCGTGGAGATCGAGGCTCATATCGGTCCGGGTCTGCCGGGCCTGCAGATGGTCGGCCTGCCCGACACCGCCCTGTCCGAAGCGCGGGATCGGGTGCGGGCCGCGGTACTCAACTCGGGGGAGAAGTGGCCGGCCCGCCGGATGACCCTGGCGTTGTCGCCGGCCACCCTGCCCAAGGTCGGCAGCAGCTACGATCTCGCCCTTGCCTGCGGCCTGTTGGCGGCCGAGGGGAAGATTCCGCCCGAGCGGCTGCGCGGGCTGGTGCTCATCGGGGAACTGGCCTTGGACGGCCGGCTGCGGCCGGTGCGCGGCGTGCTGCCGGCGGTCCTCGCCGCCCGCAGGGTCGGTATCGGTCAGGTGGTGGTGCCGATCCCGTCGCTTGCCGAGGCGGCCCTGGTCACCGGGGTGCGGGTACACGGCGCGAGCTGCCTGAAAGAGGTACTCGGGTGGTTACGTGATCCCAGATCGACCCTGGCGCGCCCCGGCCCGCAGCGCTCGGCAGTACCAGCGGCGGTCCCTGACCTCGGCGACGTGCTGGAACAGGGTGATGCCCGCTGGGCAGTGGAGGTCGCTGCCGCAGGCGGCCACCACCTGTTGCTGACCGGGCCACCGGGAACGGGTAAGACCATGCTCGCCCAGCGGATGGTGGGCCTACTGCCGGCGCTCACCGACCACGAAGCGCTGGAGGTGACCGCGGTGCACTCGGTAGCCGGGTTGCTCGCCGCGGACACCCCGCTGATCACCGTGCCCCCGTTCGTCGCCCCGCATCACACCAGCTCGCTCGCAGCGCTGATCGGTGGCGGCTCCGGGCTGGCCAAGCCCGGCGCGGTGAGCCGAGCGCACCGGGGCGTGCTCTTTCTCGACGAGGTCGCTGAGTTCGGACCACGATCACTGGAAGCGTTGCGCACCCCGCTGGAGGACGGCGAGGTCCGGTTGGCTCGCCGGGACGGGGTGGTGCGATACCCGGCGCGCTGCCTGCTGGTACTCGCGGCGAATCCGTGTCCCTGCGCCCCACCCGACGAGCGGGACTGCATCTGCCCGGCGTCGACCCGCCGGCGGTATCTGGGCCGGTTGTCCGGACCCCTGCTCGACCGGGTCGACGTGCAGGTATCGATGCGGCCGGTGAAAGACATGGGTCAGGCGAGATCCGAGCCGGAGTGCACCGCGACCGTGCGCGAGCGTGTCCTGCGGGCCCGTGCCGCCGCCCGGGCCCGGTGGGCGGGCACCGGGTGGGGCACCAACGCGGAGGTGCCCGGTCCGGTGTTGCGGCGGCGCTTCCGGTTGCCCCGGGCGGTCACCATGCCTATCGAGACAGCGTTGCACCGGGGCAGGGTGACCGCCCGCGGAGCGGATCGCACGTTGCGGCTGGCCTGGACCTTGGCTGATCTGGCGGGCCGGGACCGGCCGTTGCTCGAGGATGTCTCCGCGGCGATGGGGCTGCGGGATCGGAGCGCGGCATGAGCCCGGGGGAGCGTGAGCTGCGCCGGGCCCGGGCGTACCTCAGCCGGGTTGCCGAGCCGCCGGCTCCGGCGCTGTCCGAGCTGATCGCAGCGGTCGGCCCAGTGCGAGCGGCCCGGCTGGTGGCCTCAGCCGAGGTACCGCGCCGGGTGGCCGCCGAGACCGCTGCCCGCCGAGCTGATGATCGAGCCGATACCGACCTGTCAGGGGTCGCCGCGATCGGGGGCAGGCTGGTGGTACCCGAGGACGCTGAATGGCCCACCGAGGCGTTCACCTGCTTCAGCACCCCCACCGCCCAGGCGGACGAGCGCTGGCGCGCCCCGGTCGCGCTCTGGGTGCGGGGAACAGGTCGTCTCGACGAGACCGTGGATCGGGCGGTCGCGGTGGTGGGGGCCAGGGCGGCCACCGGGTACGGGGAGCACGTCGCCGCCGAGTTCGGATACCAGCTCGCCATGGATGGCTTCGCAGTGATCTCCGGGGCGGCGTTCGGCATCGACGGCGCGTCGCATCGGGGCGCGCTGGCTGCCGAAGGCCGGACCGTGGCGGTGCAGGCCTGCGGGCTGGATCGCGCTTACCCAGCGGGGCATCACCGGTTACTCGATCGGATCGCTTCGGGGGGTGCGGTGATCAGTGAGTACCCGCCCGGCACCCGACCTGCGCGGCATCGCTTCCTGGTCCGCAACCGGCTGATCGCCGCTCTCGCGGCTGGGACAGTGGTGGTGGAGGCGGGGGTGCGCAGCGGCGCGAGGAACACCGCTGCCGCCGCGGCAGCGCTGGGCCGGGTCGTGATGGCGGTGCCGGGCCCGGTCACCTCGGCGATGTCCGTTGGTTGCCACCAGCTGATGCGCGAGGAGAACGCGGTGCCGGTCACCCGGGCGGAAGAGGTGGTGGAGGCAGTGGGACGCATCGGGGTGGATCTCGCACCGCCGCTGGTCATGCCCACCCGCCCCACCGACGGGTTGAATCCTGAGCTGCTGGCGGTGTACGAGGCCCTGCCCGCCCGGGCGTCTCGGCATCCCGAGCATCTGGCGCGGGATGCCGGGGTGGCGCTGCACCGGGTCCGCGCCGCGCTGCCGTTGCTGGAGTTGCAGGGCTTGGTGGGATGCGGGACGAGTGGCTGGCACCGAACGTTATCCGGCGTTGGGCGTGGCGGTACTTGACGTAACGGGGGCAGGGGCGCAGCGTCCCGCAGGTGAGCGTGGACCAGCCGGCGCCCGGCTCGCTGCCCGAGCATCTGGCGGCCCACCGGGAGAGCTTCGCTGCCCATCTGCGATCAGTGCGCGGGCTATCGCTGCACACCGTGCGGGCATACTGCGGCGACGTCACCATCTTGCTGCAGTACCTGGCAGATTCGGGTCGAGATCTTGCCGCGCTGGACCTCTCGATGCTGCGTGGCTGGCTGGGTGCGCAGCATCGCAGTGGTCACCAGCGCAGCACGCTCGCCCGGCGGGTGGCAGCGGTCCGTGCCTTCACGGCCTGGGCCACCCGGACCGGCGTGCTGGATAGTGACCCGGGGGTGCGCCTGGTGGCGCCGCGGCTGCGGCGAACCCTGCCGGCGGTGCTGCACCCGGAACAGGCTGCTGCGGCACTGGAGGCCGCGCACCGTGGGACCTGCGAGGCCGATCCGATCGCGCTGCGTGATCACGCCATGGTGGAGCTGCTGTACGCGACCGGGATACGCGTGGCCGAACTCTGCGGTCTTGATCTGGGTGATCTGGATCAACAGCGACGCCTGGTCCGGGTCCTGGGTAAGGGCGCCAAGGAACGTGCAGTGCCCTACGGGCTGCCAGCGGAACGAGCTCTGCTCCGCTGGGTCGACCAGGGACGCCCGGCGCTCACGCAGGGCCGTTCAGCCGGTGCGTTGTTCCTCGGAGCGCGTGGCGGGCGGGTTGATCCACGGATCGTCCGCACCGTCGTACACGACACGGTCGGTACGGTGCCGGGCGCGGCCGATATGGGCCCGCACGGCTTGCGGCACAGCGCCGCGACTCACCTGCTGGAGGGGGGCGCAGATCTTCGCACCGTTCAGGAGTTACTCGGTCACGCTACGCTCGCCACCACGCAGCTCTACACGCATGTCACTGTCGAGAGGCTGAAAGCGATCCATGACCGGAGCCACCCCCGTTCCTGAGTATTCCGGGGGTCGTGAGGGCATCCTGACCGCTACCCACCCCGCTGAGGTTGCGCCGTGCAGCCGGACCGCCGAAGCCAGGGCAGCGGACGTGGAGGCCGGCATCGTCGCGCTGTGGCAGGCCTACGGGCAAGATCGCGACACCGCCCTGCGTGATCGCCTGGTTCTGCACTACGCGCCGCTGGTGAAGTATGTGGCCGGCCGGGTCGGGACCGGATTGCCTGCCCACGTAGACATTGCGGATCTGGTGCAGTCGGGCGTGTTCGGCCTGTGGGACGCCATCGACCGCTTCGAGCCCGAGCGCGGTCTGAAGTTCGAGACCTACGCGATGCAGCGGATCCGGGGAGCGATCCTGGACGAGTTGCGGGCGCAGGATTGGGTTCCCCGCTCGGTGCGCAGCCGGGCTCGGGAGGTGGAGCGCGCGCTGGAACGCCTGGAGAGCCGGCTGCAGCGCTCGGCCACCGATGCCGAGGTGGCGGCCGAACTCGACATCACCGTCGATGAGCTGCGCGAACTCTACGCTCAGCTACAGCTGACCAGCGTGATTGCGCTGGATGAGCTGATTGCCGTGGGCCGCAGCGGCACCTCCATCGCGGAGACACTGCCCGATGACAGCGTGGAGGAGCCCGGGGCCTTCATCGATTCGGTGGAGAGCAGGCGCCTGCTCGCTGAGGCGGTCTCACAGCTCACCGATCGGGATCGGGTGGTGGTCTCGCTCTACTACTTCGAGAATCTCACCCTCGCCGAGATCGGCCGGGTGCTGGGGGTCACTGAGTCCCGGGTCTGCCAGCTGCACACCAGGGCAGTGCTCCGGCTCCGGAGCAAGATGCTGGAGGCCTCGGCCGGCTGAGGCCTCCGGTGCCGCCGGGATCAGGCCCGGTGTGCCCGCGGATCCCCGGCAGGAAGCAGGCGCACCCTGGTCAGGGCGAGCAGCCGCGGCGGGTCCAGGTAGACCTGCTCGGGCGCGGGCCCGCGGCGGGCCCCCCAGTGCAGGCACGCCGCGGCGCGGCAACCGGGATGGCCGGGCTGCACGGTGCCGAGCCGTGCACCCTTGGCCACCAGATCACCCGCGGTGACGGTGGGCGACACTGGCTCATAGGTCGTACGCAGACCTCCTGGATGATCTATCGACACGACGCCGTGCCCGGCCACCGTGCCGGCGAAGACCACCGTGCCGGCGCCGGCGGCGAGCACCGCAGTGCCGGTCACAGCGGCGAGATCGACACCGCGATGTCCCGGTCCGTACCGGGATGCCGGAGGGTGGAATGCCCGGACCACCTGGGGGGAGCCGGGCAGCGGCCAGCCGTACCGCGGCTCCGACCCTCGGGGACGGTGATGGTGCCCGCCAGCACGGCCGTCGGCAGCAGGGCCGTTGGCAGCAGGGCCAGCTCGCATCAGGCCGAGGGGGATGGCCGGGCTGGGTGGCGCGGCCGGGCCGCTGGACAGCATCGCCAGGAGCATCATGCAGATCAGGTGCACAGACACGCCGCGAGCCTGCCCGCCCCGCGCCTGGATGCCCAGCGACGGCATTCGAAGCTGGGGACAGCGCACGGTATGTGGATAACTGTGCGAGGGAGGCCCACCTCAGCTGGGGGTTGGCGGGAGCCACGCCGTACACTACGGGAGCGACTCGTATGCGGGTCGACTTCGCGCGCCAGTGCTGTGCCCTCCGGGGCCTCGGTGTCCGGCGGTCTTCGTGGCGATCATGATCGCCCGGAGTCCGGTCACCGGCCTGGTGCTAGGGCGGCGGTCCACCCCGGCCCGCCGCGACAACCGCATCAGCGTGCCGGTGGAATCCGGTGCGCCCGACACATCGAGGTGTGCACCGGCCATGGCCGTCGTCACCATGAAGCAGCTGCTCGATTCGGGAGTGCACTTCGGGCACCAGACTCGCCGCTGGAACCCGAAGATGAAGCGCTACATCTTCACCGAGCGCAATGGCATCTACATCATCGACCTGCAACAGACACTGACCTACATCGATCGGGCGTACGAGTTCATCAAGCAGACCGTGGCTCACGGCGGCTCGATACTGTTCATCGGCACGAAGAAACAAGCCCAGGAAGCGATCTCGCACCACGCGCAGCGGGTGGGTATGCCCTTTGTGAACCACCGTTGGCTCGGCGGCATGCTCACGAATTTCTCCACCGTGCACAAGCGCTTGCAGCGCCTGAAGGAACTCGAGTCCATGGAGCAGACCGGTGGTTTCTCCGGGCTGACCAAGAAAGAGATCCTGATGCGCACCCGGGAGAAAGACAAGCTGGAGAAGACCCTGGGCGGAATCCGGGACATGCAGCGAGTTCCCAGTGCGGTGTGGATCGTCGACACCAAAAAAGAGCAGATCGCCGTCGGTGAAGCCCGCAAGCTGGGAATTCCGGTGGTGGCCATCCTGGACACCAACTGTGACCCCGACGAGGTCGACTACCCGATCCCGGGCAACGACGACGCCATCCGCTCCGCGGCCCTGCTCACCCGGGTGGTGGCCGATGCCACCGCCGACGGCTTGATGTCGCGAGCCGGGCGTTCCGGCGGAACCGACGGCACCGACAAACCCGAGGCCGGGGTCGGCGTCGACGAGCCGCTGGCCGAATGGGAGCAGGAGCTGATGGTCTCCGGCGCCGCTGCTTCCGGTGCCGCTGCTTCCGGCGCCGCGGGGGAGCGGGAGTCCGAACCTCCACATGCCGAGCCACCGCACGCCGAAGCCATGGTCGCCAACAACGGCGTGTCGAAGGCGTAACGCACGCCGTACGCTCTTTCTCCTGATCCGATAACGAACTCCAGGACGGTAAAGCAACAATGGCGAATTACTCCGCCGCCGATGTCAAGCGAATCCGGGACCTGACCGGTTCCGGAATGATGGACTGCAAGAAAGCTCTCGAAGAGTCCGACGGTGATTTCGACCGCGCAGTTGAGTTGCTGCGGATCAAGGGTGCGAAGGATGTCGGCAAGCGAGCTGAGCGCACGACGGCCAACGGGCTGGTGGCCGCCGAGGACGGCGTGATGATCGAGCTCAACTGCGAGACCGACTTCGTGGCGAAGGGCGCCGATTTCCAGGACCTCGCCAGCAGGATTATCGCCGAGGGCGTCCGGACCCGGCCTGCGGATGTCACCGCGCTCGCCCAGGCGCCGCTGAACGGCGGCACGGTCGAGGACGCGGTACAGGACGTCTCGGCCAAGATCGGCGAGAAGCTGCAGCTCCGGCGGGTGGTGTCCTTCGACGGCGAGGTCGCGACCTACTTGCACCGCCGGGCGTCGGACCTGCCGCCCGCGGTGGGCGTACTCGTCGAGTACGACGGTGGTTCACTCGAAGCGGCCCGCGCTGCCGCGATGCAGGTGGCGGCCATGAAGCCGCGTTACGTCACTCGGGACGAGGTTCCTGCGGAGGTACTCGCCGACGAGCGGCGCATCGCCGAGGAGACCGCCCGCGAGGAGGGTAAGCCCGAGCAGGCCTTAGGAAAGATCGTCGAAGGCCGTCTCAATGGTTTCTACAAGGACACGGTGCTGCTGGAGCAGTCCTCCGTGCAGGACTCCAAGAAGACGGTCAAGGCGGTTCTGGATGAGGCCGGGGTGACGGTGCGCCGCTTCGCCCGCTTCGAGGTCGGTCAGGCCTGACCCGCGATGAACCCCGGCCGCCTGGAGGGTCCCGGATACCGCAGAGTGCTCCTCAAGCTCGGCGGGGAGATGTTCGGTGGCGGCGGGGTCGGGGTGGATCCCGAGGTTGTGAAGGCTGTCGCGCGGCAGATCGCCGAGGTGGTCGCCAGCGGGGTCCAGATGGCCGTGGTGATCGGCGGGGGGAACTTCTTCCGCGGTGAGGAGCTCCAGCAGGGCGGCATGGATCGTTCCCGTGCCGACTACATGGGAATGCTCGGCACCGTGATGAACTGCCTCGCCCTGCAGGATTTCCTGGAGCGTGAACACAAGATCGACACCCGGGTGCAGACGGCCATCACCATGGGCCAGGTGGCCGAACCCTACATCCCACGCCGGGCCATCCGGCATCTGGAGAAGGGCCGGGTGGTGATCTTCGGCGCCGGGGTGGGGATGCCCTATTTCTCCACCGACACCACGGGGGCCCAACGCGCCCTGGAGATCGGCTGCGAGGTCTTGCTGATGGGCAAGGCGGTGGATGGGGTCTACACCGCCGATCCCAAGACCGATCCCGCGGCGACGATGTTTACCCACATCACCCACCGGGAAGTGCTTGAGCGCGGGCTCAAAGTGGCGGATGCCACCGCTTTCAGCTTGTGCATGGACAACAAGCTGCCGATCATCGTGTTCAATCTGCTTACCGAGGGCAATATCGCCCGTGCGGTACGTGGTGAACCCATGGGGACCCTGGTTAGCTCTACAGCATCAGGTTAGGACAAGGAGCAGCCGTGATCGACGAGACCCTCTTCGACGCCGAGGAGAAGATGGAGAAGGCTGTGTCGGTGGCCAAGGAGGATCTCGCCACCGTGCGTACCGGTCGTGCCAACCCGGCGATGTTCTCCAAGATCGTCGTGGACTACTACGGCGCGGCCACCCCCTTGATTCAGCTGGCCAGCGTGACGGTCCCGGAGGCCCGGATGGCGGTGATCAAGCCATACGATCCCAGCCAGCTGCGGCCGATGGAGAAAGCGATCCGGGACTCGGATCTGGGTGTCAATCCCACCAACGACGGTCTGATCATCCGTGTCGTCATCCCGCACCTGTCTGAGGAACGCCGCCGCGACCTGGTCAAGGTGGCGCATACCAAGGGTGAGGACGCCAGAGTGGCCATCCGAAACATCCGTCGTAAGGCCAAGGAGCAGCTCGGCCGTATCGGCCGTGATGGTGAGGCCGGCGAGGATGACGTGACCCGAGCGGAGAAGGAGCTCGAGGCCGTCACCCATCGATATGTCGCGCAGGTCGACGAGCTCGTCAAGCACAAGGAATCCGAACTGCTCGAGGTCTGAGTGTCTTCCCCCGGCCGGCCTGAGCGCCCTCTCTCCGTTACGCAACCGGCCGAGGCTCCTTCGCGCACCCCAGGGGCCGGCCGGAATCTGTGGGCCGCGATCAGCGTGGGCTTGCTGATGGGCGCGGTAATACTGCTGGCACTGTTCACTGTGCGTCAGCTGTTCATCGGGGTCGTCGCCGTTGCGGTGGCGGTGTCCAGCTGGGAACTGTCCAGGGTCCTGCACCGGGGCGGTGTCCGGGTCTCGCTGCCACCGGTACTGGTCGGTGGCCAGGCAATGGTGTGGTTGGCCTGGCCGTTCGGCCGGGACGGGATACTCGTCGCATTCGTGATCACGGCACTCACCTGCCTGGTGTGGCGTGTCCCGAAGGGTGCCGCGGGCTACGTCCGGGACGTGAGCGCATCCGTGTTCAGCACGGCCTACGTGGCCGGATTCGCCGCATTCGCCACTTTACTGGTGGTTCCGGAGGATGGGGCGGCGCGGGCCTCGTGCCTGATGCTCGCCGCGGTGGCCTCAGATGTGGGGGGGTATGCCGCGGGGGTGCTGGGCGGGCGGCACCTGATGGCCCCCTCGATCAGCCCGAAGAAGTCCTGGGAGGGCTTCGTCGGATCGATGGTGTTCGGCATCGCCGCAGGTGCCCTTTCGATGGTCTTCCTACTGGGTGGGCGGCTGTGGCAGGGGGTGCTGTTCGGCGCGGCGATCGTGCTCACCGCGACCGGGGGGGACCTGGTCGAGTCACTGATCAAACGTGATCTCGGGGTGAAGGACATGGGAAGCGTGCTGCCCGGTCACGGCGGGCTGATGGACCGGC
Organism: Pseudonocardiaceae bacterium; assembly: GCA_036501085.1. GTDB lineage: Bacteria > Actinomycetota > Actinomycetes > Mycobacteriales > Pseudonocardiaceae. The sequence goes on along the minus strand of DASYAZ010000091.1, from coordinate 16,366 downwards.
TCGACTCCCTGCTGCCCTCAGCCGTGGTGTCCTGGTTGCTGCTGAGCCTGTTCGTCCCGGTTGGTTAGCGGAGCCCGGAGTTCACGAGGAGAGGCGTCCCGCCTCATCGGCGATGCACCTGATTGGTTCCGGGATCCGCGCGGCTGGGTCGACCAGCGCGAAGCTGGCCCCGCAAGGGTCGGCGACCCGCGCGATCCGGCCCAGTTCGGTGTCGTAGGGGAAGACGTCCACCCGCCCGCCCAACTCGATCACCCGGTTGACCATCGCGTCGGTGCCGACTTCTGGGTGAACGGTGAAATGCGGCAACCAGTGGGAGGCCACCCCACTGGCCCAGTCCTCATTCATCTGTATCCGGGCCAGCATCGTCGACCCGCCACGGGACCAGGAGGTGTAGTCCACATTCTGGCCATCACCGATCTGATCCTGCTGGTAGCCGAACAGGTTGGCGTAGAACTGGTCGGCCGTGGCGCCGTCCCAGGTGTTCAACTCCGCCCAGATCAGTGCTCCGGGGTCGGCAGTGTGGAACGGCCATGGCGGGCCAGGCTCCCAGAAACCGATCACCCCGCCGGTCGGGTCGGCTCCGATCATCACGCTGGTCTCTGCCCCGGCATCCGCCGGTCCGTAGAGCAGCTGCCCACCCCACCCGGTGAGTAGCTCAGCGGTATGCGTGATGTTGGCGCTCGCAAGGTAGAGCCGCCACGCCACGGGCTGTCCTTCCTGCACCGCAACACCGGACAGGCCGGCGACCGGCTGGCCGTTGCACAGGGCGGTGGTGTAGTACCCGCGGTCGGGGTCCGGATCGATGTGATAGGTCCAGCCGAACAACCCGGCGTAGAAGTCCCGGCTGCGGGCCGGATCGGTGCTGGATGCGTCGATCCAGCAGACCAACCCGGGGGAGAACGATGTGCTCTCGGTCACCCACCGACAGTATTCGATGCGGGCTGGTCTCGCGAAGGCGGGCACAATGGATCGGTGGCAGAACCGGGCGTGCTGGCCAGCCCCAACATCTGGAACTGGCCCGAAGTCTACGAGCGGGAGAACCAGGCAGTCGACTCCGATGGGACGCTGTGGGCCACGCTATCCGACCGCGCCGGCTGGGCCGGCGCCGATGTCCTCGACATCGGTTGCGGGGACGGCTTCCACCTGCCCCGCTTCGCCGAGCGGGCCCGAACGGTGGTCGGCGTGGAGCCGCACCGCCCGCTGGTGGTCCGCGCGCGGCAGCGGGTCCGTGAGCTGTCCAACGTCCAGGTCCTCGCCGGGCGTGCTCAGCGGCTGCCGCTGCCCGATGGCAGCGTCGATCTGGCGCATGCCCGCGTCGCCTACTTCTTCGGCCCTGGTTGCGAACGCGGCCTGGCCGAGGCCCGCCGGGTGCTGCGCCCCGGCGGGATAATGGCGGTCATCGATCTGGACGGTACCCACGCCCCCTACGGTCACTGGTTGTGCGCCGCGACGCCCCGTTACCGGCCAGCGGAGGTGGAGGCCTTCTTCGCCGCTCAGGGTTTCGACTGCCGCCGGGTGGACACCGTGTGGCGGTTCCGGGAACGTGATGATCTGGAGGCCGCGCTGCGCATCGAGTTCACCCCAGAGGTGGCGGCGCGGGCCATTGCCCAGACGCCGGGACTGACCATTCCGGTCCGCTACCGTCTGCACCTGCGTCACATTCCCCTGACCGGCCTGGACGAACTGAGATGACCGTGCTGCCCCTGCTGCCCCTGACCTTCGAGGCCCCGCGCCGGGGTATGCCGCCGCCACATCTCGCCGACCTCGACCGGGATCAGCGCCGGGCCGTGGTGACCGAGCTAGGGGAGCCCGCCTATCGCGCCGACCAGCTGGCCAGGCATTACTTCACCCGGTTGGCGACCGACCTGGCAGGGATGACCGATTTGCCCCCAGCGTCTCGGGACCGGCTCGGCGCCGCGCTGCTACCGCATCTCGCGACCCCGGTACGGCACATCAGCTGTGACCGTGGCACGACCCGCAAAACGCTGTGGCAGGCCGGGGACGGGGCCCGCACGGAAAGCGTGCTGATGCGCTACCCGGACCGGGCCACGGTGTGCATCTCCAGCCAGGCGGGATGCGGGATGGCCTGCCCGTTCTGCGCTACCGGGCAGGGCGGCCTGACGCGCAACCTGTCCGCCGCGGAGATCGTCGACCAGGTGCGGGCTGCCGCGGCCGCGCTGCGCGGGGGCGATGTCGCCGGCGGCCCGGGCCGGCTGTCCAACGTCGTGTTCATGGGCATGGGCGAACCGCTGGCCAACTACCAGCGGGTGGTCACCGCGCTGCGCCGGATCACCGATCCTGCACCGGATGGGTTGGCTCTGGCCCAGCGTTCGGTGACGGTGTCCACCGTGGGCCTGGTACCGGCAATCCGGCGGCTGGCCGCCGAAGGGCTGCAGGTCACGCTCGCAGTGTCCCTGCACACTCCGGACGACGAGCTGCGCGACACCCTCGTCCCGGTGAACCGCCGGTGGCCGGTGGCCGAGGTGCTCGGCGCGGCGCGGCACTACGCCGACACCACCGGGCGCCGGGTGTCCATCGAGTACGCGCTGATCCGGGAGGTCAACGACCAGCCATGGCGGGCGGAGCTGCTCGGCCGGTTGCTGCGCGAGCGCCTGGGATCCCTGGTACACGTGAACCTCATCCCGCTCAACCCCACCCCGGGCAGCCAGTGGGACGCCAGCCCCCGGCCCGTGCAGGAGGAGTTCGTGGCGCGGGTCCGCGCTGCCGGGGTGGCCTGCACCGTGCGGGATACCCGTGGCCGTGAGATCGCCGCAGCCTGCGGCCAACTGGCAGCGTCCCCATGATGAAGCGCCGGGCTTGCCTGCGCCGGTATCCCGAGTCTGGGCCGATTCGCCTCAGTGATCGCTGAAAGTGAGCTGTGACCGTGCAGTGCCGCACGGTCACAGCTCACTTTCGATAGGGCGCAGTCAAGACACAAGACATACAACCCAGTGGCTGGAGAGCTGAGAATGACCAATACAGACGTGGTACGGAAGTGCTTCGAGAGCTACCTCGCCCAAGACCGCGGCGCCATGGAGTCGCTGATCGCCGGCGATTTCGTGTTCACGAGTCCACAGGACGACCACATCGACAGGGCAACATTCTTCGAGCGCTGTTTTCCCACCGCTGGACGGGTCCGAACCCAAGAGTTACTCTACGTCGTTCCCAGCGATGGCGACGATGTCTTCGTGATGTACGAGTACGAGTTGCTCACCGGCGAACGGCATCGTAACGTCGAAGTGCTTACGGTGCACGACAGTAAGGTCGCCGAGGCTCAGGTCTTCTTCGGCGGTAACTACTCGGTTGTTTAGCTTTAACCGGCAGGATGCGCAGATGAATGCGGGCCAGCTCACCGTCGCGATCATCCTGTCCGCATGGCCTCGACGGCATACTCGGGCTGTGGGCTGGTCGCCGGATCGTGACGCGCTGCGCGGTCGCGTTGCCGTCGTTGCGGGGGCGACCCGTGGTGCCGGGCGTGGAATCGCTGCTGCCCTGGGGGAAGCTGGTGCCACCGTCGTGTGCACCGGTCGCAGTAGCAGGGCACGACCGATCCGGTCCGACTACAACCGTGCCGAGACGATCGAAGAGACCGCCGAGCTCGTTACGGAACTCGGCGGCACCGGTATCGCGGTCGCGATCGACCATCTCGAATCCGGGCAGGTGAAACGACTGGCCGAACAGATCCGCACCGACCACGGTCACATCGACGTGCTCGTCAACGACATCTGGGGCGGCGAACTGCTGAAAGGCGGACCCGCCGAGTGGAACACCCCCATCTGGGATCACGATATCGACAACGGTCTCCGGATACTCCGGCTTGCCATCGACACCCATCTCATCACGTCCCATCACCTCCTCCCGCTCCTCATCGGCGCGCCGGGCGGCCTGCTCGTCGAGGTGACTGACGGCACCGCCGACTACAACGCATCGCGATACCGGATCTCCGTGTTCTACGACCTGGCCAAGGTTGCCGTGAACCGGCTTGCCTTCTCCCAGGGGCACGAACTGGGATCCCATGGCGCAACTGCTGTCGCCATCACACCTGGATGGCTTCGCTCAGAGATGATGCTCGAGAACTTCGGCGTCTCCGAAGAGAACTGGCGCGACGCCCTCGATCCGGCCGCCGTCGACAGCCACCCTGCCGCTCCGGCAGATTTCGTCCTGTCTGAGTCACCTCGATATGTCGGGCGCGCCGTAGTCGCAGTGGCAGCGGACCCCGGTCGGGTCAGATGGAACCAGAAGTCGGTCAACTCCGGTCAACTCGCAGCCGAATATGGATTCACCGACCTCGACGGCTCGCAGCCTGATATATGGCGATTCATCGATGAAATCCGTGAACCCGGGCTCGACGGGAACCCCGAGGACTACCGGTAGTTCCCTGCGCCGAGGGTGAGGAGATACCACTAGCGCGCTACCGTGGGGATATGGGACAAGCACAATTGACGGTGGTCCCCCCACTGGTAGGCCTCGCCGCTGCGGTGGCCCATGACATAGCGCTGGATGCGCAGCTACTCGCCGTCGACCAGGACCCCAGCCACACACCGACCGTGGCGGGCGTGGTGGCAGCGCAGGAACCTGCGGCGGGTAGCCAGGTCGCCGCCGGCCATCGGGTTCGGATCTGGGTTCAGACCGACCCCGGTGAGGATGGTGGCGGAGGTGGTGGCCTGCCAGAGCCGAGCGGACCGACACCGCTGACTCCGGATGCGGCAGGCACATACTGAGGCATGGACGCCGCGAGCCTGCGCCAGACGCAGGCGCCACTGAAAGAGCGATATCGATCGGATCCCGCCACGGCGTGCGCACCGCTCACGGCCCGCGCCGATTACCGTGACGGCGGAATCACCTGCACCGTGGAGGGGTGGGCAGGTCCGGTGCGGGCGGGGCTGCACACCGCCACCGGCGGCGATGGAAACGACGCGTGTTCTGGCGACATGCTACTGGAGGCGTTGCTGGCCTGCGCAGGAGTGACCTTACGCAGCGTGGCGACGGCGATGGGGCTGACCTTGCGCTCGGCGAGGCTGCGCGCGGATGGCCTGTTCGACGCCCGCGGCACACTCGGGGTGGACCGTCAGGTTCCGGTAGGTATCCAGGATGTCGTGATAACGGTGGAGGTCGACAGTGACGCCGACGACGCGTCCTTGGAACGGTTGGCCCGTTCAACGGAGCGATACTGCGTAGTCGGCCAGAGTCTTCGCGAGAATGCGCGGTTCATCGTGCGGCGCGTGTCGGGCTCAGAAGCCGCTGAGCCATTGTAGGAATGCCGCCTCGACGTAGCGGGCGAATCGCTGGTAACCGGGGGTCGAGGGGTGAGATCCCGCGCGGCCGTCATGAGGTGGTGCCCACCTGGGAGGCACACTGGCAGGGTGCACCTTCCTGTGATGCCGCCTGTCGCGCCGATGCTGGCCAAACCGGCCGCCACCATCCCAGCCGGCCAGCTCTACGAACCGAAGTGGGACGGCTTCCGGTCGATCATCTTCCGGGACGGTGACGAAGTCGAGATCGGCAGTCGCAACGAGCGCCCGATGACTCGCTACTTCCCGGAGGTCGTCGCTGCGGTCCAGCAGAACTTCCCGCGCCGGGCGGTCATCGACGGCGAAATCGTCATTGCCGATCGGGAGCGCAACACTCTCGATTTCGAGGCTCTGCAACAACGCATCCACCCGGCGGCCAGCCGGATCACCCTGCTGTCCGAGCAGACCCCGGCCAGCTTCGTGGCCTTCGACCTGCTCGCGCTCGGCGAGGACGATCTCACCCAGCGCCCGATGGTGGAGCGGCGTGCGTCCCTGGAGAGCGCACTGGCCGGCGCACGCGCACCGGTGTACCTCACGCCGGCAACCCAGGATCACGACCGTGCTCATCGCTGGTTCGAGCAGTTCGAGGGCGCCGGGCTCGACGGGTTGATCGCCAAGCGGCTCGATCTGCGCTACCAGCCCGACAAACGGGTGATGACCAAGATCAAGCATGACCGCACCGCGGACTGCGTCGTCGCCGGTTACCGGGTGCACAAGTCCGGCCCGGACGCCCTCGGCTCGCTGCTGCTGGGGCTCTACGACGATCGGGGCGTCCTGGTCTCGGTGGGGGTCGTCGGGGCATTTCCGATGGCCCGGCGCCGGGAGCTGCTCGCCGAGCTGCAGCCGCTGGTCACCACGTTCGACGACCATCCCTGGGCATGGGCCCGGCAGGAGGAGGGGGAGCGCACCCCGCGCAAATCCGAGACCAGCCGCTGGAACGCCGGCAAGGACCTGTCCTTCGTTCCGCTCCGGCCCGAACGCGTCGTCGAGGTTCGCTACGACTACATGGAAGGGATCCGCTTCCGGCACACCACCCAGTTCGTCCGTTGGCGTACCGACCGGGAGCCGCGGTCGTGCACCTACGACCAGCTCGAGCGGCCCGTCCGGTTCAGCATCGCCGACGTGCTCATGGGTGCTTGAGGTCCTGGTTGAGATCCTCGTCATCGCTGGACTGGTCGGCCCACTCCAGTAGCGGCTCCAACGAGAACACCTCGTCGTCGATGCCGGCGTGGACATCGCCCAGGCGGGCGAAGCGCTCGGGCACCGTGGCGAGGGTGAAGTCCCCCGGCTCGGCGTCGGGTACCTCCTCCCAGCGCAATGGGGCGGACACCACGGCCTCGGGCACGCCCCGCACCGAGTAGGCGCAGCGGATCGTGTGGTCGCGGGTGTTCTGGTTCCAGTCGACGAACACCGCGGCGATCCGATCCCGCTTCCACCAGGCGGTGGTGACGAGATCGGGTGCGCGCCGCTCCACCTCGCGGGCGAAAGCGCGCGCGGCGCGGCGCACGTCGGCGAAGCCCCAGCGCGGCTCGATCCGCACGTAGATGTGCAGTCCGCGGCCGCCGGAGGTCTTCGGCCAGCCCACCGCGCCGAGTTCGGCCAGCACCTCCTGCACCACCAGCGACACCTGGCGTGCCTCGGCGAAGCCGGTGCCGGGTTGCGGATCCAGGTCGATCCGCCATTCGTCGGGATATTCCACATGGGCCGATCGGGTGTTCCAGGGATGGAACTCCACCGTGCTCATCTGCACTGCCCAGATCACGTCGGCCAGCTCGGCGACGCACAGCTCGTCCGCAGAGCGCCCGGAGGGAAAGTCGACCCGCACGGTGGGCACCCACGGCGGAGCCCCAGCCGGTAGCCGCTTCTGGTGCACCTTGGCACCGGTGACACCGCTGGGGAACCGGTGCAGCATGCACGGTCGGTCGCGCAACGCACGAACGATGCCCGCACCGACTGAGAGGTAGTACCGGGCGAGGTCAAGCTTGGTCTCGCCCCGGGCGGGAAAGTAGACCCGCTCCGGGTTGGTGATCCGGACGGTCCGGTGGCCGACCTCCAGCTCCAGCGCCGGGGAGCCCTGCGAACCGGGCACCTGCCGCTCAGAACCGCTTGGCTCGGCGCTTGGTCTTGAAAGCTTTGACGTGGCTGGCGAGCAGCACCACCAGGAGCACGGCGCCGAGGGCGACCAGGAAGGAGTCCTCCTGGCGAGTGATCTGGTTGCCCTTGAGCATCGCGAAGATCGCGATGGCCGTGATCCAGCCGGCAATCTTGCCGGCCCGGGGGAAGCCGCCATGCCAACCCCAGTCGGCCGAGGGCTCCCGCTCCGGGTCCATGCCGTGATAGGTCGGCTGCGGGGCGGTGGAATGCGGGTCAGCGGCCACGGCCACATCCTCGCATACCACCACGGGGCGGGCGGGACTCCTGCTGGTCCCGCCCGCCCCGTGTGCTCAGTACCGCTAGTAGCGGTTGGCCGTTCGCCGTCCGACGATGAGCCGGTAGATGATCAGGAGGATGAGCGACCCCACAATCGCGACAATCCAGGTCTGAAGGTTCCAGAATGTCTCGAGCCCGTATCCGAAAATGCGGCTGCCGAGGAATCCGCCGATCACGGCGCCGATGATGCCGATCAGCATCGTGACGATGATGCCGCCGGGGTCGTCACCTGGCATGATCAACTTGGCGATGGCGCCAGCGATCAGCCCCAACACAATCCAACCGAGAAAGCCCATGGCTGTACTCCCTCCGTGTGCCAGCATGCCCAGTGTGATCCAACTCCGGCCGCCATGCACGCCTCAGGGCGATAATGTCGGAGGCAGTCGGGAACAATGACCTGGATGGACCCATCACCCCTGCCACGCTCGGTACTGCTGCTGGGCAGCACCGGATCGATCGGCGTTCAGGCACTGGATGTGATGCAGCGCAACCCCCATCGGTTCCGGGTGGCCGGACTGGCCGCCGGCGGATCAGACCCGCAGGCCCTGGCCGCGCAGGTGCTGCAGACCGGCGCTCCCGCCGTCGCGCTGACCCGTGGCCGGGCCGCGCAGGACCTTCAGCTGGCGCTGTTCGCCGAGGCGCAGCGATGCGGGTACGACCGGGGTGGCTACCGGATGCCCCGGATCCTGGTCGGTCCTGATGCGGTGGCCGAGCTCGTCGCGACCCAGCCTGCCGACGTGGTGCTCAACGGCGTCACGGGGTCCCGGGGGTTGGCGCCGACACTGGCCGCCCTGCGCAGCGGCGCCATCCTGGCGCTTGCCAACAAGGAGTCCCTGATCGCGGGGGGTGCCCTGGTCACCAAGGCCGCCGCGCCCGGCCAGATCGTGCCGGTGGACTCCGAGCACTCCGCGCTGGCCCAATGTCTGCGCGCAGGTAGCCGGGCGGAGGTGGCCCGGCTGGTGCTCACCGCCTCCGGTGGCCCGTTTCGCGGGCGCCGCCGCGAGGAACTGGACGGGGTGAGCGCCGAGCAGGCGCTGGCGCACCCGACCTGGCGGATGGGACCGGTCGTCACCGTGAACTCGGCCACCCTGATGAACAAGGGTCTGGAGCTGATCGAGACGCACCTGCTCTTCGACATCTCCTATGACCGCATCGACGTCGTCGTGCACCCCCAGTCGGTGATCCACTCGATGGTCACCTTCACCGACGGTTCCACGATCGCCCAGGCCAGCCCACCGGACATGCGGTTGCCGATCGCGCTGGCGCTGGGCTGGCCGGACCGGGTGGCCGGTGCCGCGGCCGCCTGCGACTTCGCCAGCCCGGCGAGTTGGACCTTCGAACCGGTGGACGCGGAGACCTTCCCCGCCATCGAGCTGGCCAAGGCGGCAGGCACTGCGGGTGGCTGCGTGCCGGCGGTGTTCAATGCCGCCAATGAGGAAGCGGTCGCCGCGTTCCTGGCGGGTCGTATCTCCTTCAGCGGGATTGTCGCGGTGGTGGCTGCCGTGCTGGGCGAGGCACACGGGTGGCAAGCTGACCCGGCTACGGTGGAGGACGTGCTGGCCGCCGAGGACTGGGCGCGCAGCAGGGCCACCGAACTGCTGGACGGGCGCGCCGTCCGGTCGAGTGGAGCCCCGAGTGAGGAGTAGAGCGTGACGTTCGTGCTGGGGGTTGTGCTGTTCGCGGTGGGTATCGGCATCTCCATCGCGCTGCACGAGGCCGGCCACATGTACAGCGCCAAGGCATTCGGGATGAAGGTGCGCCGGTACTTCATCGGCTTCGGCCCCACCCTGTTCTCCTTCCGCCGGGGGGAGACCGAGTACGGGTTGAAACTGATCCCGGCCGGTGGTTTCTGCGACATCGCGGGGATGACCGCCCTGGAAGAGCTCCCGGATCCCGCCGATCGGCGGCGGGCGTTCTTCCGGTTCCCGGTGTGGCAGCGGGTGGTGGTGCTCTCGGCGGGTTCGCTGACCCACTTCATCGTGGGTGTCCTGCTGATCTATGCGATGGCCGTGTCGACCGGCTTGCCGATCCTCGATCCCCCGCCGGCTCCGGCAGTGGTCTCGCAGGTCAGCCAGTGCGTCACGGTGCAGGCGGAGGGTTCCTGCCGGCCGGGCTCGCCGGCGCCGGCCAGGGACGCGGGTCTGCGGCCGGGAGACCGGGTGCTGGCGGTGGCCGGCAGCCCGGTCCGGGACTTCACCGACCTCGCCAAGGCGATCCAGAGCCGATCAGGCCCGACCGAGTTCCGGTTCGAGCGGGCCGGGCAGCAGCGCACCACCTCGATCGACATCGCCCGGGTGCCGCTGTCCGCGCTGGGTGGTCAGGGCGACAAGCTGGTCGGTGCGATCGGGGTGGTGCCGCAGCGTCCGTCCGCTCTGCTGCCGCGGTCCAACCCGGTGCAGGCCGTGGGTCAGACCGTCGGCTTCGCCGGCACCATGTTCGCCAAGACCGCCCAGGCGGTGCAGGAACTCCCGAAGCGGGTCCCGGCACTGCTGGACCGGATTGGCGGGCAGAGCCGGCCGGATTCCCCGGTCAGTGTGGTCGGGGCCAGCGTGCTCGGCGGCGATGCGGTGGGCTTTGGCGCGTGGTGGTTCTTCCTGTTCCTGCTCGCGGCACTGAACCTGTTCGTCGGTGTGTTCAACCTGCTGCCGCTGCTCCCGCTGGACGGCGGGCATATCGCGGTCAACCTCTACGAGGGCGTGCGCAACGCCATCCGGCGGGCCACCGGCCGCCCTGACGGCCCCCCGGTGGACTACACCCGGTTGATGCCGCTGACCTATGCGGTGGCCATCGTGTTCATCGGGGTCAGCGCACTGACCATCACCGCCGACATCATCAATCCGATCCGTCTCCATCCGTGATCTCTCTGGTGAGGTTCCCATGTTGATCGGCATGCCGGCCATGCCACCGCCGGTGCTGGCCGAGCGGCGCAAGACCCGCCAGCTCCAGGTCGGTACCGTGGGCGTGGGCAGCGAGCATCCGGTATCGGTGCAATCCATGACCACCACGCTCACCGCCGACATCGACGCCACCCTGCAGCAGATCGCCGAGCTCACCGCGGCCGGTTGCGACATCGTGCGGGTGGCTGTCCCCAGCGCGGACGACGCGGAGGCCTTACCGGCCATCGCACGCAAGTCGCGGATCCCGGTGATCGCCGATATCCACTTCCAGCCCAAGTACGTCTTCGCCGCGATCGACGCGGGGTGCGCGGCGGTGCGGGTGAACCCCGGAAACATCAAGAAGTTCGACGACCGGGTTGCCGAGATCGCCAAGGCGGCGAAGGGGGCCGGTACGCCGATCCGGATCGGGGTCAACGCCGGATCGCTGGATCCCAAGATCCTGGCCAAGTACGGCAAGGCCACCCCGGAGGCACTGGTCGAATCCGCGTTGTGGGAAGCGAGCCTGTTCGCCGAGCACGACTTCCACGACCTCAAGATCTCGGTGAAGCATCACGACCCGGTGATCATGGTGCGGGCTTACGAACAGCTCGCGGCCCAGTGCGACTACCCGTTGCACCTCGGGGTCACCGAGGCGGGCCCGGCGTTCCAGGGCACCATCAAATCGGCCACCGCGTTCGGGGCGCTGCTCAGCCGGGGCATCGGGGACACCATCCGGGTCTCGCTGTCCGCGCCGCCGGTGGAGGAGGTCAAGGTCGGCCGCCAGATCCTGGAGTCGTTGAACCTGCGGACCCGCGGGCTGGAGATCGTGTCCTGCCCGTCCTGCGGGCGGGCCCAGGTCGATGTCTACAAGCTCGCCGAGGAGGTGACCGCAGGCCTGGAAGGCATGGAGGTGCCGCTGCGGGTGGCCGTGATGGGCTGCGTGGTCAACGGCCCCGGCGAGGCCCGGGAGGCCGACCTCGGCGTGGCATCGGGAAATGGCAAGGGACAGATCTTCGTCCGCGGTAAGGTGATCAAGACCGTACCCGAAGCCCAGATCGTCGAGACACTCATCGAAGAGGCCTTCCGCCTGGCAGGGGACTCTTAGCGAGAGATCGGAGAAGGGGGTCCCTCAGTGGCTCTCACCCGCTGTTCTGGCACGCTTGGTGGTGTGCTCAAGCACGCGGGTGCCCGCCTGCTGGATGACCGTGACGTGCGGAGCGTCCGAGCGGTGCTGGCCAGTGACCCCGTGCTGTCCTGCATGGTGGCAGCCCGGTGCGAGAACGGCGGGCTGGACCCGTGGCGGCTCGGCGGTGAGCTCTGGGGTTTCGCCGGCCGGGACAGTGGGCTCGGTGGGAGGCTCAACGGGGGGCTCAATGGGGGGCTCGACGGACTGTGCTTCTCTGGCGCCAACCTCGTCCCGCTGCGCGGTGGACGCTCGGCGATCCGCGCGTTCGCTGATCGGGCTGCGCGGCGGGCCAGGTCCTGCTCCTCGATGGTGGGGCCGGCGGATCAGGTGCTCACGATGTGGTCGGAGCTGAGCTCCAGTTGGGGGCCGGCCCGCGAGGAGCGCCCGAACCAGCCGCTGATGGTGCTCACCGGGACGCCCCAGGTGCCCGCTGACCCGCTGGTGCGGCCGGTACGTCCGGACGAGCTGGATCGTTACCTGCCGGCGGCCGTTGCGATGTTCACCGAGGAGGTCGGGGTTGATCCCCGGCTGCCCGACGGCGGTGCCGGCTACCGGGCCCGGGTGGCCGAACTGATCGCGTCCGGCCGGGCGTTCGCCCGGTTCGAGGCCGGCGAGGTGGTGTTCAAGGCCGAGATCGGGGCGATGTCGTCCACGGTCGGGCAGATCCAGGGGGTCTGGGTGCACCCGGATCGCCGCGGGCAAGGCATGTCGGCCCGGGCAACCGCTGCGGTGGTGGCCCGGCTCCAGCAGACGGGCCGGATCCCCAGCCTCTACGTCAATGCCTACAACCTGCCCGCACGGGCCGCATACTGCCGGGTTGGTTTCACCCAGGTGGGCTGCTTCGCGACAGTGCTGTTCTGATCAGGCAAGCGGCATACTCCCCGTGCACCGTCGACGTCTGGTAACCGCCCTACTGGCGGTACTGACGGTTGCTCTGATGGGGGTCCCCCTGGGAGCGGTACTGGCCGGCTGCGGGATCTTCGGGTCCGACCCGCGGGATGCCGCCGCGGGATTCCTCGCGGCGCTGGCCCGGGGCGATGCCTCGGCGGCTGGGCAGCTCACCACCGATCCCGTCCCGGCCACCGAGGTGATCCGGCAGGTCCGCGACGGGATGAGACCGCAGCAGTTGCAGCTCACCCTGGGTGACGTCCGCAGTGGCGATCACGTCGCGTCAGCGTCCTTCGCCGCGGTCTGGGATCTGGGCCGGGGCCGGCTGTGGCGTTACCAGGGTGATTTCGAACTCGTCCCGGCGGATAGCGCCGAACACTGGTTGGTGCGGTGGAGCCCGGCCGTGCTCCACCCGCGGCTGGGCCCGCAGCAGCGGCTGGCGCTGCGTGAGCTGCCCGCTGAGTCGGCGCCGGTGGTGGATCGGGACGGGACGGCGTTGCTCAGCCCGGCCGGGTCCGACCAGAACTTCGCTCCGTTGCTGGTCCCGGGCATCCGCAAGGTGGTCGAGCAGCAACTCAGCGACGCTGCCGGGTGGCGAGTCGTCACAGTGACCCCGACCGGCAGGGAGCTCGAAACCCTCGCCAGCCAGCAGCCACGTGAGGTGCCCGCGCTGACTGCCACGATCGACCGGTCGGTGCAGAGCGCCGGCCAGCATGCTGTCGATGCGGTGTCCACGCCGGCGATGATCGTCGCGATTCAGCCTTCCACGGGGGAGATCCTCGGGGTCGCGGAGAACAGTGCCGCTGCTGTCCAGGGCCCGCTGGCGTTGACCGGGCGTTACCCGCCGGGGGCCACCTTCAAGATCGTCACTGCGGTCGCCGCCCTGGAGGCCAGGCAGGCCACGCCCGACTCGCCGGTGGCCTGCCCGGCCTCGGCGGTCATCGGGGAACGGGTCGTGGCCAACGATGGGTCCCTCGATCTGGGCACGGTGCCGCTGCACACCGCGTTCGCCCAGGCCTGCGACACGAGCTTCGCGCAGCTGGGCGCCCGGCTGGGTACGGCTGCGCTGACCGAGGCGGCGCACCAGATGGGCATCGGGATGAACTACGACATCGCCGGGATCAGCACCATCACCGGTCAGGTCCCTCCCTCGGAGTCGATGGTGCGCCGCGCGGAGAACGGCTTCGGGCTGGGACGGGTGTTCGCGAGCCCGTTCGGCATGGCATTGGTGGCCTCGACCGTCGCTACCGGCGGCCGGCTGCCCACCCCGACCTTGATTAGGGAGATACCCACGCATACCGTGCTGGGACCGGTGGCGTCGATGCCGGGCGAGACCGCCGCCGCGGTCCGGGCGATGATGCGCGAAGCGGTGACCCAGGGCACCGCGCAGGCGCTGGCGGACCAGGGTCAGCTCTACGGCAAGACCGGGACGGTGCCGGGCAGCGATTCGGTCGCGCAGAGCTGGTTCGTCGGGTTCCGCGGGGACCTGGCGTTCGCGACCCTCGTCAGCGGCACGAGCTCGCCCGACCCCGCCCTGGGCGTCACCCGCAGCCTGCTCTCTGCGCTGGGCTCTGCCTGATCGTTCGGGGCCTGATCGTTCGGTGCCTGATCGTTCGGGGCCGTGAGTGCGCAGGCTGGCTGGCGAGGAGATCGGGCCGGAGCGGGCTTAGAGTGGAGGGTATGCCCGTGCGAACCCCTTTGCGTCCTGGCCGGCAGACCCCGATGCGCCCGGTCCCCTCGGCGATCCGGCGGCCGGAGTACGTGGGGAAGGCCGGACCGTCGCCGAGCACCGAACCGTGGACCCAGCCCGCCGAGGTGATCGAGGCGATGCGGGTGGCGGGCCGGATCGCCGCGCAGGCGCTGGCCGAGGGCGGCCGGGCCGTGGCACCCGGGGCCACCACCGACGAGGTCGATCGGGTGGTGCACGAGTTCCTGCTCGACCACCACGCGTACCCCTCGACGCTGGGGTACAAGGGGTTCCCCAAGTCGTGCTGCACCTCGCTGAACGAGGTGATCTGCCACGGCATCCCGGACTCGACGGTGATCGAGGACGGTGACATCGTCAATATCGACGTCACCGCCTTCATCGGCGGCGTGCACGGCGACACCAACGCCACCTTCCTCGCCGGCGCGGTGGCCGAGGAAGACCGGCTGCTGGTCGAGCGCACCCACGAGGCGATGATGCGGGGAATCCGGGCGGTGCGCCCGGGGCGGCAGCTCAACGTCATCGGCCGGGTCATCGAGGCCTACGCCAAGCGCTTCGGCTACGGGGTGGTCCGCGATTTCACCGGGCACGGCATCGGCCGCTCCTTCCACGGCAAGCTGGTCGTCCTGCACTACGACGAGCCATCCGTGGACATCGTGCTGGAGGAGGGCATGACCTTCACCATCGAGCCGATGATCACGCTGGGCGCGATCGACTACGACGTGTGGCCGGACGGGTGGACCGTGACCACCAAGGACAAGCAGCGCACCGCGCAGTTCGAGCACACCCTGGTGGTGACCTCGGGTGGGGCGGAGATCCTGACCCTGCCCTAGCCGTGCGTGGCGCGTTGCTCGTCGCCGGCACCACCTCGGATGCGGGAAAGAGCGTGCTGGTCGCCGGAATCTGCCGGTGGCTGGCCCGGCGTGGGGTGTCGGTCGCGCCGTTCAAGGCGCAGAACATGTCCAACAACTCGGTGGTGACTCCCGGCGGTGGGGAGATCGGCCGGGCGCAGGCGATGCAGGCGGCGGCGTGTGGCATCGAGCCTGCTGTTGCGCTCAACCCGGTGCTGCTCAAGCCGGGTAGTGACCGCTCCGCCCAGGTGGTGGTGCTCGGGCAGGCCAGCGGGGTGGTCTCGGCCGCCTCCTACCGGGAGCGCCGGGCTGAGCTGCTCGAGGTGGCGGTGGGCTCGCTGGCCGCGCTGCGCGCCGAGTACGAGGTGGTGATCTGCGAAGGGGCCGGGTCGCCCACCGAGATCAATCTGCGGGGCACCGACATCGCCAACATGGGACTGGCCCGGGCCGCCGGGTTACCGGTTCTGGTGGTCGGGGACATCGACCGTGGTGGGGTGCTCGCGCACCTGTTCGGCACGGTGGCCCTCCTTTCGCCCGAAGATCAGGCGCTGGTGGCCGGATTCGTGATCAACAAGTTCCGGGGGGACCAGGATCTGCTCGCTCCCGGTCTGGCCCAGTTGCAGGCGCTGACCGGTCGGCGCAGCTACGGCGTGCTGCCCTTCTGCGAATCCTTGTGGCTCGACGCCGAGGACTCGCTGGCCCATACCGGCGACGCCGTGGTCGGTCGGCCCGCCCCGCCGCGGGGCACTCAGTGGTTGCGGGTGGCCGCCGTGCGGCTGCCGCGGATCTCCAACGGCACCGATGTCGACGCGCTGGCCTGCGAGCCCGGGGTGGCCGTCCGCTACGTCAGCGAACCCTCCCGGCTGGCCGACGCCGATCTGGTGGTGCTGCCCGGCTCGAAGTCCACCGTGGCGGACCTGGCCTGGCTCCGCCGGACGGGGCTGGCGGCTGCGGTGCTGGCCCACGCCCGTGCCGGAGGCCCGGTCCTGGGCATCTGCGGTGGCTACCAGATGCTGGGGCGGCGTGTCTTCGATGACGTCGAGTCCGGCAGCGGGGAGGTGGCCGGTCTGGGCTTGCTCGACCTCGAGGTGGTCTTCGATCCGGTCAAGCACCTGGGACGGGTGGCGGGAACCGCGCTG
>DASYAZ010000090.1:0-88588 GCA_036501085.1 Pseudonocardiaceae bacterium | reverse complement strand
CTGTTCGTGCGGCTGTGTTTCGCCGACCCGGCTCTGGATCATCGTGAGTATCCGGCGTGCCCGGTTGCCGACGACCGGGAGCAGACCCAGGGCCATCCAGGGGTCTGACAGGCGCCGCGGGTCCGCTCGCAAGTCGGGCATGGCGGGCGCCAGCAGGGTGAGGGTGCGTACCAGTTGGGGACGGCGGGCGGCGACCAGCAACGCCACCGCGCCACCGATCGAGTTGCCGACCAGGTGCACCGGGTCACCATGGCGCCCCGCGAGGAACGCGGCGATCACCTCCGCGTGCGAGTCCAGCGCGTAGTCGAACCCCTCCGGTGGAGCGCTACGCCCGAGACCGGGCAGGTCGATGGCCATTCCCGGTAGCCGGGTGGCGACCAGCCCCGCGAGGTCGGTGAAGTTCGCGCCGGACCCGCCCAGACCGTGGAGGTAGACGGCGAGCTCCCCTTCCTCGGGACCGGGAGTGCGCCGGATATGCAGCGTGACACCACCGCTGCGGCAGCACTCACCCGGCCAGGGCGGCTGGTCGGGGTGCAGCGGCGGTAGCGGCCCGGAATACAACGGGATCCGGGTCAGCTCGGGTCGCGCGCCGAGCGGGCTGCGGACCTCCAGTGATCGAGTCATCCCCTCAGAATGCGCCCAGGAGCATGCAGCACGCTCACCTGCCACCCCGCTGCGCCGGCGAACGCGCGACCGCAACCGCTCTGCCTGCACCTGAGCGTGGAGATACCGGCGAGTAGGGTTTAACCGGTCAGGGCGGGAGGTGATGCAGGCCAATGACCGAAACGGCGATGTCCCGGGCCGACTCGGCGCCCCGCGGGGTGCGGATGCCCCGGGATGAGCGGCGCGCTCAGCTACTCGCCGCAGCCACCGACGTCTTCGTCAACAACGGGTACCACGCCACCGTCATGGACGACATCGCCGAACACGCCGGGGTCAGCAAGCCGGTGCTCTACCAGCACTTTCCCGGCAAGCTCGAGCTGTACCTGGCGTTGCTGGAACGTCACACCGACGAGCTGGTCCGCCGGCTCCGGGGCGCGATCGAGGAGACCCACGACAACCGGCAGCGGGTCCGCAATGCGGTCATGGCCTATTTCGATTTCGTCGACGGGGACGGTGGCGCATTCCGGCTGGTCTTCGAGTCCGATCTGCGCAACCAGCCTTCCGTGCAGGCTGTGGTGGAGCGGGCGTACACCGCCTGCGTGGAGGTCATCACCCAAGCTGTGGTGGCCGATGCCGGCCTGGACGCCGAGCGGGCCCGGCTACTCGCCGTCGGCGTCGTCGGGCTCAGTGAGCACAGCGCCCGCTACTGGCTCAGCCGCCAGCACGAGTTCCCCCATGAGCTGCCGAAGGAAGAGGCCGTCGCGCTGATCGCCGCACTCGCCTGGAAGGGCCTGGCCGGTTTCCCGCTGCAGCACGGCTGAGCGGGGGTGACACCCTCAGCGGCTCCCGGCGTGCGCGTGGCTCGCCCGCACGATCCCGGTCACGATCTCCAGCTCGTCCCCGTCTCGCGGTCCGAAGATCATGACCGCACCCGCGGGAAGCCGCAGCCCGGCCAGCGGGTGGGCCACCCCCCAACCCTGCGCCAGCGCGTCGCGGGCCAGCGGCTTCGGCAACGCCAGGTGCAGGCTGCCGTCGTAGCCAGGATGCAGGTGAGCGAACTCCCCCAGTTCGGGAACGAGGAACGCCTCACCGGGCCCGCGCGCGTCGGCGGGGCCCAGGATGAAGCCCCTGGCACCATCGACCGAGATCGCGCTCGGCGCCGTCGCGACACCGTCGAGCCGCACGATCCGGGAGTAAAGCTGCTCCTGCAGTTCGGCGGGTGCGTTCTGCGACTCCTGCTGCTGCGGGGTGGTGATGCTGATCTCGGGTGGGTCGCCGCGGCGCACCGGCAACCGGCCACCCGGCAGCGCCGGCCAGGTTGCCTGCCCGGCGATCGCCACACCCCGCTGCGGGGGGTGGCGCTGCAGGTAGCCCAGCCGCGCCTCGATCCATCCCGCTAAGCCGGACACCGTCCTCGCGGTGAGCTGGCAACCAGTGGGCTCGCGCTGGGCCCACAGCGGCGCCCCGCTTTCCCGCACCAGGTAATCCCACGTCCGGCGTTGCCACTCAACCGGGGCGAGGAGGTCGTGCGCACCCTGGACGAGGAAGATCGGGACTCCGGCGAGCCGCCCGCGCTCGGACAGCAAGCCCTTGTCCTGCGGCAGGGCGCCGTACAGCAGTGCCGCGGCGGCGAAGCGCCCCGGCTCGGCCAGCACCAGACCACCGGCGATGGCCACCCCGCCGCCGAATCCGACGAGCACCACGGGCACCTCCGGCGCCAGCTGATCCTCAAGCCACCGGCGAAAAGCAGCGCAGCCCGGCCCAGCCACCCCGGGCGGTGCTGGCGGCACGTGAACCAGGGCGTACCTGACTCCCGATGGCAGGTGACGCGCGAAGAGCGCCGCGTCCCCCTCTGTCACGTCGTCGATGGCGCGTTCCGTGACGTTGCCACCCTGGAACACCATGACCAGCGGGGACGCCGGATCCCGCGACCCCCACCGGAGCGAGACTGGATTGGCGACCTTGTTCACACCGGGCTCATCCGTGTTCTGCCGGCGCGACATCGATCGACCATCGAACCAGGACCATGCGAACCTCCTTGCGAGCGCGCTGACCACGGTACGTTGCCGCCGGAAACGTCGCAGTTCTTCACCGGCCACCAGCCCTCAGGCCTGGGCGGGCACCAGGAGGGTGAAGGTGGGGGGAGCCGGCCGGGTCAGCCGGAGCCTGCCACCCTCGGCTTCGGCCAGGCTGCGGGCCAGTGCGAGGCCGATGCCATGCCCGTCGGCGAGGCGGGATCGCCGGGTGAACAATTCCGGCTCGGGCGCGGTGATGCCGGCACCCTCGTCGGAGACGTCGATGGCCAGCGCATCGGCCGCGTTACGCACCGCGACCGATACCGTCCCCGCACCGTGGGTGGCCGCGTTGTCCAGCAGCACCGTGAGCACCTGCCGCACCGCCGCTGTCGAGGCCAGCGAGACCGGGGCATGGGGGTCCACCGCCACCCGCAGCGCGCGGTCCTGGGCCGCCAGCCGGTCCTGCCAGCCCGCTTCGATCTCGCCGAGCAGCGCGTCCAGATCGAGCGGGGTGGAATTGGAGCTACGGGTGTCCCGGGCCAGGGCGAGCAGCTCCTCGATGGTCTGTTCCAGCCGGTCCGCCGCGGCGATCCCGTCGGTGATCGCCAGCCGAAGATCCTCGCCGGGCCGGTCCAGGGCCGCTTCGAGCCGCAGCCGCAGCCCGGTCAGCGGAGTGCGGAGCTGGTGGGAGGCATCAGCGGAGAAGGAGCGTTCCCGGGCCAGAATGCCGTCGAGGCGTCCGGCGGTGCTGTTCAAGGCCGAGCCCACCGAGTCGATCTCCGGGATGCCCGCGGGCGTGGTTCGGACGCTGAAATCACCCTGGCCCAGACGGTGTGCCGCGGTGGAGAGGTCTTCGAGCGGGCGGGCCAGCCGCCGGGCCTGGCGGCGGGCGACCAACCAGACCGCACCGATGGCCAGCCCGCCCAGGCCGAGCATCGCCAGCCACACCAACGCCACCTGCCGGTAGACCATGCTGATCGGGCTGGCGGCCCGCACGGCTCCGATCACATCGGTGTCGTGGGTCACCGGCACCGCCACGACCAGCTCGCCGTTGACGTCCCCGTTGCTGATCGCGCCGTTGAGGGCCCGGTGCACCGGTAGGTCCCCGCCCTGCGGCCCGATTCCCAGGATGAGCAAGCCACGGTCCACATAGACCGCGAGGTGGGTTCCATCCTGCGGATCGCGCAGATCGCTGGGCATCTTGCCGCGCAGCACGTCTGCCGTGACCGCGGCTGCGGCGGCATCGGCCGTCCGCAGCAATGTCGTCCGCTCGTCTGATTTCATGTATTTCAGCACGCCCCCGGCCAGCGGCACCCCGAACAGACCGATGGCGAGCACAGCGGCCAGCACGGCGAGACCGACGATGCGGGTGCGCACGGCTCCTTGTACCCGCCAGGGCAGTGCCCTGGCAATGGCTACCCACCGGACACGCGGCGAACCCGAGCGCTAAGCCCCGACATGGAGACATATCGGCCTCTGAAGGGGTCTCAGCACCCCGATATGTCTCCATGTCGGGGTAGGGGGCTGTCGGGATGGGGGTCAGGGGACTTCGAGGCGGTAGCCGTGGCCGCGCAGCGTGGTGATCCGGGGGACGACGCCTCGGTCGGCCACCCCGGCCAGCTTGCGGCGCAGCGCAGCGACGTGGACGTCGAGCGTCTTGGTGGGACCGAACCAGTTCTCGTCCCACACCTGCTCCATCAGGGTCTCCCGGCTGATCGCCGCCTCCGGTGTAGCGGCCAGCCGCGCGAGCAGGTCGAATTCCTTGGCCCGCAGCGGTATCTCCGTTCCCGCCACGCTCGCCCGCCGGCTGCCGGTGTCCACCAGCAGGTCCCCGACCTCAAGCATCGGCTGGGTCCCTGACGGAGCCGGCGATACCCGGCGCAGGTGCGCTCGGACCCGGGCCAGCAACTCGGCCAGCCGCACCGGCTTGGTCAGGTAGTCGTCCGCGCCGGCCTCCAAGCCGACCACCACGTCCATCTCCTGGGTCCGAGCGGTGAGGATCACCAGCACGGCCGTCGGGTTGGCGGCGCGCAACTGCCGGCACACCTCGACACCATCCAGGTCGGGCAGGCCCAGGTCCAGGAGCACCAGATCGAAGTCGGTCTCGGCAGCCACGCGCAGCGCATCCCGGCCGGCGCGTTCCCACGCCACCTGGTGCCCATGGGCACGCAGGCTGGACTCCAGCACGCTACCGATGGTCTCGTCGTCCTCTACTACCAGCAGGCGGGGCACACCACGAGCCTAAGGGGATCACTCTGCAGGTAGTGGCCGGCCCGACTCGACGGCGGCGACCAGCGCAGCGATCCGGCTGGCGACCTGCTCAGCTCGCTCCACCAGCACCATGTGACCGGCTCCGTCGTAGCGGACCAGCGTGGCATCGGGCAACTCGCGGGCGATCCTGTCGGTGTGCCGGATCGGGGTCAGCCGGTCACGCGTTCCCCCCAGCACCAGCGCCGGTAGCTGCCGGAACGCCGCCAGGGAGGCGACCTGATCGTGCTCGTCGAAGCCGGCCCGGAAACCGACCAGGCTTGCCGGGCGGCTGTCCGCGATACAGCGGGTGATCAGCGTGACGTCGCTGCGCCGCGGGTGCTCGCCGAAGTTGAGCCAGCGCATCGCCGGCCGGATCAGTCCAGGCCGCTTGGTGGTCAGGCCGCGGTTGAGATACCGCCGGGACCGCATCGCCCACCGCCGGAACAGGGATTCCCCCGTCGCGACCACCCGCGCCTGCCAGGGCCGCAACCCGAGATTGTGGGGCATCATGTCGCCGCAGGACGTCGCGGCGAACACCACCCCGACAACCCGCTGTGCCACCACCTCAGGATGCCGCTGTGCCAGTGCCATGATCGCCATTCCGCCCAGCGAGTGCCCGACCAGCACCACTGGTCCCTCGACCTCGGCGCGCAACAGGTCCGCAAGGTCATCAGCCAGCTGCGCGATGGTGGCTGTGCCGGGCTGGGCCGGGCCGGACTGGCCGTGACCACGGAGGTCGTAACGCACCACCGGGTGAGTACTCGCGAGCGAGCTGGCTACCGGCTCCCACGTTCGCGCGTCCAGCACCCAACCGTGCACGAGTACGACGGTGGGCGAGGCCTCCCCCGGTCCCTGGCGGTAGAGCGCCAGCCGGGTGCCATCCGGGGTCGTGAATGACGTGGATGACGGTCCGTCGATCTTGGGCATGCGACCCCCGTTTGAGGTGCTACCAGAAGTAACTGTTACCATTGGTAACATGTCGGACGGCGCAGATTCTGTCAAGACTTCCGAGGGGGTCTCGGCGGAGGACTCCACCACACCTGCGCGCGCCGGGCGCCGGGCGCAGCGACGGGCGGCGCTGGTCCAGGCCGCCATCCGAGCCATCCGCCGGCATGGCCCCGACGTCGCGATGGAGGACATCGCCGCGGAGGCCGGGGTCAGCAAACCGATCCTCTACCGGCACTTCGTGGACAAAGGCGATCTCTACATGGCGGTCAGCGAGACCGCTACCCAGCAGCTGCGCAGCGCGCTGCTAGGTCACCTGAACGCAGACCTGAACCTCGATGCCCGGACGCTGCTCCGGCTGGTGATCGAGACCTACCTGAAGTTCATCGAGCAGGATCCAGCGCTCTATCGCTTCGTGGTACGCCGCTCCTTCCCCGACCGCCCGCTGCCGCAGGATCCGGTGACCACCAACGCCGCCCTCGTCGCCGGCACGCTGGCCACGATCTTCAGCGATCGGCTGCGCAGCATGGGCCTAGACCCAGGGGGTGCCCGGACCTGGGCGCACGCCGGGGTGGGCATGGTGCAAGCAGCCGGCGACTGGTGGCTGAGCGAGCCCGGATTGTCCCGGGACGAACTCCGCGACTACCTGCTGATGATGGCCTGGGGCGCGCTGGACGCCATCGTTAAAGCCGGCGGCCGGCCGGCCGTCGGCTCGTGAGTGGCATTGGGTGCTGGAGCACCCAATGCCACTCACGAGCCGTCGACGGAGAATCCGACCCGGCGGCTGTCCGAAGGCCCGATCTCGACATAGGCGACCCGCGCGGTGGGCACCATATAGCGGCGGCCCTTCTCGTCGGTCAGCGTCAGCAATCCCTGCGCGTTGCGCATCGCCTCCGCGACCAGCGACTCCACCTCGTCCGGGGAGTCCGTAGTAGCCACCGTCAACTCGCGAGGACTGTCCGCGACGCCAATTTTGACCTCCACGCCAGAACCTCCACGGTGTGATCGACGTTTCTCTCAGGCTAGCCGAGCCGCCCACCGGTAATCACCCCAGCCCGAGTGCGACCATCCGGCGACCATGCAGAACCTCCATCCGGCGGATCAGCGTGGCCAGACCCGCCGGGTCACCGGAGCCACGAATGATCAACTCGGCTAAGGCGTCCCGCTCGGCCACGACATGCTGGGCGTTGGTCACCGCCTCACCCAGCAGCCGCCGGCCCCACAGGGCCAACCGGTCGCGGGTTTTCCGGTCCTGCGCGCAGGCGCTGCGGACCTCCCGCTCGGCGAAGGCAGAATGCCCGGTATCGGACAGTACTTCTTTGACCAGCGCGGCAGTGGCGTCATCGAGCCATCCGCCCACCTCTCCGTAGAAGTCCGCGGCCAGGCCGTCACCGACGTAGGCCTTCACCAGCGACTCCAGCCAGGAATGGGGTGCCGTGGAGGCATGGAACTGGTCGAAGCGCGCCACGAACGGGCGCATCGCGTCCTCCACCGCGACACCCAGCCCGCCCAGGTAACTCTCAAGCTGCCGGAAATGGCCGATCTCGACCGCCGCCATGGTGGCCATCGCCGCCCGACCGGCCAGTGTCGGGGAACTGCGGGCATCTTCGGCGAGCCGCTCGAAGGCCGACAGCTCTCCGTAGGAGAGGACCCCCAGCAAGTCGATGATGCCCTCGCGTGCCACGTCCACGGCGGCGAGCGTAGTGCCGCATCGCCGAGGTGTGCGGTGTCACGCGCACACTCGTGGCGCAGACGGGTAGGATCCGACACAGGGCGTAACAGAACTCCACCATGGAGCCTTGCCACACCGCCCAGCTCGGTGGCTCGAGCCACCGAGCGAATGACATTGAGCGCGGACCTGGTGTCGTCGTTCCTGGCGCCTGTGCACCATCTGGTGGCACGGAGTCGGTCGAGCGAGGCAGCGATGGGACGCGCCGGTACGAGAGAGGCGATCACGCTGTCCATTAGCCCGACTACACTGTCCGACCACTACACCCTGGGAGAACCTGAGTCCGATCCGTTGGAGTCCCTGGAACCCACGGCCCTGGAAATCGCCGGCATCGCCGGACCGGAACTACCGCAGCCCTTGCAAGCCGGCGCTCCGGTCCGGGATGACTCCCCCACCTTCGCCGAACTCGGTGTGCGCGACGAGATCGTTCAGACCCTGCGTGCAGTGGGCATCGAACGCACCTTCGCCATCCAGGAACTCACCCTCCCGCTGGCGCTCGCCGGCGATGATCTGATCGGCCAGGCCCGCACCGGTACCGGCAAGACCCTCGGCTTCGGGGTTCCGCTGATCCAGCGGATCACGACCGGACCCATCCCGCTCGACGGGAC
This sequence comes from Pseudonocardiaceae bacterium, assembly GCA_036501085.1. Classification (GTDB taxonomy): domain Bacteria; phylum Actinomycetota; class Actinomycetes; order Mycobacteriales; family Pseudonocardiaceae. Next base: position 80,438 of record DASYAZ010000090.1, on the reverse strand, counting down.
CCCCCGCGCGCTGGTCGTCGTGCCCACCCGCGAATTGTGCCTGCAGGTCAGCGCCGATCTCGCCACCGCAGGTCGGGAGCTCGGCATCCGGGTTCTCGCGGTCTACGGCGGTCGGCCGTACGAGCCGCAGATCAAGGCGCTCACCAGTGGAGTCGACGTGGTGGTCGGCACGCCGGGCCGGCTGCTGGATCTGGCCGAGCAGCGCCACCTGGTGCTGGGCAAGGTCCGGGTGCTGGTTCTCGACGAGGCCGACGAGATGCTTGACCTGGGGTTCCTGCCCGACATCGAGCGGATCCTGCAGATGGTGCCCCCGCAGCGCCAGACGATGCTCTTCTCGGCCACCATGCCGGGCCCGATCATCACGCTGGCCCGTACCTTCCTGGTCCGGCCGACGCACATCCGCGCCGAGGAACCCGATGCCACCGCCATCCACGAGCGGACCCGGCAGTTCGTCTACCGGGCCCACGCGATGGACAAGGTGGAGTTGCTCGCCCGGATCCTGCAGGCCCGGGACCGGGGCCTGACGATGGTCTTCGCAAGGACCAAGCGCACCGCGCAGAAAGTGGCTGACGAGCTCACCGAGCGCGGCTTCGCGGCCGCAGCGGTGCACGGCGACCTCGGCCAGGCGGCGCGCGAGCAGGCGCTGCGGGCGTTCCGTTCGGAGAAGGTGGACGTTCTGGTCGCCACCGACGTCGCGGCCCGTGGCATCGACATCCCCGAGGTCACCCACGTCATCAACTACCAGTGCCCCGAGGACGAGAAGCCCTACGTGCACCGGATCGGACGGACCGGACGGGCTGGCCGGGAAGGCGTAGCGATCACCCTCGTCGACTGGGACGAGGAAGCGCGCTGGAAGATGATCAGCGACGCGCTGGGCCTGGACAATCCAGTACCCGCGGAGACCTACTCGACCTCAGAACACCTGTTCAGCGATCTGGACATCCCGGTTGACTCCACGGGCCGGCTCCCCCTGTCCCGGCGCACCCGGGCCGGGTTGGCGGCCGAGCCCAGCGACGAGGACGACCGGCGTCGCAGCCGGCGCACCACAGGTCCTCGCCGTGCAGTGCGCAGTGGGTCCGGCGATGCCGCCCCGCCGGCTCCGTTGGAGGTCCGCCGCCTCCGGCGCCGCACCCGCAACGGAGAGGTCATCGGCGCCGAGACCGCACCTCCCGTGGAGACCTCGGGCGATCACGCTGACGCTCGGCCACGCCGCCGGCGTCGCCGGAGCCGGAATCGGGGCACGAGCACCGCCGGTGGCGCCATCACCGATCAGGAGCACGGCAACGCGCCTCGCGCCGCAGGCTGACCAACTGCTCGGATGCCCGTTCCGGAACGCCGCACCCGGGGGGACCTCATCGCGGCAGCGATGTTGGCAGTCGCTGTGCTCGCAGTGGCTACCGTGCTGTGGTGGACCAGTGACGCACGTAACACCAGTCTCGTGACCGCAGCCGGCCCGGCTCCCGGCGCCCAGAGCTCAGTGACCGAGCAACTACCCCGGTCGCTGACCGAGGTGTGGCGGGCACCGAGTTCGGCGGCACCACTGCCGCTGGTTCAGGACGGCACGGTGGTCACCGGTGCCGGCGGGATGGTGGCAGGCCGCGATCTCCAATCGGGCCAGGTGCGGTGGAGCTACCGGCGCGACCGGCCGCTGTGCGCGGTGGCTGCGGCGTTTCATCACGTGCTGGCGGTCTACCAGCGGGGCCAGTCCTGCGCTGAGGTGACTGAGCTGGCCTGGGCTGACGGCCGGCGCGGCGCGCAACGCACCGGCCCGGTGGAGTCACCGACCCGGCTGATCGCGGCCGGAACCCAGGTGGCTGCCGGCGGGCGGCACTACCTGGAGGTGTGGCGCTCCGATCTAGTGCGCACACTGGCCTACGGACGGCTACCGACCCCGGCGCAACCCTCGACCCAGCCCCGACCTGACTGCCTGCACGAATCGATGGCGCTGTCCCGTCGCTCCGGGGGGCGGCTGGCCGTGGTCGAGCAGTGTCCAGGGGAGCGTGCGCGGATCACCGTGCAAAAGTCAGACCCCAAGGAACCGGAGCAACCCGAGGTGATCTTCAGCACGCTGCTTCCGGGACGGCAGGCCCGGGTGGTGGCCTTGGACGGGGACCACGTTGCCGTGGCGCTGCCCGACCCGGCTCGGCTGGTGGTGCTCGACGGGCAGGGCAAGGAGGTCGCCAACCACCCGCTGACCGTGCCTGAGTCCGATTTGACGGGCAGCCCACCTGGTGGCGTGGTGGACGTCACCGAGACGGCCACCACGGTGTACTGGTTCACCGGTTCGGCCACCGTTGCCCTCGACGTCGGTGAGCTGGCGCCGCGATGGACCCATCCCGGCTCACTCGGCCCGGGCTCGGAACTCGCCGGGCGGCTGCTGCTGCCGGTGCCGGGGGCGCTCGCCGTGCTGGACACCACTACCGGGGCCCCAGTCGGCACGTTACCCGTCGACCGTGGTGGCTACCGCGGTCCGGTGAATACCGCCAGCGCCGGCGGTGTCGTGCTCGAGCAACGCGGCGACACCCTGGTTGCCCTGCGCTGAGCCGCTCCGCGTGACGTCCCCGCCCACGTCCGCCGAGGGCCCATTCAGGTCACCGGCTCAGGCCCACCAACCGAACCACAGCACAGCGGCCGCGAGGATCACGACCGACCACGCCGCGAGCACCGCGAGGCGACCCTGCGAACGCTCCGCCACGAGTTGCAACCCGACGGCAGCCACCGCAGCCATCACATGACCCGTGACAACGGGAATGCCAGGACCGGGACGGCCTGAGCTGCTGGCCAGCGCCTGAGCCAGGCACACCACGATCGCCAGCGCGACCATGCCCCCCGCCAGCACGCCGGACAGCCCGCGGAGAGCCCGCGGGCCTAGGCGCACGGCGGTCACGGAGCGAGCAGCGCCCATGGCTGGAGATCTGGCGCGCCGGCCCGTCCTTCGGGGCAGTGCCGCCGGAAGTCGCACCACGAGCACGCCCGGCCGGGGGCGGGCGGGAACAGCACTTCGGGATCGCCCCCGGTGGCCAGCGCGCCGGTGGCCTGCGCGATCTCCTCAGCAGACTCTTCGGCCCGCTGCAGGTGCCGGCCCAGTGACTGCTCGGTGTGCTCCCATCCGGCGACACCTCCGGTGGGCAGATGGTGCAGCTCCACCCGGCGGCATTTCCGGCGCAAGGTGCGCCCCGCTGCGAACGCGTAGAGCGCCAGCGCCTGCGAGCCGCGCGCATCATCGGCGGTGAGCTCGTGGCGGCCGGTCTTGTAGTCCACGACGACGAGCTCACCGTCCCGCTCATCGATCCGGTCCACCCGCCCCTCGGCGACGATCCGCTGGGTGGGTGCGGACACCCAGCGTTCCACCCCCACCGGGTCGAGGTCGGGATCCAGCTCTTCGACGTACCGGGTCACCCACTGCTGCGCGCGGCTGCGGTAGTCGGCCGCCTGCGCCCCGTCCGCGAAGCCTTCCCCGGACCAGTGCGTGGCCACCAGCGCAGCTGCGGCGTGCGGATCGCGCCGGGCAGGCACCAGGTCGAACAGTGCCCGTAGCGCAGCGTGCACCACCGCGCCCAGCGTGCTGTGCGCCCATGCGCCGCCACGCGGCGGTGCCGGCCGGTCCAGGTAGGCCATCCGGTAGCGCCGGGGACAGCCAATCCAGGTGCTGAGCTTGGCGGGAGTCACCCGCACCAGTGGCCGAGCCAGCCCCTCCAGATCCAGTTCCCCCTGCGCGTGCCCTGACACCATCCCCACCGTACTCACCGGCTCACCCCGCCTCGCCCCGACTCGCCCGCGCGCATTCAGCGGGCTGAGCGGGTTATGCGTGAACCGAAAACCCCGCTCAGCCCGCTGAATGCGGGGGTGGGACGGCGAGGGACTCGATTCGGGAGAGGGATTCGGGGGTGGTGGTCTCCTGGCCCAGGGAGACCGTTTTGTTGGTGCCGTGGTAGTCGCTGGAACCGGTGATCACCAGTTCGAGCCCGCCGGCCAGATCCCGCAGTGCGGCGCGGTCAGCGACGCTGTGATCGGGATGATCGACCTCGATCCCGGCGAGGCCCTCGCCGGCCAGTTCGGTGATGGTCTCCAGGCTGACCACCGGTCCGCGACGGCGGGCGGCGGGATGCGCGAGGACCGGAACCCCCCCTGCGGCGCGGACCATCCGGATCGCGGCGGTGACCTCGGTGTCAGCCCGGCCCACATAGTAGGGCCCGCCAGCCTTGAGGAACCGGTGGAACGCCTCGTCAATGCTGTGCACGACACCTGCCGAGACCAGCGCCCTAGCCAGGTGCGGCCGGCCGGCCGGTGCCCCTGCCGGCAGCCCGGCCAGCACAACGTCCGGATCCACCGGGAACCCGTCGGCGGCCATCCGCGCTGCCATGACGCGCAGCCGGTTCCGCCGCTCGTCCCGCAACCGGGACTGCTCAGCGATGATGGCCACGGAGTCAGGATCAAAGAGGTACCCGAGCAGGTGCACCGGGACCTGGCCACCCCGGCCGTCCGGCGCGACGCAGGAGAACTCCGCGCCCCGGATCAGCCGCAGGCCTGCGGGCAGGGCAGCGGCGGCCGCGGCCCACCCAGCGGTGGTGTCGTGGTCGGTGATCGCCACCACGTCGAGACCGGCCGCGGCAGCGGCTGCGGCGAGCTGCGCGGGGGTATCGGTTCCGTCCGACTCCGTGGAGTGGGCGTGTAGATCAATGCGCACGAACGCCGGCCCCGCAGGCTAGCGCAGCCGTCCGTCGGGATCGGCCCATTTCGGCAGTGACCAGCGCCGGCGGCGGGAGGTGCGCGGTGGTTCCAGCATGTGCGAACGGGGTTGCTTCTTGTCACCGAAGATCAGCTCGGAGATCGCCTGGAAGACCTCCTCCGGCCTGGGCAGGTACTCGATCTTCTCCAGGTCCTGCTTCTGCCCTGCCGACTCCACCCGCAGCGTGCCGTAACCGAGGATCTGACCCATGATCGGTCGCATGAAGCTCATGTCGGTCACCTTGGTGATCGGCATCATGGAGTTCTTCGTCTCGATGATGCCACTGGTGATCATGAACCGCTTATCGGTGACGATGACGACCTCGACCCACCATTCCAGCACCTTCCAGGCGAAGCGCAGCACCGCGAAGACGGCCAGGTACCAGAGCAACGACTGCACCAGCCACAGGGCGTCCCCCGCGCCACTGATCAACCGGGACAGCAGGAAAGCCACCAGCACGACCCCGATCGTCTCCAGCAGGGGCCTGATCAGCACCGCCCAGTGCCGCCGCACCCGGATCACCCGCCGTTCCATGGCCGGGTTGAGCAGCACGTTGTTGTGTTGACCAATCATCAGCACTGCCCAGCCGTCGTCGGGCTCATCGTGACCTATCCTGTCTGGCCGCTTCAGCTGGCGGACACAGCCGTTGTGGGGCAATTACTGATAAGGGTACTACCGTCACCACTGATGGCTGACTCACCCGAGCAGGGCATTCGCTGCGTCGGCGCGGTGGTGTTCAACGGTGCTGGCCGATTGTTGCTGATTCGGAGAGCCCACGAGCCGGGCCGCGGGCTCTGGTCGGTCCCCGGTGGCCGGGTCGAGCCCGGCGAGAGCGACCATGCCGCGGTGATCCGTGAGGTGACCGAGGAGACCGGCCTGGCGGTCGAGGTCGTCCGGTGGTTGGGAACGGTGCACCGTGCCGCGCCGGGTGGCGCGGTGTTCGAGATCCACGACTACCGCTGCCGGGCCACCGGCGGGACGATCCGAGCCGGCGACGATGCTGATGACGCGCGGTGGTGCGACGAGCAGGACCTGGCAGCCCTGCCGGTCGTGGCGGGGCTGCTCGACGCCCTCACCGGCTGGAACTGCCTGCCCTGACGACCCGCCCGGGAAGGCGGGTCGCTATCCCGTGGTGGCGGCCCCGGGACCCATCGCCAGCTTGGCGAGCATGTCGCGAGCCTGCTCGGCATGCCGTGGCTGGCAGAGCACGTCGTAGCGTCCAGCGACCAGCTGGCTCGAGGACGCGAAGTCCCGCCGCCCGCGGGTGGAGGCGTATCCGGCGGCGGCGAATACCGTCCCGAACACCGCACCGGTGGCCACCCCCACCAGGATCGGGATCACCCCGGTCCCGGCCTGGGAGGCGAACAGGCTGAGCAACACCCCGACGAACAGGCCGAACCAGGCACCCGATGCCGCCCCCTGGCTGAGAACCCGACCCCAGGTCAACCGGCGCAGAACCCGCTCGACGAGCATGAGGTCCACGCCGACGATCGTCACCTCGGCGACCGGAAACTGGTTATCGGCAAGATGGTCCACGGCGCGTTGCGCCTCGGCGTAGGTGGCATAGGAGCCAATCGGCCAGCCGGAGGGCGGGGTCGGCAGGCCGGGCATCTGATTCTGGCCGCCGAACGGACTGGTCATGGTGCGTCACCTCCCTCCGCGGTAGGCATCACGCGAACGCCCGCACTGAACAAACAAAAGTCACTCACCTAACTCCGCGCAGCGTACTCCCGCAGCAGCGCCTTGCTGATGATTGTCTTTTGAATTTCGCTCGTGCCCTCGCCGATGAGCAGGAATGGCGCTTCGCGCATCAACCGCTCGATCTCGTACTCCTTGGAGTAACCGTACCCGCCGTGGATGCGGAAGGCGTCCTCGGTGACTTCCTTGCAGTACTCGCTAGCCAGCAGCTTCGCCATCCCGGTCTGGACGTCGTTGCGCTCCCCGGAGTCCTTGGACCGGGCGGCATTGACCATCATCAGATGCGCGGCTTCGACCTTGGTGGCCATCTCGGCCAGCTTGAACGCGATCGCCTGGTGCTCCGCGATCGGCTTGCCGAAGGTCTTGCGCTGCTGGGCGTAGTCCACTGCGAGCTCGAAAGCACGGATGGCGATACCGCAGGCCCGGGCCGCCACGTTGACCCGGCCCACCTCGACCCCGTCCATCATCTGGGCGAAACCCATGCCGGGTGCGGCACCGAGCACCTTGTCGGCGCCGATCCGGAAACCATCGAATACCAGCTCGGTGGTTTCCACCCCCTTGTAGCCCATTTTGTCGATCTTGCCGGGTATGCTGAGCCCGGGCGCGACCTTCCCGTAGCCGGCGGGCTTGTCCACCAGCAACGTGGTGAGGTTGCGGTGCGCTTTCTCGGCGCCTTCATCGGTCTTGACCAGGGTGGCCACCAGGGTCGAGGTGGCGCCGTTGGTCAGCCACATCTTCGCGCCGTCGACGAGGTAATCCTCCCCGTCTCGCCGGGCTCTCGTCTTGATCGCCGCGACGTCGGAGCCCAGCTCCGGTTCCGACATGGAGAAGGCTCCTCGGATGCTGCCGTCGGCCATCCCGGGCAGGTAGTGCTGCTTCTGCCCGTCCGTGCCGTGATGGCTGATCATGTAGGCCACGATGAAATGTGTGTTGATCACCCCGGAGACGCTCATCCAACCGCGAGCGATCTGCTCCACGACCAGCGCGTAGGTCAGCAGTGACTCGCCCAGCCCGCCGTACTCCTCGGGGATGGTGAGCCCGAACAGGCCCATCTCCTTCATGCCGTCGACGATTTCCTGCGGGTAGGTATCGGTGTGCTCGAGTTCCTGAGCGACCGGGATGATCTCCTTGTCCACGAAGGTCTTGACCGTCGCGAGGATCTCCTGCTGGATCTCAGTGAGGCCAGGGGTCTGAGCGAGCCGGGCCATGAGGGCAACCTTTCGTCGCATACGGCCGGGGAGGCGCCACAGGCCAGGTTACCCGGCGCGACCGGCAACCGCCCGGAGGAACGAGCGCGCATCCCGGTGCAGCCCGGTACCGTCGACAGAGACCCGACCGGGAGCTCGCAGCGATGACCGCTTTGCCGCCCTACCGATCCCGCGATGGCCGCCCTCGGCTCAGCCGACTGGACGGTCCGATATTTCTGACCACGTGGCTGACCGCGCGCCGCCACGTCGACCTTCTCAGGCTGGCTAGCGCGTTGTGTCGCAATCAATGATCTCCGGCTGACCCAGATCTTCCGGTGCAGGCACCGCGGTGCCGCAGGGGTACCGCAGGCCAGCCCGTGCCCGGCAAGCCAATCCGGCAACCCAATCCGGCAACCCAATACACAGCCCGACCTCGCCAGAGGAGACTTCCATGAACGCACCGTCCGACCCGACCTTCTACCGCAGTCCCGCCGAAGCTGCGGCCGCACCAGCCGAGCAACTCGCCTACGTGGTGGCCTTCGATCGCGCGGCACAACGGCCGGATGCGCTGAGCGTCATCGACGTCGACCCCGACTCACCACGCTACGGGACGGTGGTGGGCTGGGCGGACCTGCCGACGGTCGGCGACGAGCTGCACCACTTCGGCTGGAACGCCTGCAGCAGCGCGCTGGCCCACGAGGGTCACGGCGCGAGCGGCCTGGAACGCCGCTACCTGCTGCTTCCCGGATTGCGCAGCTCCAACGTGCATGTCTACGACACCCACCCCGACCCGACCAATCCCACCCTGGTCAAGACGATCGACGCCAAGGAGCTGGCCGACAAAGCGGGCTACTCCCGCCCGCACACGCTGCACTGCGGACCTGAGGGCATCTTCCTGTCCTGCCTCGGTGGCGCCGACGGCGCCGACGGGCCGGGTGGGATCGCACTGCTCGATCACGACAGCTTCGAGGTGCAGGGCGCCTGGGAGACCGACCGCGGGCCGCAGTACCTCGCCTATGACGCGTGGTGGCATCTGAAGCAGAACACGCTGGTCACGAGCGAGTGGGGTACCCCTTCGATGATCGAGGACGGGGTGAACCCGGAACTGCTGCTGGGTAACGAGTACGGTCACGCGCTGCACTTCTGGGACCTGGCTGCCGGCAAGCACGTGCAGCGGGTGGACTTGGGAGCTGAGCAGCAGATGGTGCTGGAGTTGCGACCGGCGCACGATCCCGAGGCGAGTTGGGGGTTCGTCGGGGTCGTGGTGTCCACCCAGGACCTGTCCGCCTCGGTATGGCGTTGGCACCGGGGGCAGGACGGAGGCTGGGCGGCAGACAAGGTGATCACCATTCCGGCCGAGCCCACCGATCCCGACCTGCTGCCTCCGGCGCTCAAGCCCTTCGCTGCGGTGCCCCCGCTGGTCACCGACATCAACCTCACGGTGGATGATCAGCGGCTGTATGTCTCGTGCTGGGGCACCGGCGAGCTCAAGCAGTACGACGTATCCGACCCCGCCCAGCCGCGCGAGGTCGGATCGGTGCGACTGGGTGGTATCGCCGCTCGCGCGGCCCACCCGGCAGCGCCGGACCAGCCGCTGGCCGGCGGCCCGCAGATGGTCGAGGTCAGCCGGGATGGGCGGCGGGTGTACCTGACCAACTCGCTCTACGGCGCGTGGGACGACCAGTTCTACCCGGACGGTGTCGGCGCCTGGCTGGCCAAGATCGACGCGGACCCCTTGGGCGGGCTGGCCCTCGACCCAGCCCTGTTCCTGCATGGGGACGATTTCCGCGGCCTGCGCGTGCACCAGGTTCGCCTGCAAGGCGGCGACGCCTCCTCCGACTCCTACTGCTACCGCTGAGCCCGCTGGGTGGCTTCGGACGGCGGTGGGGGCATCCCACGGGTGGGTGAACGCTAGCCTCCTACTGTGGCCAGTGCTACCAGGGTTTATGCCGCCCGGGTCGCCGGCTTGCCGGTGTTCGGTCCCGATGGCGAGCAGATCGGTAAGGTCCGGGACCTGGTGACGGCGCTGCGCATCGGGGCGCAACCGCCCCGGGTGCTGGGGCTGGTGGTCGAGCTCGTGAGCCGGCAACGGATTTTCGTTCCGATGCTTCGGGTCACCTCGATCGAGCCCGGGGCGGTGGCACTGGCCACCGGCACGGTGAGCCTGCGTAGGTTCCGGCTGCGCCCCAACGAGACCCTGGTGGTCGGGGAGATTCTGGACACCCGGGTGCACATAGCGGCCACCGGAGCGGTGGCGGTAGTTGTTGATGCCGGGATCGAGCAGACCCGCACCCGGGACTGGGTGATCACCAAGGTGGCGGTGCGGGAACGCGGCCGGCTCGGCCGGCGCGGGCCGGTGGAGGTGCTCGAGTGGGACCAGGTGGCGGGGCTGACGCTGGCCGAGGTGTCCTCCCGCGGGCAGGGCGCCGAGCAGCTACTCACCCTCTTCGAGGCGATGCGCGCGGTGGAGGTCGCCAACGCGCTGCGCGAGCTGCCCGCCAAGCGCCGCTACGAGGTGGTCGACGCGCTGGACGACGAGCGGCTCGCCGACGTGTTGCAGGAGCTCCCCGAGGACGAACAGGCCGAAGTACTCGACCACCTGGGAGAAGACCGTGGCGCCGACGTGCTGGAGGCGATGAATCCCGACGATGCCGCCGACCTGCTGGGAGAGCTCGCCCAGCCGGAGCGGGAACGGCTGCTGCGGCTGATGGCCCCCGAGGAATCCGCTCCCGTGCGCAGGTTGCTGGCCTACTCTTCCGACACCGCCGGTGGCCTGATGACACCGGAGCCCGTGGTGCTGGCCCCGGATGCCACGGTCGCCGAGGCGCTGGCCCGGGCCCGGAACCCGGAACTGACCCCGGCGCTGGCCAGCATGGTGTTCGTCTGCCGTCCCCCCTCAGCCACCCCGACCGGGCGTTACCTGGGCTGCGCTCACCTGCAGCGGCTGCTCCGGGAGCCGCCCTCGAACCTGGTCGCCGGTGTGCTGGACACCGAGCTGGTCCAGCTCGGGCCGGAGGCCTCTCTCGCCGAGGTGACCCGCTACTTCGCCGCCTACGACCTGGTCTGCGGACCGGTGGTGGATTCCGTCGGGCACCTGCTCGGCGCGGTCAGCGTCGATGACCTGCTGGATGCCGCGCTGCCCGACGACTGGCGCCAACAAGAAGCCTGGCCCACTCCGGACTGGACCGAGGAGGTGAGGAACCATGGCTGAGTCTCGGTGGCAGTACGCAGCCAGCCGGCTGGACCTTCCGCGGGGACCACGGCGGCTGACGCCCAAGATGGACCCGGATGCCTTCGCCCGCTTCTCCGAGCGGATCGCCCGGTTCCTGGGCACCGGCCGGTTCCTGGCAGCGCAGACCGTCATCGTCATGGTGTGGATCGCGCTGAACCTGGCTGCGGTGTCTTTGCGCTGGGATCCTTACCCGTTCATCCTGCTCAACCTGGCGTTCTCCACGCAGGCGGCCTACGCCGCACCGTTGATCCTGCTGGCGCAGAACCGGCAGGACGACCGGGACCGCACCGCGCTGGAGGAAGATCGGGCCCGGGCTGAGCGCACCAAGGCCGATACCGAGTACCTGGCCCGGGAACTGGCCTCGCTGCGGCTGGCCGTCGGCGAGGTGGTCACCCGGGATTTTCTGCGCTCCGAGCTCGTCCGGCTCACCGAGCTCCGGGACCCAGGGCAGGCTGAACCGGCATCGGAGTCCCGCCCGGACCACACCGGCCACCGCCGGATCGGCACGCCTGACCGGCGGTCCGGCGAGCGGAGGCGGTGAACGGCCAGCCGGTTACGCCTAGCATGGGAGCCAGAACCAGCCAGACCCCGAGACCAACCAGACCCGAGACCAAGCCGAATCCACAGCCAAACCGGAAGGTCGGTGCCATTCGTGGCCTCCCCCCAGTCAACCCCCTCCGTCGACGCGGTGCGAGCCGCACTGGACGGAGTACATGACCCGGAGATCAACCGCCCGATCACCGAGCTGGGCATGGTCAAGGACGTGACCGTGGCGGGCGACGGGACCGTGCAGGTAGCGGTGTGGCTCACCATCGCCGGCTGCCCGATGCGGGACACCATCACCTCGCGAGTCACCGCGGCGGTCTCTGGGGTGCCCGGAGTGCGTGACGTGCGGGTGGAGCTGGATGTGATGAGCGATGCCCAGCGCACGGCGTTGCGCCACCAGCTGCGTGGTTCCGCTGAGGAGCCCCGGATCCCGTTCGCCGAGCCGGGGTCGCTGACCCGCGTGTACTGCATCGCCTCCGGCAAGGGTGGAGTCGGCAAGTCCTCGGTGACGGTGAATCTGGCGGCCGCGATGGCCGACCGGGGGCTATCGGTCGGCGTGGTCGACGCCGACATATACGGGCACTCGGTGCCCGGCATGCTCGGCACCACCGACCGACCCACCCAGGTAGAAAAGATGATCATGCCGCCCATCGCGCATGGCGTGAAGGTCATCTCGATCGGGATGTTCACCAAGGACAACACCCCGGTGGTCTGGCGGGGGCCGATGCTGCACCGGGCCTTGCAGCAGTTCCTCGCCGACGTGTTCTGGGGCGACCTGGATGTGCTGCTGCTCGACCTGCCGCCGGGTACCGGCGACATCGCCATCTCCGTGGCGCAGCTGATCCCTACCGCCGAGATCCTGGTCGTCACCACGCCGCAGCGGGCTGCCGCGGAGGTGGCGCAGCGGGCCGGGGCGATCGCCTTGCAGACTCGCCAGCGGCTGATCGGTGTGGTGGAGAACATGTCGTGGTGGGAGATGCCAGACGGCACCCGCAACTACCTCTTCGGTTCCGGCGGGGGCCGGGTCGTCGCCGAGTCGCTGACCCGCTCCCTGGGCAGCGAGGTCCCCCTGCTGGGCCAGGTGCCACTCGATGTCCGGCTGCGCGAGACCAGCGATGCAGGTATCCCGCTGGTGCTGGCCGATCCCGCCTCGCCGGCCTCGATAGTGCTGCGGGAGGTGGCCGAGCGACTCGCTACCCGCTCCCGCGGCCTGGCGGGGCGGCTGCTCTCGGTGAGCCCCAGCTCTTCGCGATAGCTCCTCCCCCGAGACCTCCCCTGAGACCGGCCTGAAACCAGCGCCGTCAGGTCGCGTCGGGGTCGAATGGGGGGCGCTCCCCGGCCTGCAGCGGCCGGGGAATCGGGGTGCCCCTGCCGGTGGGGGCGGCATAACCGTTGGGCTTGACCTCGCCATGAGGGCCCCCGAAGGGGGTGCCGTCCAGATCCTCGAACAGGTGCCGGGTGAGGGCGGTGCGCGGATTGAAGTTCCGTAACCCGCGCAGGTCCTCCAGCGGAGCGCGGATCTCGTCGAACTCCGGGCCCAGTTCGGACCGCAGTTGCTCGCGGGCACCCTGCGCGTACTCCCGGACCTGCCGCACGGTCCGGCCCAGCCAGGCCGCCGCCGACGGCAATCGCTCGGGACCCAGGATCAGCAACCCGGCGACGATCAGGATCAGAAACTCCCCCCAGCCGATATTGAACATCTGGACCTCCGTGCACCCAACCAGCCAACGAGCCAGACCCCAGCCTAGCCAGGTCGGCGCAGGCGCACCCGATCAGTCGGATTTCAGGGTGACCGTCACCACGAGGGGGCGCCCGTCTCGAACCAGAGAAATCGACACCCGGTCACCGATGGGCCGCTCACGAATGGCGACAGTCAATGCGTCGGCGCTGCCGATGGGCCGGGTACCCACCTTGGTGATCACATCGTTCTCCAGGATTCCGGCCTCCGCGGCGGCGCTGCCCTGCTGCACGTTCTGCACCCGGGCACCGTCGGACTTGCCGTCGGTCACCGACGCGGCATTGATGCCCAGCTCGGCGTGCTGGTAGTGCCCGGTACGGATCAGCGCCTGGGCGATGGTCCTGGCTGTGTCGATCGGGATGGCGAAGCCCAGCCCGATGGAACCCCCTTCGCTGGCGCCCAGGGTGCGAATGGCGGTGTTGATGCCCACCACCGCTCCACTGGCGTCGATCAGGGCACCGCCGGAGTTTCCCGGGTTGATCGCCGCGTCGGTCTGGATGGCGTCGATCACCGCGTTGCCCGGGCCACCATCGCCTTCCAGCCGCACCGGGCGATCCACCGCACTGACGATTCCACTGGTGACCGTGCCGGCAAGGCCCAGTGGTGACCCGATCGCGATGACCGGGTCGCCCGGTTTCAGTGTCGATGAGCGGCCCAGTTGCGCCACTGTCGGGTTCGCCACCTCCACCTTGACCACCGCGAGGTCGGTCTTGGGATCGCGGCCCACGATCCGCGCCGGCAACCGGGTCCCGTCACTGAACACCGCCTCCAGGGTGGCCTGCGGGATGTTCGCGGCCGGGGCCACCACGTGGTTGTTCGTCAGCAGGTACCCCTGACCGTCGATCACCACGGCCGAGCCGAACCCGCCCTGGTCACCGACCCGGAACTCGAGGGACACCACCGCGGGCACCACCCGGCCGGCCACAGCTGCCACCGAGTCCGCCGGGCGATCGATCGCCGGCTGCACCGAGGCCAGCGTGGCACCCGGATCGTGGAGCAGGCTGCCGCCTTCCGAGGTGAGCCGGCCCACCAGGCCGCCGGCGGCCCCGATCAACAGGGCCAGAACCCCCAGCAGCGCGAGTGCCCGGTTGCTCACCTTGCGACCGAACAGCACATCCACCAGGCTCAACCGGGCGCCGGGGCGCGGTGGATCAGCGCACTCTGAGCGATCCTGCGCCACCGCGGGAGCACCCAGCACCGCCGCCGCCCGGGGATCACGCCATGGGTTGCCCCCGGCGTCGCGTGGCCAGAACTCATCCTGACCATCCGAGCCTCCCCGGTATGGCCTCCCGTTGTCGTGACTGCCGTTGAGTTCGGGTGGGCGCTGGAGCCGGTCACCGGAGTCCGGTGGTCTGCCGAACGCGGCTACCAATGTCTCGGGAGGCGGTGTCGCGGTGACCCAGTCCCGCGTGGTGACGCCCGGCTGATCGGCGAACGCGCCGGTCACTCCCGGTGGTCGGGCGAAGGCGCGCGCGGCCTCCGGGTCAACCGCAGGCCGCGGTGCCGGCCTCGAGGTGTACGCAGGCGGCTCGGAATCCCCTTCCGGCATGAAGGGACGGTCGTCGCGATCGGGTGGCCGATCGGGTGGCGGAGCCATGGTCTCCCGGGTCAAACGTGCACTGGTCACACGTGCGCTGGCGGTCTCTTAAGTCTGCCCACACCACAGTGAAATGTGCGTAGCGCTACTTCTGCTGGGCAGTTTCTACCGCCCCATCCACCGGCCGAGTACCGAGGGTCCGGCACCCCAGCGCTGGTTGGAGCCCAGCGGCCCGGGCGGCGCCTGGAGCGGGTCCGAGACCTCCAGTACGGCGCCGTCGAGGGTCCCGGTCAGCCCGGTGTGAAGCTCGGGCAACTCAGCGGTGTGCGGGATCTCACGCAGCGCGGCCAGCAGGTTCGCGGGTGCCGAAGGGCATTGAGCTGCGCGGACCTCGCTGCGAGCGTGGCGTTGCGCGGCGACTTCCGCAGCGCACGACGAGCACCCGGTGAGGTGGGCCGCGGCGCGGTCGCGAGGTGCCGCGCCCAGTTCCCCGTCGACGAAGGCCACCACAGCATCCACTGCCAGGTGCTGCCCTGCGTTGAGGCCGGCTAGCAGGTCGGAGAAGGTGCGACCACGTAGGTCCGCCATCCAACCTCCCTACTGAGCGTAGTCGCTGCGGCGCTCGAGTGCCGCCTTGAGCGCCTGCCTCCCGCGATGGATACGGCTGCGAACCGTGCCGAGCTTGACCCCGAGCGTAGCGCCGATCTCCTCGTAGGACAGACCCTCCACATCACAGAGTACGACAGCCGCGCGGAATTCCGGAGCGAGGTCGTCCAAAGCCTGCTGCAGATCCGGGTCGAGGTGGGTCGCGGCGTAGACCTGTTCCGGGCTCGGACCGCCACCGGCCAGCCGATCGCTGTCCTCGGGCAGACCCTCCATCCGCAGCCTGGACCGGCGGCGCACCATGTCCAGGAACAGGTTGGTGGTGATCCGGTGCAGCCAGCCCTCGAAGGTACCGGGCTTGTAGGAGCCCAGGCTGCGGAAAACCCGGATGAACGTTTCCTGGGTGAGATCCTCGGCGTCGTGCGGATTGCCGGAGAGGCGGTACGCCAACCGGTAGACCCGATCTGCGTGCTCCCGCACCACCTGGTCCCATGAGGGTGGCACCCATCCCTCAGACGTCCCGGGCAGCTCGTCATCAGCTCGAGCATCATCAGCCCAGTTGACCGGCAGTGCCTGCTCGGGAATGGGGTCGCGCAAACGGGTCGGGGTGGCCATCGGCTGGGTCCTGCACCTCCAGGTTCGGGCTGAGCGTCGGCTCACGTGCGGTGTGAACAGCCGGTGCAACGCTGGAGCGGCCGGCGATGTTTCGTGATCGTGCGGCCCTGCAGTGTCGCGGTTCTGCCGCGTCGCGCTTCTCAAACGTCACAGCGTCGCGGCAACATTCCCCAGCCGATCCACCGCCTATCATGGCGGGCGTGGGTATGCCCCGGGTAAGGCCCGACTAAGAGGATCCTGAGAGTAGGTCACCACCCGGGTGGTGAGAGCGCGGAGACTACGCTGCGCAGCGTGAGGTCTACCGGCAGCGCAGGGGGCCCGCCTGCCCCGTTCGGCAGTGCGGTGCGCGAGTACGTGGAGAGCTTCGTCACCGAGGACGAGATCCTCGCAGCAGCGCGCGAGCGAGGGCAAGAGTTGGGCGCCACCCCGATCCGGCCGGCGAGCGGTGCCGCACTGCGATTCCTGGCTGGAACGCTCGCCGCGCGCGCCGTGGTCGAGGTCGGTACCGGGGCAGGTACCAGCGGGCTGTGGTTGCTGCGCGGGATGGCCCCGGACGGTGTACTCACCTCGATCGACGTCGAGCCTGAGCACCAGCGCGCCGCGCGGCAGGCCTTCCTCGAAGCCGGCTACCCGCCAGCACGCTACCGGCTGATCATGGGCCAGGCCCTGGACGTGCTCCCCCGGCTCACCGACGGCGCTTATGACCTGGTTTTCATCGACGCCGCGAAGCCCGAGTACCCGCGCTACCTGGAAGCCGGCGTCCGATTGCTGCGGCCCGGCGGAGTGATCGCCTTCGACAACGCCCTCTGGAGCGGCAGAGTGTCCGACCCGGCCCAACGCGACCCAGCGTCAGTGGCGCTGCGCGAGGTCGTCACCATGGTGCGCGGCGACGAGACCCTCACCCCGCTGCTCCTCCCCCTCGGCGACGGCCTCCTCCTCGCCCTGCGCACTCCCTAATGGGATCGGGATGCGGAGAGGATGCTGTAGAACCAGGCGCCGTGGCACAGCGCCTGGTATTGGCGGATCGAGGCGATCACGTTGCCGTGCTGGACTTCTGAGCGCACGCCGGTGATGCGACCGAGCACGGCCAGTGGGTAGGTCCAGTACGCCATGCGGTAGAGCCGGCGCAGTGATGGTCGGGTGTGCACAGTCACGTCGTCGAGTCGGATACCGGTGAACCCGGCCGCCTCCAGGTGGCTCGTGTGCTCACCGGGGCTGTCGATATCGGGGACAGCCCATCCGGCGAGCCATTCCCGCAGCAGCTGCTCACCCTTGGGGTCCACCGGGCGGGCCGCGCGAACGAAGTCGGCGACGACCACCCGCCCACCGGGGCGCAGCACCCGCGCCGCCTCCCGGTAGAACGCGGCCTTGTCCGGCGCGTGGCACAGGCTCTCCACCGCCCACACCACGTCGAAGCTCGCGTCCGGGAAGGGCGTCGCGGTGAAGTCCGCTACCTCGAAATGGACCCGTTCGCTGAGGCCACGCCGGCGGGCGTTACTCCGGGCCATCTCGACCTGCCGGGAGGCGAGCGTGATCCCGACGGCTTCCACCTCGCGCTCGGCGGCCAGCCACAGGCTGCTACCACCGACCCCGCATCCCGCATCCAGGACCCGCTCACCAGGCGTGATGTTCACCCGGTCCGCGAGTACCCGGTTCACGTTCTTCAGCGCGTCGGTATGGCTGCGGGTGGTCTCGTCGGTGTATCCGAAATGGACGGCCAGGTTATCCGGGTTGAGCCATAGCACGCGGTAGTCCAGCCAGGTCTCGTCGTAGTAGCCGACAATCGCCTTGGTGAGCGAACCGGCCGGCTCGGGGCCGGTTTTTTCCTCGTCCTGCGTCGTCATCTGCGCTCCCCAATGCGTGTGCGTGCATCGCATTTGACCACACCGCAAGGCTCAGCGGCGACGTGCCAGCAGCACGACGGCCAGCGGCCACAACGCCTGCGCCCCGGCCAATACCCGCTCCGAGAGCCCGATTCGCGGACCGTCGCCGGAGAGTTCGAGGGCAAACCAGGCGAGCATTCCGAGCAGCCCGGCGGCAGCTCCCAGCATGGCGGCGGGCCCGGGACGGACGCCACGCCGCCATGCCAGCGCGGGCCACAGCGACAGCGCACCGAAAGCGAGGGACGCGGCGGCCACGTGCCCCATCGACTCGCCGCTCACCGGGAGCGGGGACACGGCCACTCCGATGGTGGCCAGCCCACCGGCGGCAAGCAACACGCGGCCGGGAACAGCTGCTCCCACCAGCCCCGCGGCGGTGATCGTGTGGCACACGCCGACTCCAGCCAGGGCCGACGTCATGATCCACGGGTTGGTGGCGCCGCGGGCAGCGAGCGCGCTGATCGTCTGGCTCACCGGGTCGAACCCACCCGGCTGCCGGGCGGCCGCGACCTGCCAGCCACCGATGAGCAGCACCGGGGCGCACGACGAGGACAGCAGAGCCCACCAGGGCACGGTTCGCACCGTGTCACGCTAGCCCACCAGGATCACTCCGCCTGGGCTCCCTTACCCAGGACCACGACCCCGCCACCGCTGACTGTGTAGCGTTCCCGGTCCAGCTCGGAGTCCACCCCGACCTGGGCGCCGTCGGGAATCACCACGTTCTTGTCCAGGATCGCCCGCCGGACCACGGCTCCCTTCCCCACCCGCACCCCGGGCATCAGCACGCTGCCCTCGACGCTGGCCCCGGCCTCCACGACGACATCGCTGGAGAGCACCGAGTTGCTCACCTGCGCGGCAGAGACGATCGATCCCGCCCCCACGATCGATTCCTGCGCCGAACCCCCCTGGACGAACTTCGCCGGCGGCAACGGGGGCATCGCGGTGCGTATCGGCCATGACTGGTTGTACAGGTTGAATACCGGATGCACGGATACGAGATCCAGATGCGCGTCGAAATAGGTGTCCAGCGTGCCGACATCGCGCCAGTAGCCACGATCCCGATCGGTGGCGCCGGGCACCACATTGTCGGCGAAGTCGTATACCGCCGCTTCCCCGACATCCACCAGCATCGGAATCACGTCCCCGCCCATATCGTGATCGGAATCGTGGTTGGCGGCGTCCGCCCGCAATGCCGACACCAGCAGCTTGGTGGTGAACACATAGTTCCCCATTGATGCGAACGCCACCTCGGGATCATCCGGCGTGCCCGGTGGCGCCAGTGGTTTCTCCAGGAATTCGGTAATCCGCCCGCAAGGGTCGGTGCCGATGCAGCCGAACGAGCTGGCCTGATCACGAGGCACCCGGATACCGGCGACGGTCACGCCCGCTCCGGTGGCGATATGTTGCTCCACCATCTGCGACGGGTCCATCCGGTAGACGTGGTCGGCGCCGAAAACGACGATGTACTCCGGCGCTTCGTCATACACCAGGTTGAGCGACTGAAAGATCGCATCTGCGCTGCCGGTGTACCACCGCGGGCCAAGCCGCTGCTGAGCGGGAACCGGGGTGATGTACTGACCCAGCATCGTGGACATCCGCCACGTCGTGGTGATGTGCCGGTCCAACGAATGCGACTTGTACTGGGTTAGCACGCAGATCCGGATAAATCCGGCGTTGACCAGATTGGAGAGCACGAAGTCGATCAGCCGGTAGTTACCACCGAACGGCACCGCCGGTTTGGCCCGGTCCGCGGTCAGCGGCCATAACCGCTTTCCCTCACCGCCGGCAAGAACGATGCCCAGCACGTGCGGCTGTCCCTTCACGATAGGCCACCCTAGCGCCGGTTGCACGGCGGAGCCATGCGCGCTCCGTTCCCGGTCACCGAATGTTCATCGGCGACCTCGACGCGGCACGCTAGAGGTGACCGAGCCCTGCCGCGGTGATCCGACCGCCGCCTCGACCCGCGGGAACGCTAGCGTGACACGGCGTGCGCATCGGAGTCCTGACCCGGGAGTATCCGCCCGAGGTGTACGGCGGTGCCGGCGTGCACGTCAGCCACCTGGTACCCGAGCTGCGCGGGTGGTGCGAGGTGGAGGTGCACTGCTTCGGCGCCCCACGGCCAGGGGTGCACAACCACGCAGTCACCCCGGGATTGGCCGGCGCGAATCCGGCGTTGCAGACCCTGTCGGTGGACCTGTCGATGGCCGATGCGCTCGGTGACGTGGACCTGGTGCACTCACATACCTGGTACGCCAACATGGCGGGCCATCTGGCCCGGACCCTGTACGGCGTCCCGCACGTGGTCACCGCGCACTCCCTGGAGCCCCGCAGGCCGTGGAAGGCCGAGCAGCTCGGCGGCGGCTACCGGGTGTCCTCCTGGGTGGAGCGCACCGCCTACGAGCATGCCGACGCGATCATCGCGGTCAGCGACGGCATGCGCGCCGATGTGGTCGCCTGCTACCCGACCGTGCATCCGGAACGGGTGCACGTGATGCGCAACGGCATCGACGCCAACACTTACTACCCGGTCGGTGAGACCGACGCGCTGCGCCGGCTGGGGGTCGACCCGGCTCGACCGATCGTCGCCTTCGTGGGGCGGATCACCCGGCAGAAGGGTCTCGAGCACCTGCTGGCGGCGGCCGACCACATCGACAGCGGCGCACAGTTGCTGCTCTGCGCGAGCGCGCCGGACACCTCGGCGATCGAGGCCGAGGTCCGCACCAGCGTGGCGGAGCTGTCCGCGGCCCGGTCCGGGGTGATCTGGGTGCCGGACATGCTGCCCATCGGGGACATCCGGCAGATCCTGTCCGCGGCGACCGTGTTCGCCTGCCCGTCGGTGTACGAACCGCTGGGAATCGTCAATCTCGAGGCGATGGCCTGCGGTACCGCGGTGGTCGCCTCCGCGGTGGGCGGTATCCCGGAGGTCATCGACAACGGCATCACCGGCCTGCTGGTGCCCTACAACGAGCAGGACCCGGAGGAGTTCCAGCGCGGTCTGGCCCGGTGCATCAACGAGCTGCTGGCCGATCCCGCCCGGGTCGCTGCGATGGGCAAGGCCGGCCGCCAACGCGCCGTCACCGAGTTCTCCTGGTCAGCGGTCGCCGAGCGCACCGTGCACCTCTACCACCAACTCCTCTCCTAACCTCCCCCCCCCCCCCGACCCGACCCCGATATGGAGACATATCGGGGTGATCGGACGTGCTTCGACCCCGATATGTCTCCATGTCGGGGTGAGAGGGGGTGCGCTGACCCCGATATGTCTCCATGTCGGGGTCAGGGGTGAGAGGGGGGCGTGTCAAGGGGACAGGGCCGGGGGTGTGGGTGCGGGGGGCGTTGTGGACAGGTTGGCGTTTTCGGGGAGGGGGCGTTGGACAGCACCGCCGATCGCGGACAAGTTGCACACCGTGAGAACGAACATCAGACCAACCGACATCTGCGGTGTCTTCCGTGGATCGGACGCGGTGGCCGACGGCGCGCTCACCGCTGAGCAGCTGCGCGGGCCGCAATTCCGCCGCTTGTACCGCGATGTGTACCTGCCTACAGGTATGCCCCCCACGCACGAGAGACGTTGCGAGGCCCTCGCCCTCGTGCTGCCGCCAGAGGCAGTGATCACCGGACGGTCGGCGGCGACCCTGCGGGGAATTCAGCTGGCCCGGGCCATCGACCCGGTCGAGATCGTCGTACCACTGGAGACCCGGGTGGCGCGGCGCAGTGGCGTGGACGTCCGGCGTAGCGACCTCACTGCTGGCGAGAGCACGCCATGGTCGCGAATCGGCGTGGCCAGCCCGCTGCGAACCACGCTGGATCTGCTGCTTGATCGCTCGCTGCCGGACGCGGTGGCCGACCTCGACGCTGTGCTGAGCGCCGGCCTGATCGACCTCAGGGCACTCCAGCGGATGGTCACCGAGCGAAGTGACCGGGGCATTGTCGCCGCGCGCCGCGCGGTCGAGCTGGCCGATCCGCGAGCGGAATCCCGACCGGAGTCACGATTGCGGGTTTACCTCGTGCTCGATGGTCTCGAGCCGGTACCCCAGTTCGTGGTCAGTGATTGGCGCGGGGTGGCTGCACGTGTGGACCTCGGGTTTCCCCGACAGCGGCTCGCCGTGGAGTACGACGGTGAATGGCATGGTGAGTGGCGGCAGATCAGCGCCGATCGGGAGCGTCTCAACCGGCTCCAAGCCGCTGGCTGGGACGTCCTGTTCGTCACCGCCCGCCAACTCCGCGACCCCTCCACCGTCGTCGCACAGGTACGCAGCGCCCTCACCGCCCGCACCCCCTGACCCCCGTCCCCCGACATGGAGACATATCGGGCTGAAAGAGAGCCTCCGGACCCCGATATGTCTCCATGTCGGGGGAAGGGGGTCAGTGCGGGAGGTTGGTGGCGGTGCGCCAGTTGATGCTGGGACGCATCGTGGAGAGGTCGACGCGGTGGGCATGGCGCTCGACGATGCCGAACAGGGAATCGATCAACGTGTCGGACAGCAGGTGTGGCTGCAGGCCCAGATCGACCAGGCCGGTGTGCACCACGTTGTAGTAGTGCTCATCGAGCTCCACCCGGGGGTTGTCCAGGTACTCGATCTCCGCCTGCCCCGGGAAGCTGGCCACGACGGTTTTGGCGATATCCACCACCGACATGGTCTCGGTGATCTGGTTGAAGACCCGGAACTCACCGGCATCAGCCGGGTTCTCGCAGGCCAGCCGGATGCATTCGATGGTGTCCCGGATGTCGATGAGCCCGCGTGTCTGGCCACCCACCCCGTAGACCGTCAGCGGGTGCCCGAGCACCGCTTGGATGACGAACCGGTTGAGCACCGTGCCGAAGACCGCGTCGTAATCGAAGCGGGTGGCCAACCGGGCATCCCGCCCGGTCTGAGCGGTCCACTGCCCGTAGACCACGCCCTGGTTGAGATCGGTTGCCCGCAACCCCCAGGTCCGGCAGCCGAACTCGATGTTGTGGCTGTCATGCACCTTCGAGAGGTGGTAGAAGGAACCCGCCTTCTTGGGAAAGAGCATCCGGTCGGTGCGGCCGTTGTGCTCGACGGTGAGCCAACCCTCCTCGATGTCGATGTTCGGGGTGCCGTACTCCCCCATGGTGCCGAGCTTGACCAGATGAATATCGCGGTCCACCTCGGCGATCGCGAACATCACATTGAGGGTGCCGATGACATTGTTCGACTGGGTGTACACCGCGTGCCTGCGGTCGATCATGGAGTACGGGGCGGAACGCTGCTCGGCGTAGTGCACGATCGCCTCGGGCTGGAACCGGCGCACGACGTCGAGGAGGAACTCCGCGTCGCACAGGTCACCGACGAAAAGCCCGAGTCGCCGGCCGGAGACGTCATGCCAGGTCCGCACCCGGTGCTGCAGCCCTTCGATGGGTACCAGGCTCTGTAACCCCAGCTCGTCGTCGTACGAGCGGCGGGCGAGGTTGTCCAGGACCGCGACGTCGTGACCCCGATCCGAGAGATGCAGGGCGCTCGGCCAGCCCAGATAGCCGTCACCACCGAGAACGAGAATTCGCACCGCGTTGCCTCCTGCCAGCCTGGGTTGATGAATGTGGATATCAGATGACGGTGGCGAGCATCAACGTCTGCTACTCCGGGCACGAGTTCAGGGCGCCGGAGCGTCTGCCAAAATGAGTCAGTGCTCCGGCAGCTCGCCCAATCCAGACTGGCCAGGTTGTTCACCCGGTTCGCCGCGGGCACGGCCATCTCCACGGCCTGCAGCCAGCTGACGTTCGTGCTGCTGTTCGGGGTGCTCGACGCATCGGCCGCGGTATCCGGTGCAGCGGCCTTTCTGGCCGGGGCGATCCCGAATTTTCTGATCCACCGATTCTGGACCTGGCGGCGTTCCGGGCCGGTGCGGATGCGCCGGGAACTGATCCCGTACCTGGCGGTGATCGCATTCAGCGGTCTGATGGCGACTGCCGTCACCGCCGGCATGGACCGGCTGGTCGGGGTCACCATCGCCGACCACGCACTGCGCACCGCGGTGAACGCCGTGGTCTTCAGCCTCAGCTACCTGCCGCTTTTCGTGCTCAAGTTCGCGCTGTTGGACCGGCTGGTATTCGGTGCCGAACCGGCCCGTGCCGCCCGCCGGCGGGTCCAGGACTCCCTGGACCAGGTTCCCAGCAGCACCCGGGCATAACGAATCCCGTACACCAGGTTGTTGCCCTTCTTCGTCTCACCCGCGGTTCGCGCCAGCATCGTCATGGGCTGTTCCCGCACCCGGTAACCATGTGAGATCACCCCGAGCAGCAGCTCGGAAGCCTGGTACTGGGCCTGGGTGAGCGTGACGATTCCGGTCACCTCGGCCTTCATGGCGCGGAACCCGAAGGAGGTGTCGGTCAGCCGCTGCCGGGTCAGCGCGCTGGCCAGCCTCGCGAACACGTGCACCCCGAGGTGCCGCACCGGGTCGGAGGTCTCGTGGCGGCCCAGGGCCCGCGAACCGGTCACGAAATCGGCCTCGTCGTCGATCAACGGTTGCAGGAGCAGCGGCAGCTCGGCGAGGTCGTACTGGCCGTCGGCGTCGGTGGTGACGATGTACCGGGCGCCGCCACGGCGGGCGAGGGCGTACCCCAGCCGCAGCGCGGCGCCTTGACCGCGGTTGACCGGCAGCTCGCAGACCCGGGCGCCGTGCCGGCGGGCCACCGCCGCGGTGCCGTCGCTGCCACCGTCGACCACCACCAGGGTTTCCACCGGCAACCCGCAGCTCGCCGGGGGGACGGCAGCGAGCACCCCACCGATGCCGCCCTCCTCGTTATAGGCCGCGATGATCACCATCACGGGGGCGAAGTGCACCTGCCCCGCCGACCCCTCTGAGCGGATGAATTCCCGCACCGTGGCGGAATCGACCGGATCGGGGTAGGGCTGCATGGGAGGGTTCACCTTGCGCCGCGGGCCGGGCCTGCGCAGCGGACCGGTGATCGCGGTCACGCCCAGCACTCCCGCCAACGGCAGCAACACCAACCCGGGCAGTTGGTAACGCCAGGAGAACTCGAACGCCGCAGCGGTGAGCAGCACCGTGATGCCGAGCCCGGACACCAGCAGGCTGGCCGCCCGGATCCCCGAGCGCCGGGCATTGCCGATTCCGAAGCCGCCGAGCAATCCGGCCAGCAGGCCCAGACCGAGCAGCGAGCCGGGGACGAACCCCACGGTGAGCTGGTAACTCCGCAGCAGCTGCGCCACCTGCGAGTTGATGGAGATCGGCACCCCGCCGAACTGGAAGGCCCGCGCATCGACGCGGTCCTGGACGCCGAAGTACGGGTAGGCGGTCTGGAAATGCCACCGATCCACCGGCACGTCGTTCACCGCGTCGAGACGCAGCGGGCGAAAGCCCTTCAGGAAATCCTTGCCGATCGCCTCCAGGAGATCCAGCGGCTGGTTGGCGAACACGACACGGGCGAACGAGGACTGGATCTCGGCCATCGACTCGTCGGGCGGCAACGCGACGGTCATCGCCGGCGAGGCGAGGTCGTGGACGTAGTAATCGACGCCGAAGCGCTGCCCGCGTGGCTCCACCGGGCACACGGCGTGCTCCCAGGTGTCGGGCGGGATCCGATCGCAGTCGGCGATGGCGGCGGCGCGCCCGTAGAGCACACCGCTGCTGGCGCCGCTGATCCCCCAGGCGCCGGTGGTGAGCCGGAAGTAGCCGCCGTAACCAGCGAGGATCACCACGAAACCCGCGGCCATCGCGGCTGCCCGCAGACCGATCTGGCGCCAGCCGGCTCGGTTGGCCCACAGCGACCCGGCGACGACCAGGTACCCGAGCGCCGGCACCAGCATGGTGATCCCGACCAACCGGACGACCACCGCGAATCCGATCAGAATTCCCGCACCCGCAGCGTGCCGCGGGCTGGGCAGCCCGCGGCAGGTCAGCACCCAGACGATCCACAACAGCAGCGCCTGGAACCAGACATCGGGCATGATGTTCTGCTCGATCTGCACCTGGTAGGCGTCCAGGAGCACCGGCGCGGCTGCCGCTGCGGCCAGCCAGCGCCGGGCGCCGTGCCGCACCAGCAGCTGGTAGATCAGCACCGCCATGCCCAGACCGAGCAGATGCTGGGCGATGGCGACCCCGCGCAGGCCACCGAGGGGCAGCAGGACGTTCAGGATGAGGTCGTAGCCGATCGGGCGCAGCCCATCGGGGCGCAGGTAGGAGACGTTGTCCAGGTAGGTGAAGGAGTCGATGTAGAGCAGTGCGGGCTGGTAGGCCACGACCGCGAGCACCCTGAGGACGGCACCCAAGCCCAGCAGCACCAGCAGCACCCAGTGCAGGCGCAACCAGCCGGGCGGGCGGGAGGCCAGCACCGCGGCGCCGGGGTGGGAGCCGCCCGTCTCCGGCCGCGCCAGCAGGCCCGTCACCGGCCGGGACCGCCCGGTACCGGCACGGCGGTAGTGGTCCTGGCCGCAGCGCTTCCCGCGGCGGTGCGCGAACCGGCGGCCGTGAAGTCCCGCCACACCGTGGCCAGGCCCGCGGCCAGCGAGACAGCCGGCCGGTAGCCCAGGCACTCCCTGGCCCCACTGATGTCGACGATCACCGCGGGCATCTCGCCCGGCTGGGCCGGGACGTGTTCGGCGGGCAGCGCGCACCCGGTGACGGCGCGCGCCGCCTCCAGCAGCTCCAGCACGGTCACCGACCGACCCGAGCCGATGATCGCGGTACCGCGGAACCGCCGTTCCCACGCCGCGAGCAGGGCCGCGACGGCGTCATCGACATGCACGAGGTCCCGGCGCTGCGTCCCGTCGCCGTAGACCTGCACTCCCCGGCCGGCCAGCGCGGCGCGCATCAGCCGGGGCACGAAGCTGTCCTTGTGCGCCATCCCTGGGCCGTAGATGTTGGTGAAGCGCAGCGCGCAGGTGGCCATGCCATAGGCGCCGGCGTAGCCGGAGAGCAGCATCTCGGCGGCCGCCTTGGTGGCCCCGTAGGGGGTCAGCGGGCGCAACATGGCCTTCTCGTCCATGGTGGCGTGGCCCACGTCACCGACCACCGCATTGCTGGAAGCCAGGATGAACCGCTCCACACCGGCCTGACGGCAGCACTCGAGCAGCTCCTGGGTCACTGCCACGTTCGCCTGGTAGGTGGCCAGCGGGTGCTGCACCGAGCGCAGCACCGAGGTGACGGCGGCCAGGTGCACGACCCCAGCGACGTCCCCGGTTCCCAGCGCATCGGCTATCACCTGCGGGTCGGTGAGCTCACCCACCACGCTGCGAACAGCGGGATCGGGATGCGGAGCCCGGTCGACCACAGTGACCGGATTGCCCCGGCCGGTGAAGCCGGCGACGGCAGCCCGACCGACGAAACCGGCGCCCCCGGTGATCACGACCCGACCGGTGCAGGCTGATGAAGTGGCCATCGGGTCGGGAGCCTAGCTGGTGAACGAGCAGGCCAATTCGATCAGGGTCCGGGTGCCGAAACCGGTACCGCCCGCGTTGACCTCGGCGTAATTCTCCTCAGCCCGCGCTGGACCGGCGATATCCAGGTGCGCCCACGGCAGGCCGGCGGTGAACTCCCGCAGGAACAACGCCGCCACGATCGACGCCGGTCCGGGTGGGCATTGCCGCAGGTCAGCGATCTCTGACCGTACTTCCTTCGCATGGTCGTCGATCAGCGGCAGCTGCCACCACGCCTCACCGGCGGCCGCCCCGGCTCGCTGGATCCGCTCGGCGAGAGCGGGTTCGGTGGCGAACAACCCCCCGGTGCGCAGGCCCAGCGACACCTTCATCGCCCCGGTGAGCGTCGCGACGTCGATCAGGGTGGTGGGTGCCAGTGTCCGTACCGCGTAGGACAGCGCGTCGGCGAGCACCAGCCGGCCCTCGGCGTCGGTGTTCGTCACCTCGGTGGTGGTGCCACCCGCGTGCCGCACCACATCACCCGGGCGGTAGGCCGATCCGGAAACGTGGTTCTCGGCGCAGGGCACCAGCCCCGTCACCCGAAGCGGCACCGCCAGCCGGGCCAGAGCCAGCAGCGCGGCGATCACCGCTGCACCTCCGGACATGTCGGTGCGCATCAGGTGCATGCCCTCAGCCGGTTTGATCGAGATCCCGCCGGTGTCGAACGTGATGCCCTTGCCGACCAATATCAGGTGCTCGCCGGCGGCAACGTCCGGGCTCACCTCGGTGGGGTTCCACCCCAGCTCGAGGAACCGTGGCGGGCGGGCGGATCCGCCACCCACCGCGAGCACTCCGCCGAAACCCTGCTCGGCCAACCAGCCCTCGTCGCGCACCCGGGCCTGCATGCCGGGAATCGTGGCAGCCAAGGCAGCGGCGGTACCGGCCAGCCACGCGGGGTCTTTGTGCCCACTGGGGGTGTTGGCGAGATCACGTGCCAGCCCGGTGGCCCACCCGAGCACCTGCGCCCTGGCAACAGCCCCGGCGAGGGGGTCCGGAGCGCAGCCGGACGGTGCGATGAGCGCCACGTTGGGAGCTGCCGGCGCATCCTCGCCGGTGACCCGGTAGCGGTGCGAACCCGCCATGCACCCGAGAGCCAGGGCCGCTGCCTGATCGGCGCTCGTGTCGGGCGGCAGGTGCACCTGCACCTGGCCCGGCGCCTCGGTCCGGCGCTGCGCCGCCCCCTTGCCCACCGGTTTCGCCGCGATGGCCCGGACCAGCCCCGCGCCGGCCGACCGCCAGTCCTGCATGCTGCCCTGCCCGGTACCCACGAGCCAGCCACGGTCGGGATCCGCCGGCACCAGTGGCACGACGTGCACCGAGCCGGCGGCGGCACTCACCCGGTACTGGTCCAACCACTGCCCGTCCACGCCGAGCCGGTCCGCGCCCGGACCCAGAATCGGGGGCTCTTCCGCGGGGGACCGCCCCACCAGTACCACATCAGCCACCCCGGGATCGCCCCGCTCGCGCACCCGCACCTCGGACAGGGGGGTGGGCACTGTGGGTGTCACCAGGGACGTCGTCGGCACGGGGAATCTCCCGGTCAGCTCGTAGCGAGACCCCGGTACGCCGGAAAGCGCAGACCGGGGCCGCGGGAAGACGGAACTGCATTGCGGGCCGTCATTCCACGACGGCCCGCAATGCCTCGCCAAGTTCGCCGGCCTCGTCCGCCGACATCTCGACGACGAGTCGCCCACCGCCCTCGAGCGGGACTCGCATCACAATGCCCCGACCCTCCTTCGTCACCTCGAGGGGACCGTCGCCGGTCCGGGGCTTCATGGCCGCCATAGCGTGCTCCCTCCGTGCAGTCGTCACCGCGGGTGGCCACGACACCAGTGACCCCCTGCATTCTCCCTTATCGGTCTCAGCGCCCGAAAAGCAACCAATGGTCTCGCGTTCGTCAGGCCTCACTGTCCACCTGGGACCGCTGGTTCGCCGTCAGCAGGCTTACCCAGCCGCGCGGCGGAAACAACCGGCGAGATGGTCGTCAACCATCCCGGTCGCCTGCATGAGCGCGTGGCAGGTGACCGGGCCGACGAAGGTGAAACCCCGGCGGCGCAGGGCGTGTGCCATTGCCTCGGACTCACGGGTCCGGGTCGCCAACTCAGCCACTGTCTGCGGCGCGGGCCGCCCGGTGGGATCGGGCGCGAAAGACCACAACAGGGCATCCAGATCCTCGCCGAGCTGGGTGAGCGCTCGGGCATTGCGTACCGTCGCCTCGATCTTGGCTCGGTTGCGGATGATCCCGGTGTCGGCAAGCAGGCGGGCCCGGTCGTCGTCGGTGAACGCGGCGACGGCAGCGGGCTGGAAACCGGCAAAGGCGTGCCGGAACGCCTCCCGCTTGCGCAGGATCGTCAGCCACGACAGACCCGACTGGAACGCCTCCAGGCTGAGCCGCTCGAACAGCGCGACCTCACCATGCACCGGCACCCCCCACTCATGATCGTGGTAGGTGCGGTAGTCCGGAACCGAACCCGCCCAGGGGCACCGCAGGCGCCCGTCGGGTCCGGCCACCGGCCCGGCGCTCATGGTCAACGGGGGTAGGTCCGGCAGAAGGCGGCGAAGCGCTCCAGCGAGAACCGCAGGCCCCACTCGAAGATCGGGCGGAACAGCTGGGCGCCGAAGGCGCCCAGCGCACCCAGTGGCAACTCCAGTTCCTCGGTCCATGCGAAGGTGGCGGCATCCCGCCCGCGCGGCGCCACCGCGAAGATGCCGGTGCCGCGCACCACCTTCCCGAGATGGCGCACCTCGCATCGGGATGGTGCGTCCCAGACCGTGATCTGCATGCTGTCGGTGATCCCGATCCCGGCCACGCCGGTGAGCGCCTCCAGCTCCGAGCCGACCGAACGGCCGTCGCCTTGGCGGATCCGCACGGTGGTGCCGAGCATCCACTCGCCCTGGCGCTCCCAGTCCATGGCCGCCGCGAACACCGTTTCCGGGGGTGCATCGACATCGACCCGCACCGTCAGGTTCATCGCTGCCCCTCCAACTCGGCCACCCGCGCGCGCAACGCGTCGAGCTCAGCCGCCGCCCGTTGCAGCGTCCAGTCCACCTCGGACATCCGGTACCCCCGGAGCACCTGGGAGAACCGTATAGCGCGGACGTCATCGCCGGCGATCGGTCCCTCCGGCAACCAGGTCGGCGTCCCATCCGGCGGCAGCGCCTCCAGCTCCTCACCGCGGCCGAAGACCAGCGATGCGGTCAGGAACACCACCGCGGCGACCACCGCGACGACGACGAGATACACCAGCACTGTGCCCACGCTCACAGATCGTGGCACGTTGAGGAAAGCGGGTCAGGACAAGCCACGGAGCGCGCGGGCCGGGGGGCGCGTTCCCGCGATCGAGGCCACCATGTCGAGCACCCGGCGGGTCGAGCGCACCTGGTGGGCCCGGAAGACCCGAACCCCGGCCCACGCGGCGATCGCGGTGGCGGCAAGAGTGCCCTCCAGCCGATCGTCGATCCCGACATCGAGGGTCTCCCCGATGAAGTCCTTGTTGGACAGGGCGATGAGCACCGGCCACCCGGTGGCCACCAGCTCGCCGCTGCGACGCAGCAGTTCCAAGCCGTGCCAGGTGTTCTTACCGAAATCGTGGGTAGGGTCGATCAGGATCGCCTCCCTGGCGACCCCGAGCCGCATGAGCTTCGCGGCCTGTGCCGTGAGTTCGTCGATGACCTCGGGCACCAGATCGGTGTACCGGACCCGGTGCGGCCGGCTGCGTGGCGACGCGCCACCGGTATGCGAGCACACCATGCCGCACCCGTACTCGGCGGCCACCTCAGCAAGCTGGGGGTCGAATCCCGCCCAGGCATCGTTGATGATGTCAGCCCCAGCCTGAGCCGCGGGCCGGGCCACCTCATGGCGCCAGGTATCAATGCTGATCAGCAGGCTGGGATGGCGATCCCGGACGGCGGCCGCGAAGGGCACCACCCGGCGGATCTCCTCGGCGACGTCGACCTCGTCACCGGGCCCGGCCTTGACCCCACCGATGTCCACGATGTCGGCGCCGTCCTGGACGGCCCGATCCACGGCGGCCATCGCGGCCTGCTCGGAGTAGGTGACACCGCGGTCATAGAACGAGTCGGGAGTCCGGTTGACGATCGCCATCACCGAGGCCCGATCAGCCGGTAATGCTCGAGCTCCGAAACGCACCGTCATCGGCACCGGCCGGCCAGCTGTCGGGCTCATTCAGGCGCCCACCAGTTCAGTGGCTGTTCTGCCAGGCTTGATAGGACTCGCCGACGAGCCGGACGACCTCGTCGATGTCGTCGGTGAGGTGCAGCAGATCGAGCTCG
Source organism: Pseudonocardiaceae bacterium (assembly GCA_036501085.1). Classification (GTDB taxonomy): domain Bacteria; phylum Actinomycetota; class Actinomycetes; order Mycobacteriales; family Pseudonocardiaceae. The sequence continues at coordinate 48,988 of DASYAZ010000090.1, read as the reverse complement.
GCCGGCCGCAGCTTGCCCTCCGCCGCGACGGTGCCGGCCAGCCAGGAATACAGCCCACCCCAGTAGTCCCGCCCGTAGAGCACGACGGGGAACTTGGTGACTTTCTTGTTCTGCACCAGAGTGAGGGCCTCGAACAACTCATCCAGGGTGCCGAATCCGCCCGGCAGGCAGACGAATGACTGGGCGTACTTGATGAACATGGTCTTGCGGGTGAAGAAGTACCGGAAGTTGATCCCGAGGTCCACCCACGGGTTGAGTCCCTGCTCGAAGGGCAACTCGATACCCAACCCGACGGATAACCCGCCCGCCTCGGACGCGCCACGGTTGACCGCCTCCATACTGCCCGGACCACCACCGGTGATCACGGCGAAGCCGGCGGTGGCGAGCGCGGCGCCGAGCGCCCGGCCGGTGGCGTACTCCGGGTGGTCGCGGGGGGTACGAGCCGAGCCGAAGACGGTGACCGCGTGCGGCAGCTCAGCGAGGGCACCGAAACCCTCGACGAACTCAGCCTGGATGCGCAGCACCCGCCACGGATCGGTGTGCACCCAGTCGCTGGGGCCGCGCGAGTCGAGTAGCCGCTGATCGGTGGTCGTCGCCTCGTACAGGCGATCCCGCCGCAGCACGACCGGCCCCCGCTGCTTCTCCCGAGGATGCTCCTCCTCCGCCCCATTGCGCATGCCGCCACCCTACGTGCCATCCACCGCGCGTCCCCGCGCCCGATATGGAGACATATCGGGGTCACTGCCCATCTCGTCACCCCGATATGTCTCCATATCGGGGTGGGACTGCGGTGTGGTGAGGTAGCGGCGCAGCGAAGCGGTGCACGCGGTGATCTGCTCGGTCTGCACGTGCTCCTCACGGGTGTGGGCGAGGTTGGGATCGCCGGGTCCGAAGTTCAGGGCCGGGATGCCGCGCGCGGCGAAACGGGACACATCCGTCCAGCCGTACTTCGCGACCGGGGCGATCCCGATCGCGGCCAGGAACTCCTGGGCGGCAGGCGCCTCCAACCCCGGCAGCGCCCCGGCGGCGCCGTCGGTGAACTCGAGCGCGAACCCGTCGAGCGCCTCCCGGATGTGCTGCTGGGCAGCCGGCAGCGAGCGGTCCGGCGCGAACCGGAAGTTCAGCACTACCTCGCAGGCGTCGGGCACGACGTTGCCGGCCACCCCGCCGGAGATGCCGACGGCCTGCAACCCTTCCCGGTAGATGCAGCCGTCGATCTCGACGGTGCGCGGCTGGTAACCGGACAGCCGGGTCAGCACCTGACCGGCGGTGTGGATCGCGTTGTCCCCCAGCCAGGACCGGGCGCTGTGGGCCCGGCGCCCCGCGGTGCGCACCGTGGCCCGCAGGGTGCCCTGGCAGCCCGCCTCGACCAGTCCGTTGGTGGGCTCAGCCAGGATCGCCAGCTGCGCCACCAGCCAATCGGGACGCTCCCGCTCGATCCGGCCCAACCCGTTGCGCGCCGCCTCCACCTCCTCGCAGTCGTAGAGCACCACGGTCAGATCGCTAGCCGGCTCCGGCACGGTGGCCGCGAGGTGCAGGATCATCGCGTCGCCGGATTTCATATCCGCCGTACCGCAGCCGTAGAGCATGCCCTCGCTCAGCGTGCTGGGCAGGTTGTCCGCTACGGGCACCGTGTCCAGATGCCCGGCCAGCAGTACCCGCTGCGGGCGGCCCAGCTCGGTGCGGGCCAGCACGATGTTGCCCACGCGCAGCAACTCCAGGTGCGGCGCCTGCGCAGCCAGCGCCTGCTCCACCGCGCCGGCCAGCGCGGCCTCCTGCCCCGAGACGCTGGGTACATCCACCAACGCGGCGGTCAAGGCCACCGGGTCCGCCGTCAGGTCCAGTTCCACGGCAGTGACGGTATCGCCGGGAGCCCGGACTCCCACCCACTACCGCCCACTACCGTGGCCCGTTGTGGACAAACCCCCGATCGGCAGCCCGCCGGTACCGCAGACCGCGCACGGCGTCGGGCTGGCCACCCGCACCCACGCGGGAACCGTGCTGGACACCTGGTTCCCGGACCCAGAGCTGAGCCCGAGGGGCGCCTCGCCAGGCACCTTGTCCGGCACGGTGCACCTGGCGCCCGACGATGCGCCCCACGAACTCGCCGCCCTGCTGGGCCCGGACCCGGCGCGCGGCGTGGAAGTCGTGGCGGTACGCACGGCGGTGCCCGATCTGCAGGCTCCACCCACCGACACCTGCGACGTCTACCTGCGCCTGCACCTGCTGTCGCACCGGCTGGTCGCCCCGCGCAGCATCAATCTGGACGGGGTGTTCGGGCTGCTGCCCAACGTGGTGTGGACCAGTTTCGGCCCCTGCCCGGTGGAAGGCTTCGAGACCACCCGGCTGCGGATGCGCCAGCTCGGCCCGGTGACCGTGTACGGGGTGGACAAGTTACCCAGAATGGTCGACTACGTGGTTCCCTCCGGGGTACGCATCGGCGATGCGGATCGGGTGCGCCTGGGAGCCCATCTCGCCCCCGGCACCACTGTGATGCACGAGGGTTTCGTCAACTTCAACGCCGGCACGCTCGGCACGTCCATGGTGGAGGGCCGGATCTCGGCCGGGGTCGTCATCGGTGCCGATTCCGATCTCGGTGGCGGCTGCTCGATCATGGGCACGCTCTCCGGCGGGGGGAAGCAGCAGATCTCGGTCGGCAGGCGCTGCCTGGTCGGGGCCAACGCCGGGATCGGGATATCGCTGGGCGATGACTGCGTGGTGGAAGCGGGCCTTTACGTCACCGAGGGGACCAAGGTGACGCTGCCCGATGGCTCGGTGATCAAGGCCCGCGAGCTTTCCGGCACGGACGGGGTGTTGTTCCGCCGGGACTCGATCACCGGCACGGTGCACGCGATCCGCCGCGCGGGAGGGACCGGTGTCGAGCTCAACCCGATACTGCACTCCAACGAATGATGGCTCGGCGGTCAGCGAGGACCACTAGTATCGAACCGATGAGCGCCGTCCCCCATGACCAGCAGGACGGCCCCCGGCGGAGCACCCGGACCGCCAAACTGGTCAAGTTGGGTGACCCGGTGCGGGCCCGGGTCTCGGACCCGACCGTGCACCAGCTGCGGGCTGCGCTGGACACCCGGTTGCGGGCCCTGCTCGCGCACGACCCGGGCACCCGGGTAGGTGAGGATCCAGAAGAGCTGCACCAGATGCGGGTCGCGGTGCGCCGGATGCGCGCCATGCTCAAGGCGGCCCGCCCCCTGCTTGAACGTGCTTGGGCCGACGACCTGCGCGCCGAGCTGGGCTGGTTGGGCCGGGTGCTCGGTCCGGTCCGGGACGCCGACGTGCTGGTCGAGCGGCTGCGGGGCCACGCGTTGGCCTTCGACGACGCCGGCCGCAGATCCGTCGAGATACTGATCGGGGCCCTGGTGGCCGAGCGGGAAGCCGCCCGCGCCGAGATGCTCAGCGTGCTGGAAAGCCGCCGCTACACCGCCTTGTTGCGGCAGCTGGCCGCGGCCGTGTCCCGGCCGCTCCCCCGCCCGCGTGGCGATTCCGCCGCGGCACCACCACTGATCGATCTGGTTCGCCAGGAGTACCGCAGGCTGCTCAAAGCCGTCCGCGATGCCGGCGAGAACCCCTCCGACGAGGTCCTGCACACCCTGCGAATTGACGGCAAGCGGCTGCGCTACACCGGTGAGCTGGCCAGCTCCGCCGGCCGCAGGCCGGTGCGCAAGCTGGTGGACTCGACTGTGGCGTTGCAGGACGTGCTGGGTGAGCATCAGGACGCCTGCGTAGCGCAACAGCGGGTGATGGTGCTGCTCGTCGGCTTGGGCGTGGTGGTCGACACCGGGGTGGCCTTCTCGGCCGGACGGCTGGTGGAGCGCGAGGAAGCCAACCGGATCGCGATGCGCCTGGCCTGGCCGGCCGCCTGGCAGCAGGTGCAGCGCCGAGCCGAAGCGCTGGACACCCCAGCCTGACGTCCGCTGCCGAAATCCCTCGGACACCGCCTGGTTCGCCGCCGCGATCCCCGGTTACCGCAGCGCGGCCAACCGCTGCACCGCCACGCCGACCCGCTCGTCGGTCGCCGTCAGGGCCACCCGGACGTGCCGCGCGCCCGCCGGGCCGTAGAACTCACCGGGGGCCACGAGCACGCCGTGCGCGGCCAGCCGGGTGACGGTCTCCCAGCAGGGCTGGTCCGCGGAGCACCACAGGAACAACCCACCCTGCGAGCGCGGCACCCGCATCCCGGCCTGCTCCAGGGCGGGGCGCAGCAGCTCCCGGCGCCGCGCGTAACGATCCCGCTGCCGGGCGATGTGCGTGTCGTCGGACAGCGCGGCCACCATCGCCTGCTGCACCGGCCGCGCCACCATCATCCCGGTGTGCTTGCGCACCGCGAGCAGGGCGGCGACCAGCTCGGGATCACCGGTGACGAACCCGGCCCGGTAGCCGGCGAGGTTGGACGACTTGGACAGCGAGTGCACCGCCAGCACCCCGGTGTGATCCCCACCACAGACCTGCCGGTGGAGCACTGAGTGCGGTGTCGCCTCCCACCCCAGCGAGAGGTAGCACTCGTCTGAGGCCACCACCGCGCCGATCGCCCTGGCCTGGGCCACCACGGTGGCCAGCACCCCGGCGGGGATGATGTCACCGGTCGGGTTGCTCGGCGAGTTCAGCCAGCGTAACCGGGTGCCCGGCGGTGCCGGCTGGTCATCTCTCAGCAGCACCGGGGTGGCACCGGCCAGCCGAGCGCCGACCTCGTAGGTGGGGTAGGCCAGCTCCGGTAGCGCGACGAGGTCGCCGGAGCCGATGCCGAGCAGCGTCGGCAGCCAGGCCACCAGCTCCTTGGATCCGGCGGTGGGCAGCACCGCCTCGGTGGGTATCCCGGTCACGCCGTACCGGCGAGCCAGCGCCGCGACCGCAGCCTCGCGGAGCTCCGCCGTGCCGTGCACGGCCGGGTAGCCGGGCAGCGCCGAGGCGGACTGCACCGCGTCCCGCACCAGGTCCGGTACCGGATCTACCGGGGTCCCGACCGACAGATCGACCACCCCACCCGGACACTCCGACGCGCGGCGGGCGGCTCCCGCGAGGCGGTCCCAGGGGAAATCAGGGAGTTCCAGGCGCGCCGCGCCCGGGGAGCTCACTCCTCGTTCTGCGGCGGCAGCTCAGCGATCATCGGCGGATCGTCGTTGACCGGACCGACTTTCGACGCTCCGCCAGGTGAGCCCAATTCGGTGAAGAAATCGGCATTGGCCTTGGTGTAGTCCTTCCACTCCTCCGGGACGTCGTCCTCGTAGTAGATCGCTTCCACCGGGCACACTGGCTCGCAAGCACCGCAATCGACGCATTCGTCGGGCTGGATGTAGAGCATCCGGGCGCCCTCATAAATGCAGTCCACGGGGCATTCCTCGATGCATGATCTGTCCATGACGTCCACGCAGGGCTCTGCGATCACGTATGTCACGGGGTTCTCCTGCTCCTCACTCGCGGTACCCGGACGGGCCGTCTACCTGCACAGTATCTCCGGTCGCGTCGGTGTCGACCAACGACCCCGGCACTTGCGGGCGAGCCAGCGCACGGCCCAGCACCACAGCCGCCGGGAACATGCCACCAGCCAGCAACAGCGCCGAGCGCCAGTCGGCGGGAAGGAGCACGTCTCCGCCCGGTCCACAGACGCCGAGCACGCCGAGTGCGAGCACCCAGACCACCAGCGGGACCGCAGCCACCGCCGGCGGGCCGCCCTGCTCCGCCGCGGAGCGCACCAGCAAGGGCGTACTGAGCGCGGCAAGCGCGATGGTGATCGGAAAGGGCACCGCGCCCACCCGCAGCGGCAGGTACAGCAGCTCCACCACCGCGAGCGCGAGGGCGTCGAACATCAGCACCACCAGGGTGATGCGCCCGGCAATGCTCACGAACGGGTTTCCTCCGCAGGAGCACCCACGCCGGGCAGGCCACCGAAGAGGTCATCGCGTGAACCTGCGGCCGTGCCGCGCGCCAGGGTGAGGTGCTCGGTACCGAACACCGGCCTGGCCACCCCGTCGGAGAGCGCGAACGCGGCATGCGGGCCGGCGGTCCACAACCTGATCTGGGTGGTGTGCGCCCGCATCGCGGCGAGCACCTCGCCCCGGTAGGCGGCCACGTCCAGGACGGTGGTCACCTCCGCATCGTCCACGCCGGGCAACCCGTGTGCCCCGGGTAGCGGGAAGGGCAGCCCCGGCATCGCGCGCAGCGCGGCGATCCCGTCCGCCACTGCCGAGCGGGGCCGGACCGCCCAGAACACCCGGGCCACCCCGGGTACCTGCTCCGCCGCGGCCATCGTCACCTGGTGGGCCCGGACGTGGTCGGGGTGCCCGTAGCCGCCGTCCGGCCCGTAGGTCACCACGACCTGCGGGCGCGCCTGGGCCAGTATCTCGACCAGCGCGCTGACCTGCTCGTCCAGTGCTCCGGCGGCGAAGGCCCGCGGGTGCAGGTCGGCCGGCGTGCTCGCCCTGGACCCGGGTTCGGCGACCATGCCGGAGTCCCGCCACCGGCCGATCCCGCCGAGAAACCGCTGGTCGGTGACGCCCAGCGCAGCGCAGGCCGCCTGCAACTCACCCAACCGGTAGCCACCGAGCTGGTCGGCGCGGTCCGCGGCCAGCTCGCGCAACTCGTCGACGAGCACCTCGCCGAGCTCGCCCAGCGTGCAGGTGACGAGCGTCACCCCCACCCCCGCCGCGCGGTACGACGCGATCATTCCCCCCGTCCACAACGTCTCATCATCCGGATGTGCGTGCACCACCACCATCCGTCGCGGCTCGCTCATGCCCCCGCCTTCCCGTTCCGCATCGAGCGGGCTGAGCGGGGTAAACCGTCCTCCACGACCACGCTGAGCCCGCTGAATGCGGGGGGACGGGAGTGGTGGCAGGCGACCTGGTGGGTGTTGGTGTGGGGGGAGAGGGGTGGGGGGTCGGTGGTGCAGAGGTGGCGTTGGGGGTCGGTCAGGCGAGTGGCGAACAGGGGGCAGCGGGTCCGGAAGCGGCAGCCCGAGGGGGGATCCGCCGGGTTGGGCACGTCACCGGTGAGGATGATCCGCTCCCTGGCCCGCTCCTTGCGGGGATCGGGCAGCGGGATCGCCGAGATCAGCGCCTGGGTGTAGGGGTGGGCCGGAGCGCTGAACAGCTCTTCGGAGGTTCCGATCTCGACGATGCGACCCAGGTACATCACGGCGATCCGGTTGGCGATGTGCCGCACCACCGACAGATCGTGCGAGACGAACAGGTAGGACAGTTCCAGTTGCGCCTGCAGGTCCGCCAGCAGGTTGAGCACACCGGCCTGGATGGAGACATCCAGCGCGGACACCGGCTCGTCCAGGATGAGGATCTTCGGGCGCAGTGCCAGCGCCCGAGCGATCCCGATCCGCTGCCGCTGACCCCCGGAGAACTCGTGCGGGTACCGGTTGCCGTGCTCGGGGTTGAGCCCGACGAGGCTGAGCAGTTCCCGCACATCCGCACCCCCGGAGGGGCGGTAGCAGCCGTGGATGCGCAACGGTTCGGCGACGATGTCGTGCACCGGCAGCCGCGGGTCAAGGGCGGCGTAGGGGTCCTGGAAGACGATCTGCAGCTCGCGGCGCAGCCGTTGCATGGCCTTGCGGGAGAGCTCGGTCAGGTCAGTGCCCTGATAACGGACCTCACCGGCGGTCGCCGGCTGCAGGTTCAGCAGCACCCGCGCCGTGGTGGTCTTGCCGCAGCCCGACTCACCGACCAGCCCGAGCGTCTGCCGCGGGTACAGGTCGAAGGACACATCACACACGGCATGGATATCCCCGGTGCGCCGGCGGGCCAGGCCATGCCGGCGCACCGGGAAGTGCTTGACCAGGTTGCGCACCGACAGCACCGGCGATGGGGTCATGACGCGGTCTCCCGGGACAGCGGGCGGAACAGATCAGCCGGCGCCACCCCGACCAGCTGGTCACTGAAGTGGCACGCTGCTCCGTGCCCGCCGGGATCGACGGTCGTCAACAGAGGTTCCTCGGTCTCGCAGATCGGTGCGGCCAGCGGGCAGCGGGAGACGAACGGGCACCCCGGCGGCATGTTGATCGCTGACGGGGGCGCGCCGCTGATCGGGTTCAGCCGCGCCCGGCGCTCGTCCAACCGCGGCTGGCTACCCAGCAGCCCCAGCGTGTACGGCATCCGTGGCGTGTAGAAGATCTCCTCGACGGTGCCGGCCTCCACGATCCGGCCGGCGTACATCACCAGCACCCGATCCGCCTGCCCGGCGATCACGCCGAGGTCGTGGGTGATGAGCACCATCGCCGCGCCAGTCTGCACCTTCGCCGCACGCAATGCCTCCAGGACCTGCGCTTGCACGGTCACATCCAGCGCGGTGGTCGGTTCGTCCGCGATGATCACCTCAGGCTGGTTGGCCATCGCGATCGCGATCACCACCCGCTGGCGCATCCCGCCGGAGAGCTCGTGGGGGTAGCTGTTCACCCGCTGCGCCGGGTTGGGGATGCTGACCGCCGCCAGCAGCGCGAGCACCTGCTTGCGCAGCACATCCCGGGGCAGGTCATGGTGCGCCCGGATGGCCTCGGCGATCTGGTAGCCGACGGTGTAGACCGGATTGAGCGAGGTCATTGGATCCTGGAAGATCATCGCGATGCTCTGGCCGCGGACCCGGCTGAGCGCGGCATCCGATGCTCCGAGCAGCTCAGCCGGGTTCCTGGAACCTGCGCTTCCGGAACCCCCGGTGAAGCGCACCGAGCCGGACACCTGGGCCGTACCGGGCAGCAGGCCCATCACGGCCAGCGAGGTCACCGACTTGCCGGACCCCGACTCGCCGACGATGCCGAGCACCTCACCACGACGGAGCTGGTAGCTCACCCCGCGGACGGCCTGCACCCGGCCCTCGTCGGTGCGGAACTCGACCCGCAGGTCCGCGACGTCAAGCACCACCTCGCTCGGAGCTGTCATCTCCGCACCCTCGTCTGCTGGGGGTCCAGCGCGTCACGCAGGCCATCGCCGATGAAGTTGATCGTCAGCGCGATCAGGATGATGAACAGTCCGGGGAAGAAGAACAACCACGGCCGGGTGTCCACCGCCGTCTGCGCGTCGCTGACCAGCAGTCCGAGCGAGGTGTCCGGGGGGCGGACCCCGAAGCCCAGGTAGGACAGCGCCGTCTCCAGCAGGATGGCGACCGAGACCAGCACGGTGGCATTCACGATGATCGAGCCGAACGCGTTGGGTACCAGGTGGCCGAAGATGATCCGGGCATCACTCGCACCGAGCGCCCGGGCCGCCTCCACGAATTCCTTCTCCCGCAGCGAGAGCACCACACCCCGCGCGACGCGCGCGACGTAAGCCCAGTACAGGCCCGCGATCACGACTGCGATCAGCCACCAGCTACCCCCGACGTTGTGCCCGAGCACCGCGGCGACGGCCAGCAGCGGCAAGGTGAGCACCAGGTCGGCGATCCGCATCATCACGGTGTCCAGGCGGCCACGGTAGTACCCCGCAGTGGTCCCCCAGATGGTGCCGACCACGGTGGCGAAGACCGCGACCAGCACCGAGATCCCGATCGAGATCTGGGTACCGCGCAGCACCTGAGCGAAGGTGTCGCGGCCCGCTGCGTCGGTACCGAACGGGTGCTGCCAGGACGGGGGGACCGAGTTGTCGGAGGTGAAATCGGCCACGGAGTACTTCCACCACCAGCCACCGACGAAGGCCAGCAGCACCAGCGCCAGCAGCACGATCAGGCTGGCCACCGCCAACCGGTGTTGCCGGAACCGGCGCAGCACCAGTTGGGTCTGGGTGCGCGTCGGCGCGGTGAACTCCCGCTCAGGCATACCGGATCCTCGGGTCGAGCACCGCGTAGAGCAGGTCAGCGGCCAGGTTGAACAGGATGATGAAGGTGGCCGCGATGAGCAGCCATCCCGCAACAGCGTAGGCGTCATCGTGCTGGATCGACTCGAGCAGGAAACTGCCCGCACCGCGCCACTGGTAGACGTTCTCGGTGACGATCGCCCCGGAGATGATCGCGCCGAGATCCAGTGCGGTGACGGTCACCAGCGGGATCAGTGCGGTCCGCAGGGCATGCCGGGTGAGCACCGGGCCCCGGCGCAGCCCCTTGGCCCGGGCCAACCGGATGTAGTCGCTGCCCAGCACCTCGAGCATGGATGCCCGCTGGAAGCGGCTCCAGGCCGCGAAGGACAGCAGCGCCAGCGAGATCGTGGGCAGGATCATGTGCCCCAGCACGTCGGTGATGTGAGCCCATGTGCCGCCGTCGACGTAGACCGAGCTGTCTCCGATGGTGAACAGCACCTGGTTGCCGACCGTGTCATTGAAGCTGATGCCGGCTTCCTTGAGCAGGATCGCGAACCAGAACGAGGGCATGGCCAGGAACAGGAACCCGAAGAAGGTGAAGGTGTAATCGGTTCCGGAGTACTGCTTGACCGCGCTGATCACCCCGACCAGCACCGCGAGCACCAACGCCAGCAGCATCGCGAGCCCGATGAGCCGGAAGGTGACCAGGAACCGGTGAATCAACTCTGGACCGATCACCTGGTTGGACTGCACCGAGGGACCGAAGTCCCCACGGGTCACCCCGGTGATCCAGTGCCAGTAGCGCAGCAGCAACGGCTGGTCGAGATGCAGCCGGTGGGCTTCGAGTGCCAGGGCCTGCGGCGGGGGTGGCGGGTTGCGGGTCTTGAGCGGTGAGAGCGGGTCACCGGAGAGCGACACCATCACAAAGACCACGAACGTCGCGATGACCAGGATCGGCACCGAGACGAGTATCCGGCGAACTGCGTAGGCGAGCATGGACGTCTTCCTGGCTCAGCGGATCACCTCCGGCCGGCGGAGCGCGGGCGCCGCCAGTCGCCGTAGCCTACGTCGACCCACCGTGACGACCCCGTGAGACCGCCCGGCACTACGCACCGACCACGCGCCTGCCGTGAACTCCCCCGCCATACCCGGCATGTCCTCGAACTCCTCCTCACCATCAGAAGACGTATGGAAGTTGTCGATACGCACGATGAGAAGATCGGAGTTGGTGGATAGAATTCATTGGACAGGGCCAACCATTCAAAGAATACTTAGAGTCTTGCCTGTATCACAGATACCAGTGGGAGGAAACCGGTGCCACCCGGCCATTCGATGTCGCCCGGCGTACCGGGGCAAACGCCGCAGTGCTTCCACCTGACAGCACTCCTGAACGCATTTTCGCATTACCGGGATCGGGTGGCGATCGTATATGCGGGCAAATCGACCACGTATGGCGAGGCGTTGGAGGAAGTGTTCCGGCTGGCGCGGGCGATGTTCGCGCGGGGACTTCGGCGCGGGGACGGAGTTGCAGGACTGAACGTAAACACACCTCGAACGATGCTGACACAGCTAGCGGCACAACTGATCGGATGTTATTACAGTGCAATCCCGGCAAATCTTTCGATTACAGAACAGGCGAATACGCTCGCGGATACCGGGGCAATAGCCCTGGTGTTCGAGTCACTAGAGAGCGAGACTCGCGCCGCTGGAATCACGGAGCGGGTACGGATCCCCATGGTGTTGTCTCTAGGCCCGAGTTCGGTCGGGGACAATCTGTTGGCGCTGGCCTCATGCCAGCCGGCAGAACCGTTGACCCCGCAGGGCCACGACGATGACCTCGCCGAATTGACCTACACAGGGGGTAGTACGAGTGGCAGTCCTAAAGGTGTACTTTACACGTTCGGCAGGAACGCCACGCTCACCCGGTACTTGGAGGCCTCCGCCCGGCGCGGAACAGTCGACTCTGTCGTCTTCAGCACCGAGCCGTGTCGTTTTCTGCGCTTTTTGCCGTTTACCACAATTCCTTGGGAGACCACGGTTCCCATACTGATGAAAGGCGGGACGATATTTCTGCACAAAGGCTTCGAAGCAGGCCGAGCGCTGAGCACCATCGAGCAGGAACGGATCACGGTCGTCGCGATGCCACCTTCTTTCCTGTACCAACTGCTGGACCATCCTGACTTGAACACGACGGACACTTCGAGTCTCAGGTTGATCGTCTACGCTGGTGCTCCTGCCGTCCCGGATCGGCTGGAGCAGGCGTTGAGCCGATTCGGGCCCGTCTTGTTGCAGTACTACGGTCAGACCGAGACGCGAATGATCTCTGTCCTCGACCCGGCGGATCATGCCAGCGGACACCCGACGGTGTTGCGTTCGGTCGGCAAGCCGCTACGCGGCATCGAGGTGCAAATCCGCGATAGTGACGGCGGTCTGCTGGGCACTGGTTCGGTAGGTGAGGTGTGCGTCCGGTCACCGATTGCGATGAACGGTTACTGGCGAAAACCGGAGTTGACCGCGGACACGATGGGCGATGGCTGGGTACGCACCAATGACCTGGGCTACCTGGACGCGGAAGACTATCTCTACTTGGTAGATCGACTGACCGACATGGTCATCGTCAACGGATACAACTGTTACACCCTGGAAGTCGAAGAGGCACTCACCCACCATCCCTCCGTGCGACAGGCGACGGTGGTGGGGCTACCTGACGAGCGGACTGGTGAAGCGATTCATGCCGTTGTAGTGAGGCAGCCGAACGCTCAGGTAGCTGAAGAGGAGCTACGTGCCCTAGTACGTGAGCACAAGGGGCGCCTGCACGAACCACGGACGATCGTCTTCTTGGACGAGATTCCACTGACTCTCATCGGTAAGCCGGACAAGAACGCGATACGGGCAGAACTGGCCCGGCGAGCGCGTGGAGATTGACCAGTTATGCCACCTCGCAACGGTCAGGACCCGGGTGGACGGTGGGACACCAGCCGCGCCAACAGTGCGCGGTTGGGAATGTCGCCGTGGTTGAGTGGAATCCTCGGCACGAACTGGACCGACTGCGGTACACCGGCCGGCCCGAGTCGGTGGTGCACCGCCTTGCGCAGCTTGTTTTCATCTATCTGGGACGCAGTCTCGCTTACCACCGCGACGTGTAGTGTTTGTGTGCAGTGGGGTCCAGGTATGGTGAAGGCTGCGCACTCCAGCACACCGGGGTGTTCTTCGATGCACCTTTCGATCTCGGAGAAGAAGATTCGATCCCCCGTGGTGTTAAGAGCGTCGGTGGCTCGCCCGAGCATGGTAAGGAACCCGTCCTCGTCCAGCGACCCGACGTCTTCGGTCCGCAGCCACCCATCCCGCAGGACATGGGAGACGAGATCAGGGCGATTGAGATAGCCGGTCATCACGTAGGGCGTGCGGACCCAGAGATCGCCTCGCTCACTGGCAGCAACCGCGTTTCCCGCACTATCGCGGACGGCGATCTCAACCCCGGTCAGGGCTTTACCGCAGGTCGCCAGCAGTTCCAGATGATCGGGAAAGTAGTCCTCGGGTGACAGCCGGCTGATCCCGTTGGCCTCGGTTAAGCCGTAACCGTGGTAGATGACGGGACCGAGACGCTCGACCGCGCGTCGCAGCAGGCTGACTGACACTCTCGTAGCAGTGCAGAACACCCAGCGCAGGGAGGACGTGTCCGTGCTCGCGAGCAGCGGATGGTCCACTATGGCCCGAAGCTGCTGTGGTGGGACGACTACCAGGTGGGTGACCCGTTGCTGCTCGATGGTGGCGATCACCGCCGCCGGATCGAAGTCTTTCTGGGTGATGACCGTGCCGCCGGAGAAGAGCGTGCTCTCAGCGAACCGCCGTAACGCGGGCGACGACATCGTCTTACACTTGAGCAGCCGCACCGGTTGCTCAGCGCGCGGCAGCGCGGGCTGTCCGAGTCGGCGGGGGGTCACACTGTCGAACCGCCGTACCACGATCTTCGGACGTCCTGTCGTTCCGCCGGTGAGGGCGAAGGTACTCAGCCCATCAGGGGTGGCAGCTGATTCGAACGGCAGTGGCGATTCCCGCGCGGCGAGGGACAGCAGATCCTCACCTACCCCGCCGGGACCGAAAGTGAAGAACTGAGACGGATGTGTTCCGCTCAGCAGACGGAGAATATCATTTCCCCCGGCTGCGGGATCGACAACCACTGCGGCGGCTTCCGCCTCGCTGATCAAATCGACCTGAACATCGACCGGAATATCCGTCGGTAGTGTCATATATCCACAGCCTGCGTGGTTGATCGCGAGCCCGAGGAGTATCGCATTCGTGCTGATCGGCAAGACACACGCGATCACCTGTCCGTCACACAGTTTCCTTGCGGCTAACGCGCGCGCCATCCGGTACACCTGATCGCGGGCTTGGCCGCAGGTCGCTTCGCCGTCGCCGTCCTGGAACGCGACCCGTTCGGGGTGCAAGCGCTCTAGCGCCGCCAGTAAATCGTCCCGGGGCGGGCCTGGCGATTCAGCCGCGCGCACGATTTTCTCCGTGGTCATGTTGCTTGAATCCCGCTCGCGGTCGGCATCGGGCTGCACGTGATGGGGCAGTTGATGGAAGCCGATCTCCAACGGGCTCGGTCAACCTGCGGCGCGGAAGCCCCAGTCGGCGACGTTGTAGGGCGGGCCGTCCAGCGAGGAGTTGTTGCGCACGTTGGCCACGTCGTCGTAGAGCGCGACGAAGGTCGGCTTCTGGTAGAGGGGCAACACGTAGGCGTCTCGGGTGAGCCGCCGATCCGCCTGGTTGAGCTCTTCCTTGGCCAGGTTCAGGTCCGTGTTGCTCGCCGCGGCTGCGATCAACCGGTCGACGTCTGGATTGGCGTAACCGCCGAAGTTGTTGCCCTGCCCGCTGCCCCAGAGCTGCACCGCACCGCCGTAGGGGAACGGCGTGGCGACCCAGGCGAACACCATGATGTCGTAGTCCCCGCGGGCGGTGGTGGCCCCCAGGTCGTCGGTGGGTATCACCTGCACGGTGATACCCAGTGGCTTCACCTGCTGCGCGAACAGCTCACATTCGACCTGGCGAACCTGGTTACCGACCGTGTAGCGGATCCGCAATGGAGGTATCGCCAGCCCGAAGGGCGTCCGGAGCTGCCCGTCCTGCACCGAGTAGCCGGAACGGGCAAGGATCGACTTGGCCAGGTCGACGTTGCCGGAGCCCTGACCGGTCTCGCTGATCACGTCCTCGTAGCCGCCCTGCTCCGGCACGAAGTTGTGGTTGTTCAGTGGTTTGATCTTATTGGTGAACTGGCCGACGGTCTTGTCGATGATGGCCTGCCGGTTCACCGCGGTGAACATGGCGGTGCGCAGCGCCGGATCGGCGAGGTAGGGATTTCGCAGGTTGAAGTCGAAATGCTCCCAGGTGAGACCCAGCCCGACGAAGGACGAGACGCCGGGAATCCTGCGTACCTGCTGCACCAGGTCGACCTGCGGCTGCGGGTAGATCACCTGCACTTCGCGGTTCGCCAGCGCCGTGGGCTCCTGGTTCGCGTCGGTGATGATCCGGAAGATCAACCGGTCCAGTTTCGGCCGCGAGCCGTACCACTTGGGGTTGGGTACCAGGGTGACCGACTCGTTGTTCGCGAAGTTGTCGATCTGGTACGGGCCGGCCGAGTAGGTCGGCACGTTCTTCCCGAACCAGGCGAACGACGCGGCCAGCCCCTGCTTGGTCGTGAGATCCCCGTGCTGGGCCGCGACGTGGGCCGGGTACATCGGCGAGCCACTACCCCACAGTTGCTTCCAGTCGGTGAACGGCTTGGACAGGGTCACCGTCACCGTCTTGCCGTCATCGGCACCCACGACGGAGTGGACCTGGTTGTAGCCAGAGGTGGTGAATGCCGGGCAGCCCGGGCAGTCCCGGCCGTTCATGATCTTCCAGTTGTAGACGAAGTCCGCGGCGTTGATCGGCGTCCCGTCCGACCACACCGCGTTCTTTTTGATCTTGTAGACGATCGTTTCGGGGTTGTTGCTGGTTACCTTCGCCGACTCGAGCAGCGTGTCGTTCATCGCGACGCTGAGATCCGGCTGGGTGAAGAAGGTGGAAGGCAGTACGGCCCTGAGCACCTCGGCATTGTCGAACACGTTGCCCTCGTTGGAGAGCAGGTTCCAGTTCGAGATGTTCTTCTCGATGACATAGACGAGCTGGCCACCCTGCTTGAGCGTGGCCGGGTCCGTGGAGTTACAGGTGTTGGGGCTCGCCGCGCACTCGGCGAAGGCCGAACCGGTCTGGCGCTGGCCGATCACGCCGCGGCCGCCGCCGCTGCAGGCCGTCAGCACCAGCATGGCGCCTGCCACGAGCGCAATGGCGCCGCGCACTCCTGATCGCGTCACACACCCCATGGGCCGGTGACAGTACGCCCACCCGAGGCAGCGCTGCGTCAGCGGATAACCCAATCTTCCGCCGGCCGCGATGACCGAGCCCAAGCGCGCGGAGTTGCGGCGGGATGAGCCCATCCATGATCGCGGCCCATCACCCCGGCCTGGATCGGGATCATATGCCGGGATTCCGCCGTTACTTCTGCCAGCCGATGTTCTCGGGAGTGGTGGAGAAGAAGCCCGTGTTGTGATACGGGCTGCCGTAGTTGGCCAGGCCGTGCTTCACCGCGGTGATCGCCGGCAGGGTCACCGTCGGCATGATGCCGTAAGTCTTGAAGGCCTGGCTCTCGACCTCGGCGCCCCTGGCGAACTGCTCCTGGGCTGTGGGCAGCGTGGTCACCGCCTTGACCTGCGGGTCGAACCCCGGGTCGTTGGTCCCGGACAGGTTGAGCTGGCTGTCCGAGCAGTAAATCTGGCAGATGTAGGCCATGCCGAACGGGTCGTTCTGGCCGAAGCCCGAGTAGAACATGTCGAACTTCCGCCCGATGAAGATGCTGGACAGCTCGGTGCTCGGTACCTGCCGGATGTCCAGCTTAACCCCGATGTTCTTCAGCATCGCGGCCACGGCGCCGGCGACCGCCTTGCCGACCGGGTCGTCACCGGTGTTGACGTAGCTGAACTCCAGCGCCCGGCCATCCTTGCTTCGCATCCCGTCCGGCCCGGCCGTCCAGCCCGCGGCCTGCAGATCCTGCTTCGCCTTCTCTACATCGAAGGTGACCGCTTTGGAGAAATTGTCCTGGTAGCCGTCCTGGTAGGAGAAGAGGTTCAGCGACCCTGGCAGGGTCTCGGTGAAATCCAGACCCTGGAAGGTGATACCGGCGATCTGCTTGCGGTCGATCCCCTCGAAGACGGCCTTACGGACCCGCGAGTCGGCCAGGATGGGTGAGCGGCTGTTAAGCGTGAATAGATCGGTCTGCAGGGAGATGCTCTTGCGGAGGTCGATCCCGCTCATGCCCTGGACCTGGGCCAGCCGGTCCTTGGTGCCGACATCGGCGGCATCGAGCTGGCCGTTCTTGAAGGCGTTGATGCTGGCCGTGCCATCCATGGCCAGGAAGGTGCGGGTGTCCAGCTTGCCCTTCTTCCCCCACCATTTCGGGTTGCGGGTGAACACGACGGTGCCATTACCCTTGTCGAACTTCGCCACCGTGTAGGGCCCGGCGCCCCACTCCGGATGCGGATTGTCGATGTAGCCCTTGTTGAACACCTGGGGGTCGAGTGCCTTGGGGTTGAGCAGGATACCGAAGAGTCCCTGCCACCACACGTAGGTCCCATTGAAGGTGACTACTGCCTGGCGGTCATCAACGCCCCTGGTCACTGAGGTGATGCGATTGTAGCCGTCGCTGGAGTTGACGATATAGGCCTTGTCCTGTGCGTTGTCGGCTTTCCAGTTGGCTTCGAACGCGGTCCAGTCGATCGGCGAGCCGTCGTTGTAGATGGCCTTGGGATTGATTGTGTAGGTGATGCGGGTATTGCCGTTGATGGTGTCGGCCTTGACATCGGTCAGGTAGTCCGGGTTGAACGCCACCTTGCCATCTGCCGAAGAAGTGGTCAGAACGGGGTTGTACCAAGTCCATAAAATTTGGCTATACCCTGTCGTATTGCCCTGAAAGGGGTTCCACTGGGTTGAGATCTCAGGGAGATTGGTGGTGAGGGTGCCGCCGTCCTTGAGGTTGTCATAGGGCTGGGGGTTGTACTGGGCCCGCTCGGCGAGGGACTTCGCGGTGTCGCCCTGTCCGCCGTTCCCCCCCGGGCCGCCGCAGGCAACCAGCGTCAGCGACAGAGCGGCACCGGTGGCCAGAGCGGCCAGCTTGTTCACCACAGACATCACGCGTTTCCTTTTCTCCAGGTGCAGGCTTGGCGCTTTCAGCGGAAGTGGCAGGCGTTGCGATGATCGGTGTCCCCGGTGCGGGTCAGCTCTGGTGTCTCGCTGTTGCATCGGGCCTGCTGGGGCACATCCAGGGTCAGGTGCAGCGGGCAGCGGCTGGCGAAGCGGCAGCCGGGGGCAGAGTCGGTGGGGCTGGGCAGCTCGCCGCGCAGCACGATCCGCTCCCGGCTCCGTTCCACCGCGGGGTCGGGTACCGGGATCGCGGAGAGCAACGCCTGGGTGTACGGGTGCTGTGGGTTGCCGAACACCTGGTCGACCGTGCCGATCTCCACGATCCGGCCAAGGTACATCACGGCCACCCGGTCGGAGATGTGCCGTACCACCGACAAGTCGTGCGCCACGAACAGGTAGGACAGGCCGAGCTTGGCCTTGAGCGCATTCAGCAGGTTGATCACGCCGGCCTGGATCGATACATCCAGCGCGGAGACCGGCTCGTCAAGTACCAGCAGCGACGGGTCGGTGGCCAGCGCCCGGGCGATCGCGATCCGCTGGCGCTGCCCGCCGGAGAACGCGGTCGGGAACCGATCGCTGTGCTCGGGATCGAGCCCGACCAGGCCCATCAGCTCGTCGACCCGGGCGCCGATCGCTGCCCGGTCCGCCTCACCAACCGCCTGCAGCGGTTCGGCCAGGATGTCGAACACGGTCATCCGTGGGTCCAGCGCCCCGATCGGATCCTGGAACACCATCTGCAGCTTGCTCCGTAGTTGGCGTTCCGCTTCCCGTCCGCGCAGCTCGGCGACGTCGACCCCGGCGATGCGGATATTGCCGCTCTGCGGTGGACGCAGGTTCATGATCTCGAGGAGGGCGCTGGTCTTCCCGCAGCCCGACTCGCCGACCAGCCCAAGCGTCTCACCCTCGCGGATGTCCAGGTCGATCCCCGATACCGCGTAGACCCAGCCCACCCGCCGCTTCAACACCGCACCCTTGAGCACTGGGAACGTCTTGGACAGGCCGGTGAGCTCGAGCACGGCGGGACGCTGCTCCCGGGGTACCTGCGCGACCGGTGCGTCCGGTGCGGCCGCAACCGGGTAGACCGGGCGGCCATCAATGCAGCCGGTGTGGCCGTGGTGGCTGATCTCGTGCGCCCGGATGCACGCGGCGCGATGCCCGTTCCCCGCCCCGCTGGAAACCGCCCCGAGGTCCGGCTCCCGGTCGCCGCACTCGGGTACCGAGACGGGGCAGCGCGGCTGGAATGGGCAGCCTGGGGGCAGGTCCACCAGCAGCGGAGGATTGCCCTGAATCGGCACGAGCGGCGTGCGTTCGGAAGCGTCAACCCGGGGAACGGCGCCGAGCAGGCCGATCGTGTACGGCATCCGGGGTCGGGCGAACAGCTCATCGACCGGCGCCTGCTCGACAGGCCGCCCCGCATACATCACCAGCACCTCGTCGGCGATCCCGGCCACCACGCCGAGGTCATGAGTGATCAGGATCAGCGCCGCACCGGTCTCGACCTGGGACAGCCGCAGCACGTCGAGGATCTGCGCCTGCACCGTCACGTCCAGCGCCGTGGTCGGCTCGTCGGCGATGATGATCTGCGGATCATTCGCCATCGCCATAGCGATGACCACCCGCTGACGCATCCCGCCGGAGAACTCATGCGGGAACGAGCGCGCCCGCTCGGCCGCGTTCGGGATCCCGACCAAGTCGAGCAGTTCCACCGCCCGTTTCCGGGCGACATCACGGTTCAGGTGCTGGTGGATTTCCAACGCCTCGACGATCTGCCGGCCCACGCTGAAGATCGGCGTCAGGGAGGACAGCGGATCTTGGAAGATCATGCCCAGCTCCCGGCCGCGGATCTGGGACATCTGCCGATCATCCAGTTCGAGCAGCTGGCGGCCGTCCAGCGCGATCGAGCCGGTCACCGACGCGTAGTCGGGGAGTAACCCCATGACCGCCATCGAGGTGACCGACTTGCCGGAGCCGGATTCGCCGACGATGGCAAGCGTCCGGCCGGGGCACAGGTCGAAATCGACGCCGCGCACCGCGTCGACCCGGCCGGCCTCCGAGGGAAAGGAGACCGCCAGGTCGCGGACCGAGAGCACCGGCCCGGTCTCGTGCCCGATCATGCTCGGCCCGTCCCTCGAACACTTCCAGCGGAGTACGACATGGGGTCGAGGGCGTCGCGCAGGCCGTCGCCGATCAGGGCCATCGAGACGGTGAGCAGGGTGAGCAGGGCGGCCGGGAAGTAGAACAACCAGGGCGCGCTGGTGACCGTGTTCGCACCGTCGCCGAGCAGCGAGCCCAGCGAGACATCGGGCTGCTTCACACCGAACCCGAGGAACGACAACCCGGTCTCGCTCTGCACCGTGGCCACCACGCCGAGGGTGAACGTGACGATCAGCAGCGAACCGATGTTCGGGATCAGGTGACGCAGCACGATCCGCAGTGAGCCGACACCCATGAACCGGGCAGCCTGGACGTACTCCCGCTCGCGCAGCGAGGTGCACAGCGACCACACCACCCGCGCACCGAGCATCCAGCCGACTGCGGTCAGCACCAGGATCAGCACCCTCCAGTCACCGCCGGCCTTCTGCGAGATCAGCGCCAGGATGAGGAAGGCGGGCACCACCAGCAGGAAGTGCACGATCCCGAGGATGACCTTCTCCGCAGCGCCGCCGAGGTAGGCGGCCACCGCCCCGACGAACGCCGCGATGAGGGTGGTGAGCAAGGACACCACCACACCGATGATCAGCGAGCGTCCCAGGCCGTGCGCGGTCTGGGCGAAGGTGTCGCTGCCGGTGCCGTTGGTGCCGAACCAGTGCGCTGACGACGGCGCCGAGGTCAGGTTGGTGAAGTCGACGTCGGTGTAGGTATAGGGAGTGATCATCGGGCCGGCGATGGCGAACACCACCAACAAGGCCAGAATCACCACGCCAGCCACCGCGCCCCGGTTGCGCAGGAATCGGCGTGTATAGAGGCGGCGCCGGGACATGTGTCTCCCACCGCGGCGGGCCGCCCGCTCCTCGGTGAGGGTGTCGACGGCGGTGGCGCCGTCGACGTTGGGTTGCAGCGGGCCCAGGTTGATGGTCATCAGCTCACCCGCACTCTCGGATCCAGGGCCACGACGGCGATGTCGGCGAGGATCGCACCGATCGCGGTCATCAGCGCGCCGAAGGCGGCGACGGCGACCGCGCCGTGGATGTCGTTCTTGCTGATCGTCTGGGTGAAGTACTGACCCATGCCCTGCCACGCGAAGATCGTCTCGGTGATTACCGCCCCGGTGAACAGCGCCGGGATCGCGAACGCGAGCTGGGTGGCGACCGGGATCAACGACGTGCGCAGGCCGTGGCGGCGGATGGCACTACCCCGGGTCAGCCCCTTGGCCCTGGCCAGCCGCACAAAGTCGGAGTTGATGTTGTCCAGCAGCAACGAACGTTGCAGGAGGTGGTAGCTGGCGTAGCTGATCACGGTGAGCGAGATGGTCGGCAGGATCAGGTGCCGCACCCGGTCGAGCAGCAGCGGCCAGAACCCGCTCACCGTGGGGGATTGGGCGCCCGCGACGAACAGGAACGTGCTGCCTAGTGATTGGTTGAACGCGATCGCCAGCAGGACCACCGCCAGCGAGGCGACGACCACCGGAGTGTTGAGCGTAATGATCGATACGCCCTGATAGAAACGGTCCGCGAACCGGTACTGGCGAGCGGCCGTGTACACGGCCAAGCCGATCCCGATGAGCGCGGAGAGGATCAGCGATCCCAGCACGAGCTGGGCACTCACCCCGATCCGGAAGCTGATCTGGGAGTTCACGCTCTCCCCGACCGGTGAGTACCCCCAGTTCCAGTGCATGACGATCCCGCTGATCCAATGCCACCAGCGGTCCAGCACCGGGGTGTCTGGGCTGAGGTTGTACTGCGCCAGCGAGCGGCTGATCTGCTCGGCCGTACGTGGTGGACGCAGCTGGAGGTAGTTCGCCCGCGGGTCCAGGAAAAAGTTCGCCAGGAAGTACGTCAGGTTGGTGGCTACAACGATCATGAGCAGCCAGCCGAGAAACTTTCTGAGGAGGAATCTCAGCACGAGCGCAGCACTCACTTTCTCTCGTGCGGACCAGCCGCGGTACGACCGCCCGTCGTAGTGAACGCGAAGGCGCTCACCCGGAAGAATCGCGACACTACGTACTCAGGGGCGAAAAGATAGTAAACCTATAGGTTCCGGCTACCTTCGACGAGCTGACCGTCGCTGGCCATCATGGGACTGAGACGGTGAGGCTGTCACGCGGGGTCTGGCTGAGGCCGCTTCTGTTCCTTCCTCGGCAGCACGGCGGTGACTGCCGCGGCCACCACGAGGTTACCGATGAGCGCAACCAACCCTGGGTAGATCTCGATCTTCGAGCCCGTGAAGGGTTCCCAGCCCAGAATCGATACCGAACCCAACTCGATCGCCAAGCTGGCGAGGTTGGATATGCTGGGGATCATCGACAGGCCCCAGGTCAACCCCACTGCACAGCCCGCCAGCAGGCCCCGCCCGTCAAACCGGTCGGTGTAGAGCCCGAGCACCACCGCAGGCAGGGTCTGCAGAATGATCACACCACCGATCAGCTGCAGGTTGATCGCATACTGCGGGTGTATCCCAAAGACGATCTCCGTCGGGACGAGCTGATCGCAGAGCTGTACGCCGTTCCTCGAATCGTGCGGCCGCTGTGGGTCGTCAAGCAACTAGAAGTCGCGCTCTGCGAGGCCTCCCCCGCCGCGGGATTCGTGCTTTCAGGTGGAGACGAGGTGGCTGGTGAAGTCGAATTCGCCGTCGTGCAGGAGTACGGCGAGCGGGTGGATGGCCACATCGCCGCCTGGGGATGGCATTCACCGACCACGCCGAGATCGTCTCGGTGGAACACCGGCTACGGACGAGCCTGCAAGCCCCGCTGAGGATGACGAGGCCGCCTGACCAGTCACCTCATCACTCCCCGTCCATCTCGCGGCTACGGGAGCGGCTGGACGTGTACTCCCGGGTCATTACTGACGAGGCGGGCGAGGTCATCTGGGTCACCGGTGAGCACCACAGCCGGGCCGGCGCCGAGCGCGGTCGCGGCCACGAAGGCGTCCACCTCATGGCATGAGTCAAGCCCATTGCCGCCCAGGAGGTGGCCGGCCCGCGTGGCCACCGCTCGATCGCAATCGATGACGGGAAGTTGCCTGAGCACCCGGTCGATACCGGACCGGCGGGCTGCCGAGCGCGCGACCTCGGCGATCACCGGCGCGGGGACGCAGGCCCGGCCGCCTAGCCGCTCCACCGCGACCAATACCGCCTGGGCACGGCGACCAGCCCTACCTCGCTCAAGCGGGAACGCCACAGCGGCCAGCGCCTCGCTGTCAAGAACCGCGAGCACAGGAGCCTCAGGATTGGTCGGCACGGTGCTCCGGCAGCTCGGCGGTGCGTACCCGATGCACGAGAGCAGTCAGTTCTCCCATCGCTTCGGTGACCATGCCTTCGTCCGGTTGTCCCAGCTGCTCGGCCAGCTCATCGAGCAGCTCACGCAGCCGCACCCGGTCCAGCTCGTGCCGCAGCGCCTCCGCGACGAACGCACTCAAACCCCGAGGCCCGGCGTGGGCTCGGACCTGAGCGAGCAGGACCGCGTCCACGGTCGCCGAGAATTTGTCCGTACCCATGACCATAATCATATAACTATCCGATAGCCCCGGATGAAATGGTGGCCGCCGCTCGAGCTGCGTCGGGTCCGTCGGCCAGCAGGATCCGGAAGCCGTTCTCGTCGAGCACAGGGATCTTGAGGGCCAGCGCCTTGTCGTGCTTGGAGCCGGGTTCCTGCCCGACGACCACGAACGCGGTCTTCTTCGACACCGAGCCCGCCGCCCGGCCGCCGCGCACGGTGATCGCCTCGGTAGCCTCGTCCCGGGAGAAGCCGTCAAGCGAGCCGGTGACCACGATGGACAGCCCTTCCAGGTTTCGCGCCACCGATTCGTCGACCGGTTCCGCCATCCGCACCCCGGCGGCGCGCCATTTGGCCACCACGTCGCGGTGCCAGTCCACGGCGAACCATTCGCGCACGGCGGCGGCGATCGTCGGACCCACCCCGTCGACGGCGGCGAGTGCCTGCTCGTCTGCGGCCTCGATGGCTTCCAGCGCGCGGAACTCCCGGGCCAGCGCCTGTGCCGCAGTGGGCCCGACATGCCGGATCGACAATGACACCAGCACCCGCCACAGTGGACGATCCTTGACCGAATCCAGATTGGACAGCAGCTTGCGGCCGTTGGCCGAGAGCTCCCCGGCCTTGGTGCGGAACAGATCCACCGCCAGCAGCTTCTGCTCGTCGAGGGTGAACAGATCACCCTCGTCGCGCACCACCCCAGCGCCCAGCAACGCCACCGCGGCTTCGTAACCGAGCATCTCGATGTCGAACCCACCGCGACCGGCCATGTGGAAGATCCGCTCCCGGAGCTGAGCGGGGCAGGAACGGGCGTTGGGGCAACGGATGTCGACGTCGCTCTCCCGCTCCCGGCGCAGGGCTGTTCCGCACTCCGGGCAGTGCGTGGGCATGACGAACTCCCGCTCGTCGCCGCTGCGCAGGTCCACCACTGGGCCGAGTACCTCGGGGATGACGTCCCCGGCCTTGCGGATCGTCACGGTGTCCCCGATCAGCACCCCCTTGCGGCGCACCTCGTCGGCGTTGTGCAGCGTCGCCAGCGACACCGTGGATCCCGCCACGGTCACCGGCTCCATGAACGCGAACGGGGTGACCCGCCCGGTGCGCCCGACGTTGACCCGGATGTCCAGCAACTTGGTGGTGGCCTCTTCCGGCGGGTATTTGAAGGCGATCGCCCAGCGCGGCGCCCGAGACGTGGAGCCCAGCCGGCGTTGCGCCGACACCTCGTCGATCTTCACGACCACGCCGTCGATCTCGTGTACCACGTCGTGGCGGTGCTCGCCCCAGTAGGTGATGTACTCGTACAGCTCGTCGATCGTGGACAGCAGCCGGGTGTGCTCGGACACCGGCAGCCCCCAGGCCGCCAGCGCTTGGTAGGACTGCGACTGCAGCGTCGGCTCGAACCCGCGCCGACGGCCCAGCCCGTGGCAGAGCATCCGCAGCGGGCGGCTCGCGGTCACCCGCGGGTCCTTCTGCCGCAGCGAGCCGGCGGCGGAGTTGCGCGGGTTGGCGAAGGCCGACTTGCCCGCCTCGACCAGGGACGCGTTGAGCTCGGCGAAATCGGCGAGCCGGAAGAAGACCTCGCCGCGCACCTCGAGCAACTCGGGCACCCGATACTCTGGGCTGGCGCGCAGCCGTTCGGGGATGTCCCGCACGGTACGCAGGTTGAGCGTGACGTCCTCACCGGTGCGCCCATCACCACGAGTCAGACCACGGATCAACCGGCCGTTCTCGTAGAGCAGGTTCACCGCGAGCCCGTCGATCTTCAACTCGGCCAGGTAGTGCACCTCGGCACCGACTTCGCGGGCGACCCGGTCAGCCCAGGCACGCAGCGCGTCGGTCTCGAAGGCGTTGTCCAGGCTGAGCATCCGCTCGAGGTGATCGTGCGCGGCGAACTCGGTGCTGAAACCGCCACCGACCACTTGCGTGGGAGAGTCCGGCGCCACCAGCGATGGCCAGCGCCGCTCCAGTTCCTGCAACTGGCGGAACAGCCGGTCGAACTCGTCGTCGGCGACAGTAGGAGCGTCCAGCACGTAGTAACGGAACTGGTGCCCGCGCACGATCTCGACAAGCTCACCGTGCGCGGCTCGGATCTCAGCGGGCGGCTCGGTCATGTTGCTCGCCGCTGCCCGCAGGTCTGGGTGGTCACGCCAGGGAGACTAGCTCTGGGCACCGACACATCGGGCCCGGACACAACAGACAGACAGCTCGCGGCCCCACACCAGAACCTGGCGTGGGGCCGCGAGTGAACTGCTCTAGATGGCGCGAACCGTGTCGGCCTGGGGGCCCTTGGGACCCTGGCTCGACTCGAACTCCACGCGCTGGTTCTCGTCCAGGCTGCGGTAACCCTCACCCTGGATGGCGGAGAAGTGGACGAACACGTCGGGGCCACCCCCGTCGACGGAGATGAAGCCAAAACCCTTCTCCGCGTTGAACCACTTCACTACGCCCTGTGCCATGTGCTCTCCCTGTGGAATCTGATGCTTGCGGCCAGCACCGTGCCAGCCGCGCGGTTGCGCGGACCACGCGTGCCCGCAGGGAGATATCCCCCGACGGGTGCCGGAAGCCCGTAGTCAGACATTCCACGGACGCTTCACAACGATCGGGGAACTACACGACCACAACCTGGCGTCACGCTATCACCTTCGGCCGCAACGGTGTGTGGCGCCACTCACGATTGCGCCCAGCTGCCGAGTAGCTGCCAAGCGACCGATCGGCGGTGCGGCCGGAAGCCGATCGCCTCGTTGATCCGGACCATGTACGGAGTGGAGTCCGCATTGCAGGTGTCGATGACCCGCAGCTCCGGGCGCTGGGTCCGGGCCAGCTTCAGGTTGGCCAGCTTGATCAGCATACCCAGCCGGTGGCCACGGTGTACCGGATCCACGATGGTGTCCGCCTGACCGGCGAACCAGCGCGAGGTGGCGTGCCCGGCAAGCCGGGTGAAAGCGACCAGGCGCCCGGTGCCGTCCACTGCCGCGGTGGTGACCAGATGCAGCCCGCGCGCCAGGCAGCTGGCGTCACACGCCTGCATTCGCGCGGCGTCGTAGACCTCCGGATCCCAGCGCAGGTCATCCAGCGGGGCATCGATGATCATCCGCGCCGTCAGGTAAGCCATCCCCTCGAGCCATTGGTGCGGCGTGTCGCCCACCCACTGCACCACCGAATAGCCCCGGGATCGATCCCGCGCCTGCTCCTCGAGCCGGACCAGCGCGGCGGAGTCCACCTCAGCCAGCGATAACCGCCGCCGGGTTTCGAACAGTGCCGGTACCGCGCCGGACGCTGCGGCGAATCGCCCGGCCGGGTCGGGCGCGGCCGGGTCGAGCGGCTGGTCCACCCCGAAGACGAGACTGTTCCGGCACTGCCGGCCGGCCTCGGCCCGCAGGTGATCGAGCAGCGCCCGGCCGATGCCACCTCGACGGTGCGCGGGCGCCACCAGGACGTCGCCCAGGGCCTTGTCCAGGTTGTCCAGCATCGGGAGGTACAGCACGCAACCGCCCACTACCGAGCCGGCAACCCGAGCCAGCCAAGCAGTCTCGGCCTCACCAGGCCAGGGGTGGTGGAACCGGGCGTGCTCGAAGATCGGGCACGGCGGGGGGTCGTCAGGCTGGTCCGCACGCGCCACCGCGCAGCGCAACTCGTACCACTGCGCGAGGGCCTGCTCATCGCCGGGCTCCACCCGCGCGAGCGATACCTCGCGCAGGCTCATGGTGGTCATGCCCCCATCACCCCACGATCGACCCGGCAGGCGCCACCGAATTTGTGCTGGGGCAGGTGAGCAGAACGGCGCAGTGCCGATCACCAGGACTCGGGCGGATCGACGAAAGCCTCCCCGAGCTCCCGGGCCAGCATCAGTGCCCGCGGGGCCCAGGCGGGGGACGCGCCGGCCAGGCCGCAGGACGGGGTCGGCAGGCACCGCTGCGCGAGCAGCCCGCGGTCGAAACCGAGCCGGTCCACCAGATCCAGCGCCGGGCGGGCCAGGCTCTGCAGTGTTGGTGGTGTTGCCGGTTCCAGCGCCGGCACCAGCCCGAGCAGTACCAGAGCCCCGGAGTCCCACGCTTCACCGAGGGCGTCCACCGTGGCCCGCGGCGCACCGGGGAGCAGCTCGGCGTCGAGGGCCAGCACGTCCGCGCTGGCGCTGCGCAGCAGCGCCAGCGGGGGACGTGGCGCGCAGCAGTGCACGATCCGCGGCGCCGGCAACGCGTCGAGCACGTTGCGCAGCAGCTCGGCCGCGTGATCGTCCGGCACTGCGGGTACGGTGCCGTACCCGGACGGGGTAGGCACGCCGCCGGCGAGCACGGCGGGCAGGCCCGGTTCGTCCAGCTGAACCACGGTGGCCGCCCCGAGCCTGCGAGTCACCTCGGCCGCGTGCAGCCGCAGACCTTCAGCGAGCGACGCCGCGAACTCGCGCAGTGCGCCGGAGTCGGTGAGCACCTTGTGCCCGGTACGCAACTCCACCTCGGCCGCGAGCGTCCACGGTCCGGCCGCCTGCACCTTGATCGCTGGTGGACGGACCCCGGCCGAGTCCACT
The DNA here is from genome assembly GCA_036501085.1 of Pseudonocardiaceae bacterium. Classification (GTDB taxonomy): domain Bacteria; phylum Actinomycetota; class Actinomycetes; order Mycobacteriales; family Pseudonocardiaceae. Next base: position 20,835 of record DASYAZ010000090.1, on the reverse strand, counting down.
GCCTCCTCGAACGCGTCCAGGTCGGTGCGCAGCAGGTCGACGCCGCGCCGGTGATCGCGCCCGGGCCGGGCGGTGACCCGGTAACCGGAGGGCACCAGCTCGACGGCGAGGTCGACGAGTAGCGCCGCGGTGCGGCCGATCATGTCAGCACCGACGCCCCGATCGGGCAGCTCGGGCAGGTACGGGAGGTCGGGTAGCTCACCGATCACGGTGTGAGCGGCTTCCAGGGCGTCGCCGCCGGGCATCGAGCCGATCCCGGTCGCGCTACCGGGAGGCCACGGGCGTGGGTCAGTCACCCCGGATGTCTACCAAAGCGATGCCAGCACCAGCCGAGCTGCCCGCCGTGGGCGACCACGCACCATTTCACACAGGCCGTGGAATCCTACGACTATAGGTGCTCAGCTCAGCGCAATTACGTGCGACTACTCATTGCCACCGAACCATGGCGGTGGGCACAGTAATAGATAATTTCTGCCCCAGACCCAGGAGGATTTGATGTCTGACGTTCTGAGCTTTGCCGTACTAAACGAGCAGCGCGCGGAGTTGCTTCCGGCCCGCACAGTCCTGTCTATGTTCGCCGCAGCCGATCCGGGCCCCCTCGACCCCAACGGGTCCCTCGGCACGATGGTCACCAAGATGCTCGGCATCCCTGGTCCCAGCACGGGTGCCGACGGCAGCCATACCGACGGCGCTTCTGGTTCCGAGGGCTGACGAGGACGCAATGCCGCTCATGCTGCGCTTACTCCGTAAGAGGTCGCTCCGGCTACGTATTCGAATGATTGCTTAGTGACTACGTGGTAGACCTCGACGACTTAGGTGCGGTTACCAATTGCCCAGGACATTACCGGCGGGCACGGTAAGCGATGCCGAATCGGCACCGCCGCCGGTGAACCGCTTTCCCGCAAGCACACCGCATGACCACTCTCTCCAGGAGGATTCGATGTCTGACGAACTGAACTTCACCGAGCTGGACGCGCAGCAGGTGGAACTGCTGCCGGCTCGCACCGTGCTGTCGATGCTGGCCCGGGGTAACGACGGCGGTGTCGGCGGCAACGGCACCGACGGCGCGGGCAAGCTCGGTATCAAGGTCCTCAACATCCCACTCATCCCGGGTGGCGGCAACGGCTTCGGCACCCCCGGCGGCAGCGCGAATGGCTGACCGAGCCCGCCCCACCCAGTTCCCGACATGGAGACTTATCGGGGTTGAGCAGGCCCGTTGAGACCGATATGTCTCCATGTCGGGGCTGGGTACCCGGGGGCTGGGTACCCGGGGACTGGGTACCGGGGCTAGCGGGTGGCGGTGATGGTGGCGCTGCCGAGCACGATGTCGCCGGCGGGGTCGGGGCGGTAGAGGGCCACGGCCTGGCCGGGTGCCACCCCGCGCAGCGGCTGCCTCAGCTCCACCAGCAAGCGCTCCCCGACGATCCGCGCGAGGCAGCCGGCATACCCACCGTGCGCCCGAACCTGCGCGATGCACTCCACCGGGCCATCCGGTGCACCGGCCGTCCACACCGGCCGCTCGGCCTCGATCACGCTGACATCGAGCTGGTGCGCGGATCCGACCCGCACGGTGCCGGTGGCAGGCTCCAGACCCAGCACGAACCGGGGGCGGCCATCGGGCGCGGGATGCGGCAAGCCCAGCCCGCGGCGCTGCCCGACCGTGAAACCGTGCACCCCCTGGTGGCCGCCCAGGACCGCACCGGTCTGGGCGTCGACCAGCTCACCCGGCCGGGATCCCAACCGGTCCGCCAGGAACGACCGGGTGTCACCGGAGGGGATGAAGCAGATGTCGTGGCTGTCCGGCTTGTCCGCGACGGCCAGGCCCCGGCGCGCGGCCTCGACCCGGATGTCCGCCTTGGCGCTGTCCCCGATCGGGAACAGCGCGTGTGCCAGCTGCTCGACGCTGAGCCCGGCCAGCACGTAGGACTGGTCCTTGCCGGCATCCACGGCCCTGCGCAGCACTCCATCAGCCAGCCGCGCGTAGTGGCCGGTGCACACGACGTCGAAGCCGAGGTCCAGGGCCCGGTCCAGCAACGCGGTGAACTTGATCCGCTCGTTGCAGCGCAGGCACGGGTTGGGGGTGCGCCCCGCGCTGTACTCGGCGACGAAGTCATCCACCACATCGGCGCTGAACCGTTGCGCGAAGTCCCAGACGTAGAACGGGATATCGAGGATGTCCGCTACCCGCCGAGCATCCCCGGCGTCCTGTTTCGTGCAGCAACCGCGGGCGCCGGTGCGCAACGTGCCGGGCTGCGCCGACAGCGCCAGGTGCACCCCCACCACCTCGTGCCCGGCCGCCACCGCGCGAGCCGCCGCCACCGCGGAGTCCACCCCACCGCTCATCGCTGCCAGGACCTTCATCGGCACCCCTACGACGCCCTGGCCCGCCGGATCCCGGCACCGCGAGCCCGGACCACCACCGGCTCGATGGCATCGAGCAGGTCCGCGACGTCGGCGGCGGTGGAGGTGTGCCCCAAGGAGAAGCGCAGCGAACCGCGCGCGGCAGCCGGCGAGGCACCCATCGCGAGCAGCACATGCGAGGGCTGCGCGACACCGGCGGTGCATGCCGCGCCCGTGGAGCACTCGATCCCGCGGGCATCGAGCAGCATCAGCAACGAGTCGCCTTCACATCCGGGGAAGGTGAAGTGGGCGTTGCTGGGCAACCGGGAGGGACCATCGTCGATCTCGGTATCGGCCGGGGCCCCGTTGAGCACGGCGTCGGGCAGCTTGGCGCGGACCCCGTCCACCAGCTCGTCGCGCAGCTTCGCCAGCTCGATCGCGCTCTGCGGCCGGCCGGCCACCGCATGCCGGATCGCGGTGGCCAGCCCGACGATGGCCGGGACGTCCAGGGTGCCGGAGCGCACGTCGCGTTCCTGACCACCGCCGTGCAGCAGGGGGATCGCCTCGACGTGGCGGCCCAGCAGGAGAACACCGGCACCGTAGGGTCCACCCAGCTTGTGCCCGGTGAGGGTGAGCGCCGCCGGCCCGGCCCGGCCGAAGTGCACCGGCAGCTGGCCCACCGCCTGCACCGCGTCGGTGTGCAGCGGTACCCCGTGCTCGGCCGCGACCTCAGCCAGCTCGCGCACCGGTATCACGGTGCCCACCTCGTTGTTCGCCCACATCACCGTGACCAGGGCCACCGAATCCGGGTCGCGGGCCAGCGCGGCGCGCAGCGTCCCGGGATCCACCCGGCCCTGGCCGTCCACCTCGAGCCACTCCACCTCGGCACCCTCGTGATCGGCCAGCCAGGACACCGCGTCGAGTACCGCGTGATGCTCGACGGCGGAGGCGAGCACCCGCCTGCGGCGGGAATCCGCGGCGCGCCGCTGCCAGTACAAGCCCTTGACCGCGAGGTTGTCGCTCTCGGTGCCACCCGCGGTGAACACCACCTCCGACGGGCGGGACCCCAGAGCCTCGGCGATGCTCTCCCGGCATTCCTCCACGGTGCGGCGAGCGCGCCGGCCCGAGCCGTGCAGTGACGAGGCGTTGCCCAGCGTGGTCAACGCCTGGCTCATCGCTGCCACCGCCTCGGGCAGCATCGGGGTCGTGGCGGCGTGGTCGAGGTAGGTCATCGGACCATCAGCGTAACGGCGCCCGCAGCGGCGGCGCGGGCCGCTCACCCCACCCGCAACGCCGTGGTGGCATCGGCCGGCTGGGTGAGCACCGGCAGGCTGACGGCGGTGACGGCGGCCTCGGCGCGGCCGGCCAGCGCCCGGCGGTCGGTCCCGGTGACCGAGAGTAGTGGTAGGACGTGCACCTCCAGCACCAGACCCGGCACGCCGGCCACCCGCAGGACAGCTTCGCCCAGGGTGGTGGGACCGACGAAGGAAGCAACTGTCGTCGCCACCGTGGCGCCCGCACCGGGTAGCCGGTAACGCAATGCGACCGGCCGCACCGGGGTTGCGGAATCGAGGGCGGCCTGGAACACCGCCGGCCGGAACCGCCCACCGGCAAGCCCGCACCAGGTGGTGCCCTCCGGGAATGCACCGATGGCCGCACCACCGGTCAGGGCGGCGGAAACCGTCTCGACCGTCCGGGGCAGCGTGGTGAGCCGCTCGCGCTCCAGGAAGATCGTCCCGGCCCGCCTGGCCAGCAGGCCGATCACCGGCCATCCCCGCACCTCGCTCTTGGCCACCATCCGCAGCGGCTGGACCGCGCCCAGAGCGATGAGGTCCAGCCAGGAGGTGTGGTTGCTGACCACCAGGACACCGGTGCCGGCGGCGGCGAAACGCTCGTCACCGATCACCCTCAGCTGGATCCGCAATGCCCGCAGCAGCCCCCGGTGCCAGGCTCGCAGCGCCCGATCCCGGCGCACCGGGGCCAGCAGTGGGAGCGCGAGCGCCAGCACCAGCCCAGCCAGCAGGACAGCCCCGGCGCAGAGCAGCCGCAGCAGCCGGCGAGTCCACGCCACCGCGGGCAGCCCACCAGCTGCCGGCAGGCAACCGGGACCGCACGGCGAGACCGGCATCCACGCGTGCGGGCCGCTCATCTCGTATCGCCCAGGAAATGCCTCAGGTAGCGGGGATCCACCCGATCCAGGCTGAGCAGCACCAGGAAATCGGCCACCCCGAAATCCGGGTCGTGCGCAGGCGGCCCGCACACCCAGGCGCCCAACCGCAGGTAGCCCCGCAGCAGCGGGGGGAGACCGGCTCGCCGGGGATCCACCGGGAGATCAGCATCCCCGGTGCGTCGAACCGCCTCGAAGTCCCACGGCAGGCGCGGCGTCACCCGGTACCGCTCCGGAGCGAGGTACCGGGACCGCACGATGTCCCACACGCCGAGCGCGAACGCACCGTCCAGGGCACCGGGGGTGCGCAACGGCACCGACGCGCACCCCACCAACCACCGGTACCCGGTGAGCAGCATGTAGCGCGCGATCCCAGCCCAGACCAGGTTCACCACGGCCCCGGTGCGGTGATCGGGGTGCACGCAGGAGCGGCCGGTCTCCACGAGGGTTCCCCGCAGCCCGGCGAGCGCGGGAACCAGGAACTCGCTCTCGCAGTAAAGTCGACCGGCGCGGCGCGCGCCCTCGGGCGGGAGCATCCGGTAGGCGCCGACGATCTCGCCGGTCTGATCATCGCGCACCACAAGGTGATCGCAGTGCGCGTCGTAGTCGTCGACGTCCAGGCCGGGTTCGGTGGTGTGCAGCACGGCCCCCATCTCGCCGGCGAACACCTGGTGCCGCAGCCGCTGGGCAGCGCGGATCTCAGCTTCCTGCTGGGCGACCAGCAGCGTGTAGCGAGCAGAACTTGCGGACGTAGAGATGGTCACCGGTAACGGCGGGTTGCTCATAGCGCTGGGTATATCGGCTCAGTTCGTTATGTGAAGAACACCGCCGTGACCACCCGATGGAATGTCAGTGAAATGGCCGCATCTTGGGGACAGACCACGCTAAACGGACTACCGCTTCCGGCCGACGGCTGCGTACAGGTTGGAGTGATGGGGGTTCTCGCCTGGGTCCTCCGGCGACTCAGGGCGCCACTGCGAGGTGTAGACCAGGCCGGGATCGACCAATTCGAAACCATCGAAGAGCCGCATGACCTGGGAATGAGTCCGGGGGTGGCACGGCTCCTGGGTGGTCTTGAACACCTCGACGGCTTGGGCCATCCGCTCGGGCATACCGTCGGGGGTGAAGTGCGACAGGGCCAGGTAGCTGCCGGGGACGAGCCTGTCCCGGTAGCCGGCGACGATCGCCTCGGGATCATCGGAGTCCTGGACGAACTGCATGACCCCGACCATGAGTAACCCCAGCGGCTGGGTCAAGTCCAGCAACCGGTGCGCCTCGGGGGTGTCCAGGATCGTCTCCGGCTTACGCAGGTCGGCCCGGATCACCGACGCGTTGTCGTTGCCCGCCAGTAGCAACTCGCTATGCGCTACCGCGATGGGTTCGATATCCACATACAGCACGCGGCTGGAGGGGTCGGCGTCCTGCGCGACCTGGTGCACATTGCCCACGGTGGGGATTCCGGAGCCGAGATCAAGGAACTGACGGATCCCGGCGTCGATCAGGAACAGGACCGCGCGGCGCAGGTATGCCCGGTTCAGTCGGGCCATCTCCGGCGCGGGCACCGCCTTCATCAGGCGTTGCGCCGCTCCCCGGTCCACCTCGAAGTTGTGCCCCCCGCCCAGCAGGTAGTCATAGATACGAGCCGAGCTGGGAACCACGACGTTGACCTCGTCGGGCACCCACGTCAGGTCCTGGTCCATCTACCACTCCTCTGCAGTCAGTCAGCCGCGATAGTGCCGGATCGGGGGGAGCCGAGCAGGGCGGCGATCTCGTCAGGTGTTCCCGCCGGAGGGTAAAACCCGCCCTGCCCGACGTCGGCTCCGGTGGAACGCCACCAGCCGGCCTCGTCCCGGGTCTGGATACCGCGGACGATCACGGTGGCCCCGCAGCCGTGCACCAGCTCGACCAGGGTGGCGGCGGCCCTGGCAATCCCGGAGCCGGCAACTGGGCGTTGCCCGGCGTGATGCACTGCCTCGCGCGCTACCTCCGCCGCCTGCACCGGCAGGTCTTCCAGGTAGGCGACGTCGCCCACCCCACTGAACCCGGACAACACGATGGCGACGCCCATCTCGGCGAGCATCTGCAGGTTTTCCTTGGCGTCACCGGTGCCGGTACCCAGCGCCAGGACGGGGATCCCGAGTTGCAGGCTGCCCGGAGCGAGTCCAGCACGCTCCAGCGCGCACCGAATGCCTGCCACCAGATCCGGATCATGCGACTGCCGCGGCGTGAGGTCGGCGTACAGCTGCGGCATCGCCGCTCCGAAGCGCTGCTGCCACAAGGCGAGCTGCCCGCAAGCGGTGCGCAGCAGCCACTGCCCCAGCGGTACCTCCAAGCCGGTCCACGCCGCCAGCTCCAGGCACTCATGGTGCGGCAACGGTGCGCGGTGCGGGTGGTTCCAGCGCATCAAGGCCTCGATAGCGATGATCTTGCCATCGGTCAGCTGCACCAGTGGCCGGTAGTCCAGGACGATGTCGCCGCTGTCCCAGGCTCCCGGTAGGGCGGCGGCCAGCCGGCACCGGACCCGATGGGCGGCATCACGGTCCAGGTCGAGTGACCCCCATCGGCGCTGGCCACCACGCTTGACGCTGTGCAGCGCGGCTTCCGCCCCGCGCAGCAGCACCGCCGGTTCGCCGCCGCCCTGGTGCTCCACGAAGCCGACGCACGCGGAGACGGCCAGCTGGTAGCCCTCGATAGACGCCGGCTTGGTGAGCTGGGTGTCGATGCTCGCCGCCAGGGCCGCCAGGTCTGGCGTTGTGGGCGAGTTCTCGATGAGAATCGCGAACTCGTCCGAGCCGAACCGGGCGACCGTCGCCTTCTCACCCTCGAGCGCCAGCTGCAGGCGCTGAGCGACCACCTGGAGCAACTGGTCTCCGACCTCCCGGCCGAAACCGTCGTTGATCACGGCCAGGCCGTTCAAGTCAATCTTGCCCACCGTGATCTGCGTAGCCAGCTCGGCGCGACCCAGCACCCGTTCGAGGCGGGAGATGAAGAACTGCTGGTTGGCCAGGCCGGTCAGCGCGTCGTGCAACGACTGGTGGCCAAGGCGCTCCCCGAGCAGATGCAGGTCGTTGACGTCCTCCACGATCGTGACCTGGTGCGCCGGCCGCCCGTCGGTGTCGTGGAGCAGGGACACGGCGAGATAAGTCCACACCGGCTCCCCATCCTTGTCGATCAACCGAAGCCGCTGCGGCAGCCGGAACCGCCCGCCCCTGCCGGCGACAAGCTTCCGGTACGCGCTCCTGAGCGGGGCGACGTCATCGGGATGCAACAACTCATCCACCGAGCGCCCGGCGAGTTCAGCTGTCGGGTCACCGACGATCTCGCGCAACGCCTGATTGGTCTCCAGCAGCGTGCCATCAAGACTGCTGATCGCGATCCCGACCGCCGAGGAGGTGTAGAGCTCCCGGAACTTCGCCTCACTGACCCTGAGCCGCTGCTCGGCATCCTGCGCGGCTCTCAGCAGCGCCTGCTTGACCCGCTCCTGCTGATCGAGGGTCAGGGCACGCAGCGCCGAAACATAACCCTCCGTTACGGCACCCACCACGGATACCACCTTGCGCGCAAGATCGTCGACACCCTGCAACTCGGGGCTGGCCGGTAATGCCTGGCCGAGTACCTCCAAGGTGTGGCGCAGACTCTGCTCCCCGGTGAAATACTCCGACACCAACCGCCTGCCGACCGCCTTCGCCCGGTCCAGGGGGAGCTCCTCGACGGCAAGAACGCCGAACAGCACATCGAGTAACTCACCCAGCAGGTGCTGGATCTCGGCACGTGAGCGCGGCACGTACGCGGTCGGGCGCAATGCCTGCGCCCACTGCCGGGCCAACGCAGCCCGCACCGACGAGACCGGCGAACCAGGAGCCCCGTCGCGGCCCGGTGGAGTCGTCATCAAGCTCGACAATCGACACAAACAGCCGGCACCCGCGCCACTGTAGTGCACCCCCGCCAAGCCAGATGATCATCACTGACGGTGGGCTGGGTGCCGACATGGAGACATGTCGGGGTCAAACAGACCCCTGCCACCCCGACATGTCTCCATGTCGGCGGGGGCTGGGGGTCAGCTCTTGCGGTCGGCGACGATCTCGGTGAGTTTCGGGGCGATGCTGAACAGGTCGCCCACCACACCGAAGTCGGCGATTTCGAAGATCGGCGCCTCCGGATCCTTGTTGACCGCCACGATGGTCTTGGACGTCTGCATTCCAGCCCGGTGCTGGATGGCGCCGGAGATACCCAGCGCCACGTAGAGCTGGGGCGAGACCGTCTTACCGGTCTGCCCGACCTGGAACTGGTGCGGGTAGTAACCGGCGTCGACCGCGGCCCGGGAGGCACCCACCGCGGCACCGAGTGAGTCGGCGAGTTTCTCGACCACCCCGAAACTGTCCGCCGAGCCGACGCCGCGGCCTCCGGAGACCACCACGCTGGCTTCGGAGAGCTCCGGACGGTCACCACCTTCGATGGTCCGGCGCTCCAGGACCTTCGCTGCCGAGCTCGTCGGGGGAATCTCGACGATCTGCTCGGCGGCCGCGGCCGGTGACTCGGCAGCCTCGATCGCCCCGGCCCGAACGGTGATCACCACGGTCGGCGTGGTGGCCCGGGATTTGGCCAGGTAGGAGCCGCCGAACACCGAATGGGTCGCGGTGCCATCACCTGAGAGCTTCACGGCATCGGAGAGCAGCCCCGATCCGGTACGCACGGCGAGCTTGCCCGCGATCTCCTTGCCGTCCGCCGAGGCGGCGATCAGGATCGCGGCCGGTTGGGCGGAGTCCACCAAGGCAGCCAGCACTCCGACCGCCGGGGCGGTGAGATACTGATCCACCTCAGCAGATTCGGCCACGTAGACCTTGGTCGCGCCGTAGGCCGCCAACCGGTCCTTGAACCCGCCGGCGGTGCCGGGTGTGGCGACCACCACGGCGGCCGGCTCGCCCAGCTTCGCGGCCGCGGTGAGCAGCTCGTTGGTGACCTTCTTGATCTCGCCGCCCGAGTGCTCGACGAGGACCAGGACCTCTGACATGGCGGTTCCCCTCCCCACACGGGTGCGGATCAGATCAGTTTCTGGCCGATGAGGTAGTCGGCGAGCTTGGCCGCACCGTCGCCCTCGTCGGTGACGATCTGCCCACCCACCCGGGGCGGGCGCGGGGTGGCCTCGACCACCGTCGAGGTCGCACTGGCCAACCCGACATCCCCCGGCCCCAGACCAGCATCGGCCAGCGAGAGGACGCTGATCGACTTCTTCTTGGCCGCCATGATGCCCTTGAACGACGGGTAGCGTGGCTCGTTGATCTTCTCGTTCACGCTGATCACAGCGGGCAGCTCAGCCTGCAGGACGGTCACTGCATCCTCGGTCTCCCGCTCGACGGTCACCGTGCGCCCGTCGAGGGTGACCTTGCGAGCATGGGTCAGCTCCGGCAGGCCGAGAAGATCGGCGACCATCGCCGGGATGGCGCCCATCGTGCCGTCGGTGGCCTCATTGCCGCCGATGACGAGGTCGACTTCGCCGAGAGTGCCGATGACCTTGGCCAGCGCCCGGGCGGTCTGGATCGCGCACGATCCGTGCGCACCCTCGTCGGCGAGATGTACCGCTTTGTCAGCGCCCATGGACAGTGCCTTGCGGATGGCGTCCGTGGCCCGTTCGGGCCCCATGGTCACGACAGTGATCTCCCCGTCCCCCGCTTCTTTGATCTTGAGCGCCTCCTCGACCGCGCGCTCGTTGATCTCATCGAGGACAGCATCAGCCGAGGCGCGATCGAGAGTGTGGTCGGAATCGGCCAGAGTGCGCGTGGACCAGGTGTCCGGCACCTGCTTGATCAGGACCACAATGTTCATGATGAGAAGGTTACCCGCCGGTAGGTCCGCAGCCTACCGTCAGGTGACCGCGCTCACCGTGATGTGGCCGCGGGCTCACCAGCGTGAGTGAGCTTGGCCCGCAGACTTAGCTCACGTCCGCGGTGGTGCAGGAAAGGAACTCCCCGAGCGCCTTGTTCACCGTTTCCGGCGCGTCCAACGGAATCCAGTGGCCGGCCCCCTCGATTCGCAGGTAACGCCAGGACCCGGTGACATAGCGCTGCGAGGCCAGCATCTGCGCTTCGCCACAATGATCGTCGCGGTCGGACCACATTCCCAGCACCGGGCATGCCACCGGTGGCAGTCGCATCGGGGTGGTGTGGGCAAAGATCTCAGCGGGCAGGTTGGCGCGATACCAGTTCAGCGCGGCGGTCAAGGCACCCGGGCGGTCGAGGTCGACGAGATAGCGATCCATATCGCCCTGATCGCGCAGCAGCGCGCGGAGCAGGGCCCACCCGTCACGGCGCAGACCTTCCTCGGCAATCCCGGTGAAGAGGAAGAACAGGATGTACCAGGATTTCTCCCGCTGAGTCATGGCGTCGGTGAAGTAGGCCGCCGGGTGACCGACGGAGAGCGCCGCCAGCCGGTCGACCCGCTCGGGAGCGGCCGCGGCCAGCGCCCACCCCAGCGCAGCGCCCCAGTCGTGCCCGACCACGCTGACCCGCTGCTCACCCAGTGCGGCGAGAATGCCGATCACATCGCTGATCAGCACCTCCATGCGGTACGCCTCGGCCTCCGCCGGACGATCCGAGGCGCCGAAACCCCGCAGGTCGGGCACGATCACCCGGTATCCGGCATCGACCAGCGCGGGAATCTGATGGCGCCACAGCGCCGAGGAGTCCGGGAAACCGTGCAAAAGCAGTACGGGCGGACCCTCACCTTCCACGAGAACCTGGAATGAGAGGTCATTGACGATGATCTGCACGATGCCTCCCGGCGTCCCCGCTACTCATCGCGCCCGGGCCACTCAGGGCTGGACGAAACGCAGCGCCTCCTTGAGCTGTGCCACCGTCTCCCCCGCCAGAACCAGCTCGAGAGAAACCGGCTGATTGAGCCCGAACACCCGGCCGTTAATGGCCAGCGTCGTCCTCGGCTGACCATCGGCCCGGCCCGGGCTGAAAACCAGACTGGTGCTCATCCGGACGTCGGCGTCGACAACGAGGCCGAAGGCCGCGAGATCATCGCCCATCAGGATGCAGCCCTCTGCCAGGTCGGAGCCGACCCCCTTGAGCCGCTGCCACGGCACCCACAGCCAGGCTTCACCCTCATCGATTCGCCGCTTATGGATCGCACACAGCGGTGCCGGGTGGGCCTCGTGATCGGCTCCGATCGGCACCTCGTGCCGCGGGTCACTCCGGTTGTCAGCGCAGTGGATCACCATGCACGACGGTGCGGGCGTGGGCGGCATCTATCCGACGGTAGCGAACCGGCGCCACCTCGGCATCACATGCGACGCATGATGTCCTCGACGGGGTCGGGTTCATAGATTCTCGCCCGAGGGCCTCGGATTGCCGGTATCGTCGCCGGAGCCCGGAACGCGACACTGGACCACTCATCGGGCGGTGTGCCACCCCAGCTCAAGTGATTATCCAGATCCTGGATCGCCTGAATAAGATCGTGCACAGCAGGCGGGGTGGCAGCCGGCGTCCCACCTCTGAGCTCTGCCACGGAAGATCGAATTCTGCGTAAGATCGCGTTCGAGTTTTTGGTGTTCACGGTGCCTCCCGCTGGCTGCGTTCTTGGCATCCAGGTTCTGTGTCTGCGCTGGTGAGCGCCCGAACATTACCCTTATGCAGCCCGGCCTGAACGACTGAACTTCGGCCGCCCAAATAGGGTAGGGGTGACGACCTGGGGTGACTCAATTCGTCGACAAGTCGGACACCGATAACCTTTCGTGGTCGCTCTTTTGTGCTGCACCTGCCGACTGATGTGTTCGCAGGCCCAGCTGGCCGAGGAGTTGGGGTGGGATCGGCCGGAGGGGTGGTGTTCGTCTTCGACGGCGGCGTACCGGACGGGACCGACGTGGCGCGGATGGTGTTGCGCGGACGGGGAGATCGTCTCGGCGGCGTTCCAGCCTTGTGCGAGCAAGGCGCCGGGGTCTTCTGATCGGCGGTCGCCCGGGAGCGCAGGCGTTGCGGGGAACGTCCTTCGGGGCGCCTGCCTTGGCAGGCTGCGCGGGACAACGAAATTGTCAGACTCCCACGGGAGAATCATCGCGTGACCACGGTGGTGGAGGAGCGCACGCAGTCCCGCGTCAGCGAGCTGCTCGATGTGCTGCGCGCGGCCGAAGCCGACTGGCGTCGCTGTTATGCGCGGATGCTGGACGTGGTCTCGCAGTTGGAGGCGGAACGGGCGGGTGCGGCCGCTGGGTTCGGCACGACAGCCCGGCTACTGGCCGGGGTGCTCAACCTCTCGAAGAGCGAATCCCGCACCCGCGCCGAACACGCCGAGTTGCTCGCCTCGCGGCAGAGCCTGACCGGCGAGGTACTGCCACCGCTGCTGCCCGCCACCGCAGCCGAACTCGCCGCCGGCACCATCGGACCCTCCCAGGTCCGGGTGATCACCGCAGTCAAGCGTTTCTCATGCACTATGAGATTACTGGCAAGATCGATCCACACAGCAGTTTCCGTGGCCAGCACAGTGCTGTCGCGCTCGAATGCTCTGTTCGCTGTACTTAGAGAGCGGTTGCTTTGCTTGCTGGCAACAATCGGTGGGTTCCCGGACGGGGGCTCTACCCGAGCCAGCTCGGTAGAGGGGGCCCTTTACCCCGGTAGACCCTCAGGGTAAAGGGCTCTGGCCTGGACGGTAGCGGGGGGTAGACCTGTTTATCGGCGCTACCTTCCCGACCCCTCTACGGCACTCTCAGGGCGAGGTGCGCGGCGCTGTCACACGGTGACGGAGCGAGGTCCGGCGCAGAGCGGATGCGCTCCGCGACGAACCATTCCGGCGGCTAGGTCACAGAAAGTCCCAGGGACCAATCAGGGAGGCAGGGAGTTCTCCCTGCCTCCCTGCCGTGCCTCGCCCGCGTAGCCTTGAGTGACCTCCTCACCGATGCCCCGGGGAGCTACCCCGGGGCATCGGTGAGGAGTCCGATGAGGAGAGGGTATTTGGGTGGACGTTGGCGACGCGCGCACGATCGGTGCCCGGTTGCGGCAGATCCGCCGTGCCCGCGACAAGTCGCTACGGGTGATCGCCGGGCTTGCTGGAATGAGCGCCACCCACCTGTGGAGACTTGAGTATGGAGAGCGAGCCCTAGACCTCTCGGAGATCGCGGCTCTGGCCGACGCGCTCCAGATCGCCCCTTCGGAACTGATCAAGCTGCCGATCCCCGCACCGGCCAACGGGCACACCGACTCTGCCATCAAGGCAGTGCGGCGCGCGCTGAGGTCGGTCAGCCACGGCCAACCCGGCGGCCAAGTCGTGCCTGTAGAAACGTTGCGCGCGCGGGTGATGGCGGTAGTGACCGCTCACACCCGCTGCGATCAGGAACATCAGGTCGGCGCCGCGCTCCCGGCATTGATCGCTGATCTGCACACCAGCATTCGTGCCGGTCGGGATACTGCCGAGCTGCTCGATCTTGCGGTGTTCTTGCACGTAGGCGCCACCACCGGGTGGCTACGGGTGGCGGGTGCCGAACTCGACCTGCGGGAGCAAGCCGTGCTGCTGGGCAGACAGGCAGCGCAGGACCGCGAGACACCGACCACGCTGGCTCTCGCCACCTGGGGTGGCCTGCACGTGATGCTGACCGACGGCGCGACTGACCTCGCCCAAGCGGAACTGGACGCCACCACCGTGCCAACGAACAGCCCGGAGTCGATGCAACTGGCAGGCATGCTGGCATTGTCGCGATCGTTGGTGGCAGCCGCAGACCACCGAGGCGCCGACGTGGAGGCGCCGCTGGAGCTAGCGAGCGAGCTCGCGGAGCGCACCGGGGAAGGCAACGCCTACTGGATGGGGTTTGGCCCCACGAACGTGGGCTGCTGGCGCCTGGCCGCAGCGGTACAACTCGGAGATCACGAGCATGCTGCGGCTATCGCGGAAGGACTGCACCCGGAGCGGCACCCGCAGCCGGGAAGCCAGGCCCTCTACTGGGTGCAGTATGGGCGGGCGCTATCCCGATTGAGGGGTCGCCGTGACGATGCGGTGATGGCTTTGCGCCGGGCCGAGGTGATCTCGCCGCATCAGGTGCAGCGTGACCCGCTCGCGCGGGACATCGTCGGTGAACTGCTCGCCCGCACGAACCGTGACTCGCCGGTCGGGCGGGAGTTGCGGAGGATGGCCGCCCGCGCTGCCCTGCCGATGTAGCCCATGTGGTGGCCTGTTCCTGCTCAGGAACATCACTCGCTTGATCGCATTCACTCTCGTCAACCGTGACCAACGGCGCTCGACCGCATGGTGATCGACGTCACCTGCACCTGCCATCCCCCGACCGGCCTCTCACCCCGGGTGAGGCGCTGGAGAAGCTGTTCATGGACAACGCCGACCGGGGCGCGAACGCCGCGAACGATGAGCTGGTCGCAGCGCTAGGACAACGGGCGCGGGCGATCCAGGCACTCGCGGACCGCTGATGTTAGGTCAAGGTCGACACCGACACAGCAAATCAAACCACCGGCTAGCGAAGGGGCAGCTAGACCGCCAGCGACGCATTGTGGACATGGTGGACCTGCGTACCGGCCTGACGCACCGGCTGACACCCGAGGCCGCCGATGGGGGCCTCGTCGCCCTCTGCGGGCTGCCCGTGCTCCCCGCTGCCCTGGTCGATCCGGGAGCTGGCTACTGCTGGAGCTGCCGATCCACCATCGGCAGGTGATCACGCTCGCCGACGACATGGCCACCCTCTCAGATAAGGAGCTGCGGGAGAGGCTGTCAGGACTTGCCGACAGGGCCGGGTTGGTCAATCCATAGCGGCACGCTTAGACCCCCGCCGGGCTGGTCCGCCCAGCATCTCCAATCGCACACACGTGAGGGAGTCCGCGACTGTATACGCTCACTCCCGTACTTCAATGTGATTAAGGGACTCAGATAACGGTGATTAGGGAACTCAAATGAACATCTGGACGGAACGAGTTGGTCGCCTGGTGCGCCTTGTGGTCGACGCTGTCAATGAATGTAACCTGCGTTGTCTTTATTGCCATCCCGGTGAGGTGTGGAGGCAGCAGCAACTATCCGTTGTTGAGATACTGGGCGCGCTCGACGCTGCCGAGCGCGGCGGCCTCCTGGAAGTGGTCTTGACCGGTGGTGAGATCACGCTGCACCGGGACCTGCTCGCGATCTTGGACGGCACGCACACCCTGCAGCGCACCGCATCGACTCTGATCACGAACGCCACCCGAATCAACCCCGCCCTCGTGCATGCGTTGGCCGCATCGAACCTGACGCGCATCTGTACCAGCGTCGACGGGGTGACCAACGACCTGCACGGCGCGGCGCGGGGCAAGAACCTCGCCACGGTGCTCGAGGGCCTGGACCGGCTGGGGCAGACCGGCAAGCCGATCACCGTCATCACCGTTGTCCACCGAGGCAACTGGGAACGAGTCGTCGAACTGTCCGAGCATCTGGCCGATCGCAGGCTGGCCGTGCAGCACCACCTATGTGCCCCGAGCTACTCGGGCCAAGCTCGAGAGCATTATCCGCGACTCGCTTTGCGGGAACACGAGTTCCACGCCGTGCAACGGCTTGTGGACCGCAACCATCGTGACTTGCTGGCGCGGGGGGTGTACCTGACGTTCAACTCGCAGTGGCCTGCGACCGGCGAGCGGACCTTGACGGTGAACCCTGGCCGGACCATCACCTTGCAGCAGCTCTCCGAGCAGGTCAAAGACACGCTCTGCAACATCCGGCCTAATGGGGAGTTCCGTCTGCAAGCGGCCACATGGGGCCGGGAAATGGTGGGCAATGCGGTCCTGGGCACCGTCGCGGACCAGCCCGTGGCCGAGTTGCTCTCGCGGGCGGAATCGCTGCTCGCGACCGGGCAGGCCCGGCAGCTACCCCGGCCGGTCGAGGCACGGCACAAATTCCAGATTGGTCCCGGCGCAGACCGCGACGTGACCGAGTACATCATCGGCCGGGCCGGTGCCCCGGTGGCTGAGGTTGAAACGATCCCGATCTCCAGCGTCGACGCGCATTGGCTGATGGACAACCCGGCCGACCCTGACTCCCTCGCAACGCAGTTGCGGGCGCGACCAGGGGCCTACCGCGTCGTGGAGCACCCCACCGGAACAGTACTGGTGTTCGAGCGCACTCGGTCGCTGGTCACGCTACTGCGCCCGCAGGAATGGCAGGCCACCACAGAGGCTCTTAACCCTGACGGTGTGGCGCTGTCATGAACGCCATTGTCGATGTCGCACACCGGTTTCTCTACGCCGAAGACGCACTTGGTCAGCTGTGCACCCAGGCAGTCAGTGACGCACCGGCAGGCGCTGTGCGCTGGGCGGTGCTGTGCCACCTCGCGGCACCCAGCACCCCCGCACAGCAACTCGCCGACATCCTTGGCACTGATCTCGATGTCGTACGCAGCGCCTATCGGCACTGTCGAGAAAGCCAGCCCGTGTCGCGCCTGATCGGATCGTGGTTCTATCCACACCGGCTGCGATACGCCTTCGCTGCCGCCACGGTGCAGGAATGGCGGCGCGTCCCGGATCGGCCTGCGCGAATACTGGCCCGGCAACCCGTGCTCGGGGAGACGATGGAGATCCACCCCACCCGCGGAACCTGCAACTACGGCTGCGCCATGTGCCTGTGGTCAGATCAGCAGACCCTGACCTACCAGACCAAACACCTCGACAGCGGTGGGTTGATGACGGCCGAGGACTGGTGCCGGGTGCTGGCCGAGCTTCACGACCAGGGAGTGCGGCGACTCATCGTCTCCGGTGGTGGGGAGGCGTTGATCAACCCGCAGTTGCCGGACATCCTCACCGAGGCGGGCGATCTGGGCTTCGAGCTTCACATCTACACCACCGGTTTCAGCATCAGGCCAGCCACCGCATTGCTCGCAGCGTTGCTGCGGTGTCATCGCATCCGGTTCAGCATCCACTCACCCGAACCCGTCACCTACGACCGCATCGCGGGCACCCGAGCGGAGCAGCACGCGCTCGATCGCGTCACACGCAACCTCGTCATGATCCTTACCGAGCGCGGCGAATCTCTGCAGGTCGGTATCGGTTTCGTCATCCAGCCCTATAACTTTCAGCAGCTCGAGACGATGGTCGAGTTCGCCGAGGATGTCGGCGTGGATTGGCTCGACCTGCGCAAAGACGAAGTAGACGTGACCGAGGGCTTAACCGGCGACCAGCTTGTAACGGTACGTGAGCAGCTGCGATCTATCCGGTACCGGCCACCGACCGACACTCGGATCGACATCGGTGACGAACTCGTGTCCCTCGCCAACGGCCAGACACCCGACCGCACCCGCACGGCGGAATGCCTCGGCCGATATTTCCGACCCACCATCGGGGCCTACGGGCACCTCACGCCGTGTGACCTGAAAGCCGAGCCTCGGTTCTCCGACACCCGGTACGACCTCGGCTCGGTGAAGAAGTCCAGGATCATGAATGTGGTCTCGGTCTCCTCCGGACGACGGATCCCCGACGACTGCGCGCAATGCATGCCCAGCTCCCGAACCGGCAATGCGATCGTCCACAAGCTCCTCGCCGACCTCCAAGCCGGAGTGGGCCTCACCGATCAGCCGTTCGCCTAACGGCCCAGCGCCTGCCCCAACGCCGTCCGCAGCAGCGACGCGGTCGCCCGCGCCGCCAGCCCCGCCGCGATCACCGGGGCCAGCACGATCCACGGGTCGCGGTGGTGCTGGCGGCAGTAGAACCGCAGCGCGCTGCGGTGGTGGTTGCAGACCTTGCGGAACGGCGCGAACCTGGTCGACCCCCCCTCACGGTGAAATACCTCCACGCCCGGGTCGAACACGACGCGCCATCCATTGCGATGCAACTGCAGGCAGGCGTCGGTCTCCTCGAAATACATGAAATAGCCCGTATCGAACCCGCCGATGGCATCAAACGCCGAGCGCCGGAACAACATGCACGAACCCGACACCCAATCCACGTCCCCACCCCCGGAACGACCGAAGTAGGCGCGAGTGGCCGGGTTGTCCTTCCACACCGTGCCCAGCACGGCATGCGCAATACCCATCCCGACGGACGGGAACCTGCGCCCGGTCGGGTAGTCGCTGCCATCAAGGCTCCTGATCCGCGGGCCGACACAACCGACCCGGTCATCACTCGACGCGGTCTCCACCAGGCCGGCGATGGACCCCTCCGTCAGGCGAGTATCGGGATTGACGATCAGCAACCACTCGGCCCCCGTCATCGCGGCAGCCTGGTTGATCGCCGCCGACAAACCCACGTTGCGGTCGTTGACCGCGACCTGCGCGCCGAACTCCAGGACGATCCTCACGCTGTCATCGGGCGAGGCATTGTCGACAGCCACCACCTCGAAGGGATACGGCGCCACCGCAGCCGGAAGCGACTCCAAGAACGTCGGCAGATCATCAGCGGACCGGTACGTGACCAGCACCACCCCGACCGTCCCCCGTGAACTGCCCGAACGCATCTTGCTCCCTGTGCGCGCTGACGACGCGGCAACGGGCGTGTTGTCGATCACGGCGCACAGTCTAGGTCCCCACTGATTTTCACCTCTGAAGGTGGCGCGCTGCCTCCAGTGATTGATCGTCCAGCCTGGATAGATCGACGTTCAGCGCCCTTACTGTGGATCAGATCGCGCGACGCATCTGCCGCCGGGACGGTCCGGGGGATGTGCCAATTGCACCTCTGTGGGCGCTGTTTTGTGCACCTCTGTGGGCGCTGTTTTGTGACGTTGTGACACAGAATGCACCACCGCCACAACGTCTGTGAGTGTCGTTGCGGTGCTCCTGGGTGGAGGACCACCAGGCTCGGTGCCGGTGACCCGATGTGACTCACACAAGATCTGGCCGCTTCGGCGTGCCCTTTTTGTGACCTGTCCGTCGTGGTTGCCGGCACCGGCCTGGCCCACCAGTTGGCTTGATCAGAAGCATGTCCGCCCGTGGGCGTGACCCGTCACAGATATGCCACTCCGGTGACCCTTACCCAGGCCGGTGCCGACGTTGACCCGTGCCCCGAGAAAGGACCCCGGCCAGTGCCTATGTTGGCAGAACTCATCGACGCCGTCATCGGCGTCGATACCCACCGAGACATCCACCACGCCGAGATCGCGTGCCCGACCGGCGCCCCGATCGCCGCCCGGCTGATCAGCAACGACAGCGCCGGCTACACGCAGTTGCTGGACTGGATCGTCGAGCACGCCCCCGGGCCGCGGCTGGTGGTCTGCATCGAGGGCACCCGCAGCTATGGTGCCGGGCTGGCCCGCGCGGCCGCCGCGGCCGGGCTGCGGGTGATCGAGTGCGAACAGCCCACTCGAAAGGCCCGCCGCGGTAAGGGCAAGTCCGATCCGATCGATGCGCACCTGGCCGTGCTGACCGCGCTGCAACTCAACGCCGACAAGCTGCCCACCCCCCGTGTCGACGGCGACCGCGAAGCCCTGCGCATCCTGTTGTGCGCCCGCCAGGAGCTGACCACCACCAGCACCGCGCAGACCAACCGGCTCCGCGCGTTGCTCCGCGACGGGGACGACACCGACCGCCGCCTGGCCCGCGCCCGCCTCACCGACACCACCCTGGCGGGACTGGCCCGGCGCCGCCAACCCCGCCAGGCCAGCCGGCAACAGGCCGTCCGCCAATCCGAGATCCGCCGGCTCGCCCTAGCGCTGCGGGAAGCGGGCCGCGCGATCAAGGCCAACCGCGCCGAGCTCCACGCCATCGTCAATGACCTGGCCCCCGGGCTGACCACCCGGCCAGGAATCGGCCCAGTCAGCGCCGCCCAGGCCATCGTGTCGTTCTCCCACGCCGGTCGCTGCCGCAACGACGCCGCGCTCGCCAACCTCGCCGGGACCAACCCGATCGAGGCCTCCAGCGGGCAGACCACCCGCCACCGACTCAACCGAGGCGGCGACCGGGCGCTGAACAAGGCGATCCACGTCATCGCCAACACCAGGATCCGCACCGACCCCACCACCCAGGCCTACGTCACCCGGCGCACGGCCGAAGGCAAGAGCCCAAGGGAAATCCGGCGCTGCATCAAGCGCTACATCGCCCGCCAGCTCTACCGAGCCCTCACCGCCGCGATGACCCCCAACGCAGCCAGCGCATGAACCAGCCCCCGAACCAGCCCGGACAATATCGTTACACCCCTGCCCGGCTCCCTGGTCCGTGCCTAGACCACCCCTGCTGCCTGGTCCTGCGCTGCCAACGATGGGGTTGCCACCGCACCTTCCACCTACCGCTGAACCAACCCGGCCAACCCCGCCGATTCTGTAGCCCAACCTGCCGCGTCACCGAGCACCGCCGGCTCCACATGTGACCACCGCTACCACGATGTGCCACCGGCTCACACGAGAGAAGGAACCACCTCAAACGATCTTGACACACATAGAAGCGTCAC
>DASYAZ010000089.1:0-9443 GCA_036501085.1 Pseudonocardiaceae bacterium | reverse complement strand
AGCCGGGGCGCCGGAAGTGGGAGGAGGCCGATGTCGTCCTCGCAGAGGTACGCCCAACGTGTTTCGGCGTCGGAAAATGCCTCAATCATTCCCGCCTTGAAACCTCCCGCCGGACCGATGTTCTCTGGCAGACGCAGCATTCGGACCTGTGACTCCAGCCCGGGATCGTCTAAACCGCCGACGCCGTTCACCACGACGACGATCTGATTGGCAGCTAGGCCCTCGACCTCGATAAGCGACCTCGTGAGATCACCGGCCAACGTCGGCCGCATGTGAGTCAGAATGACCGCGGTCACCGATTCGAGGACCGACCTCGTTCGGCCGTCGTCTGAATGGACTGTTTTAGAAGATTCGCTCATTGATGGCTGAAGCTTCCGGTGCTTCCTTCGACCCTCCCGGAGTTTTCGGACACTTGCGCCAGGCTCGGGTATCGGAGGGCCGCGCCGGCGCCGACGGAGCAGCCTGGCACGGCTCGCGCTACTGGCGCTGATCTGGGGATCCAGCTTCGTGTGGATCAAGATCGGGTTGCGAGGATTCACTCCGATGCAGGTTGCGTTCCTGCGGGTGCTGTTCGCCGCCGGGGTTCTGTTGCTTATCTGCCGTGTTGTTTGTCTACGCGGGCCGATTCCTCACCGGCCGGAATCTGGCTCCGACCATCCTGTCCGCCGGCCAGCTCACCGCCGCGACTGCCGTATCGGCCCTGGCGCTGCCGATCGGTTGGGTCACGCCGCAGGTGCGAGCTGACGCGCTCGGTAGCGTCGCCGTGCTCGGCGTGATGGGCACCGGCTTGGCCTACATCCTGAACTACCGGCTTCTCACTGACGACGGCCCGACCATGGCCTCCACGGTGACCTACCTGATCCCGGTGGTGGCCGTGCTGCTCGGTGCAGTCGCGCTGGACGAGTCCCTCAGCCTGCGTGCCCTTGCCGGCATGGTCGTGGTTCTCGCCGGTGTCGGGTTGGTGCGAGCAGGCCCCGAACCCAAGCCCTCCACGCCGAGTGCCGTCACTCCAACGGCAGTGCCGCCATGATCGCGAAGCTGGCTCCCTGCGGATCGGTGATCTCTGCCATCCGGCCATAAGGGGTGTCCACGGGGGCACTTGTCACAGTGGCCCCCATCGCGGTGGCGGTCTCCGCGGCCGCGTCGGCGTCGGCGACCATGAAGTAGGTCAACCAGTGCGGCGGGGTCTGTTCCGAGCTGGCACCCATGCCGCCGATCCCACCCAGCGGGTCACCGTCGTGCCGGAAGATCGTGAAGTCCGGTCCGGCGCCTTCGACCGGCTGGTAGGAGTAGCCGAACACCGCAGCGTAGAACTGACGGGCCGCGTCGGGGTCGGGCACCGCGGCCTGGTTCCACGCCACGGCCCCGGGCTCGTTGTAGATCTCGGCGCCCAGGTGTCCCGCGGCCTGCCACACACCAAAGGCGGCGCCCTGGGAGTCCAGCGCGATGCACATCCGCCCTGAATCCGGGACATCGAAGGGTCCAGCCAGCAGTTTCCCCCCGTTCTCGGTGATCTTCTCGGCGGTGCTGTCGACATCGTCGCTGGCGAGGTAGGTCGTCCATAACGATGGCTGATCCGGGCTCATCTTCGGGCCGATCCCGGCTGCGGTGTGAGCTCCCCGGTGGGCTATCTGATAGTGGCCGAACTCCTCGCCCGTGTCGCTGTAGGTCCATCCGAGGATGGCGCCGTAGAACTTCGTGGCTGCCGCGACGTCGGGAACGGCCAGGTCAACCCAGCATGGTGTACCAGTGGGCCAGGGTTCGCTGCGGGTAGACATCAGAAGTCTCCTTCGGTTGATGGTAGTGGTTGGTGGTGGTGCGGGCCCCAGCTAAGCACCCGCCACCGACACTTCCCGGCGGATGGCCCCGCCACTACCGTGGGATCGCGTCACCTGGGTGAAGATCCGACGAGCAGCTACGCACTCGCGGACGATGTCGGGGGGTCACGATGGTAGCCGAGGGCACACCGAACGGGACGAGCTCAGCAACCGGACCGCCGCGGGAGATGGTCTTGCGTCAGCTGACCATGGGAGCCCTCGTCTCGCAGGCGGTCAGTGTGTTCGCCAGGTTCGGGATCGCTGACGTAATGGCCGCCGGAACCCAGGGCACCGACGAGATCGCGAGGTTGGTCGGCGCGAACGGGCCGGCGTTGTACCGGTTGCTACGAACCCTGGGCGATGCCGGAGTCGTCGTGGAGCACGAGCACCGCCGGTTCGGCCTGAGCCCGCTTGGTGAGCTGTTGCGCAGCGACGTCCCTGGTTCGCTACGTGGCTGGGCGACGATGGTCGGGATGCCGTTTCACCGGTTCCCGTGGACGGATTTGTACGAGACCATTCGAACCGGGGAATCAGCATTCGATCGGGTGCACGGTAGGGAAATCTTCGAATACCTCGCAGCGCATCCCGAGGATGCGGAGATCTTCGATCAGGCTATGATCTCGATATCGACAGGTGAGGCTGAGAGTATCGTCGCGGCATACGATTTCAGCCGTTTCCGTACCATCGTGGACGTCGGTGGTGGCAGGGGTGGCCTGCTCGCTGCGATCCTGGCCGCCAACCCGACCTTGCAAGGCGTGCTCTTCGACATGCCGACGGTGGTGGCCGAGGCAGGTGAAGAACTGTCCGTCCCCGACGTTCTGGGTCGCTGCAAGGTGGTGGGTGGAGACTTTTTCGATTCGGTACCGAATGGTGCTGATGCCTACCTGCTGAGCGCCGTCATCCATGACTGGGACGACGACCACGCGGTGAGCATTCTGAAGAATTGCCGGGCCGCGATGGCCGGCACCGCCCGCCTGTTGCTGGTTGAGATCGTGCTCCCGGACGGCGCGGCAGCATCGATAGGAAAGCTTGCCGATCTGGAGATGCTTGTCATGACCGCGGGTGGTCGCGAGCGCACCGAAGCGGAGCACCGCGCATTGCTGGCCCACGCGGGGCTCCGTCTGACCCGAATCGTCCCCAGCGTCGGCCTGACCAGCCTTGTCGAGGCGGTTCCCGAAGCAACGGCTTAAACGGGGCTTGCGGTGGGCGCTACCGGTTGCCTGCGATGGCGAAGGACCGCAGCACTGCTGGGTCGTCCAGCTCGCCGGCTGCCAGGTCACCAATCCGGTCGAACAGGTACTCCGCGAGCATCCGGGTGTCCTGCGGCATCGCGAGCGGGTGCAGCTCGGCGCAGGTGAACCAGTCGAAGGGGTGTCTCGGCGTACGGGCCGGGGCCGGTGTGTCGGCCAAGGCGAGGTACTGGTGGTCGAGGTGGATGTGCGGCTCGGCCAAGTGGTCATCCGCTGGCACCATGACCTCGGTTTTCCACCACTCTCGCGCCACCCGCCGGTGCGGATAGCCGGCGGGCAGTCCGGGCGTGGGAGGGCTCATCAACCGCACCCCGGCTAGCCCCATCTTCTCGGTAATCTGCCGGATCGCGGCCTGTTCGTGGTTCTCCACGTCTTCCACGTGCCCACCAGCGATCATGTGCAAACCCAGGCGAAGATCCTCGACCAAGCCCAGCCGCCAGCCATCCGTGAACCGGCAGAACACGAACGTGCTGGCAGTGTCGTGCTTAATCACCTTGCTTCTCTCCTCGCTTGTCTTCTCGATCCTTCCGCAAACCAACCACGCTACCTCTCCCCGACATGGAGACATATCGGGGTGATCGACCCCCTGTTGACCCCGATATGTCTCCATGTCGGGAAAGGGGGGCGGTGATGATGGGATCAGGCTGCGGGGTCGGTCACGCCGCCGGGGCAGGCTTGGTGAGCGGTGTCCCAGCCGGCGCGGCGGGCGCCCGCCTGGTAGGCGCTTTCGTAAAATTCGAGTACGGCTGCCCTGGGATCGGCGTGCTCGCGGGCGTCGTCGTAGGGCAGGACCGCCAGGTGACCTGCGCCCTGCGGCACCCACCGGGCCGTGGCCGGGCGCAGCGGCTCGTCGGCGAGACCGGCCGGCTCCGGAGCGGTGTAGGAGTAAAAGGCCGGGGCGGCGTAGTTCTGGTCGCCGAACCAGAATCCGGCGCTGATGACCTCCCGGGAGTAAGCCTCGCGGGTCACCGGGTCGGCGCTGGCGGGTTGATCGATGTGACGGTCGGAGAAACGGGTGACCGCAATGTCGAAGGTGTGCCAGAAATGATGCACCGGGCTGATCTTGCCGGAGAACCCGCTGGCGAACTCCTCCAGCACGAGGTTGACCTGGCTGAGCACCTGCCAGTAGCGAGTGGCCCACACCGGGTCGTAGGCCGCGTGCTCGGTGTCCTCGGCGAACGGCCTGGCGGCATCGGGGAGGTCGAACGGGTGGGGGTGCTCAACCCGGGTCTGGACGCCCAACGTGGTCAGCGCCTGCAGCAGATTCTGGTAGAAGCTCGCCACTGACTGACCGGCCAGCGGGAATGACACCGCCTGACCGGTGATCGAGCAGGCCACCAGCTGGTGGGCCACGAAATCGAAGTCGATCGTGAAGATCGGATCGTCGCCCATCGGCCGGGTGGTCAGGCCCCGCCCGGTGAGATGGAACGGCACATTCCACCAGTGGTTGCGGCGCACGCTCGCGGCCAGCCGGATCTTGCCCACCACCTGGGCGAACCGGTGCAGGGTCTCCTTGGTGTCGGCCCAGGCCTCCAGCGGCAAGGACGGAAAAAGCTCCACGGCTTCCTCTTCCCGTTATGGAGACATGTCGGGGTCAACAGGCCCCCGAAAACCCCGATAAGTCTCCATGACGGGGGAAGGGGGAGGGCAGGGCGCATCCTACGTCGGGTGGTATCGCGTTGACTGGCCACCAGGCTAGGTCGGTGGACTCGGAACTGCGGATCGCAATGGCGCCCGCTGGGGCGCGGAGCAGGAAACGCACATCGAAGTGGCGGGTGGGCGCGCCCAGTGAGCACGTGATCGGGTGCACGTCCAGGTGCAGCGGGGTTGGATCGATGTCCAGGTCCGGGATCCCGGACTCCTCGGTCGCTTCCCGCAACGCCGCCGCGGCGAGCCCGACGTCACCCTCCTCGCAGTGCCCACCCAGCTGTATCCAGCGCCCGACCCGGGGATGCAAGGTGAGCAGCACGTGGGTGCCCTCGTGCGAGAGGACCAGCGCGGAGGCCGTCAGATGACCGGGGACGCAGGAACGGGCGCAGGCGTCCGGGCGGGCGGCGAGGAACCCGAGAAAGGCCTCGCACAGTGCCTGCTGCCCGGGGTCGCCGGGTTCCCATCCGGACAGCACCCGCTGCGTATCGGCGTGCACAGCGGTGTTCGGGCTGCCGGTCACCGTCATCGCAGTACCAACCCGTCGTCGGTGTCGCTGGGTGGGCGGGGTTGCAACAGTTCCACAGGGTGGCCGACGGCGACCGTGCCGAGCGGGCGCCACCCCGGTGGCAGGGCGAGCTGCTCGCGAACCAGATCGGGGCAGAACAGGGTCGAGCCGACCCAGCACGAGCCCAGCCCCTGCACTGCCAGTGCCACCAGCAAGCCCTGCACCGCAGCACCGGCAGCGACGGTGAACATCGCCTCCTCGGCGGCGCGGCGGCGAGCGTCAGGGTAGTCGTGCGCGCCGTCGGGCACAGCCACCGGCACCAGCAGTTCCGGTGCGTCCTGGAGCAGGGCCCCGCGGGCCACCCGGCGCTCGATGGCGTCCTCGCTCAGACCGTCGCCGCGCAAGTCGGTCCGCCACTGCTGCGCCATCGCCTCGAGCAGCCGGTGCCGGCGGGTCCGGTCCGCCAGCCAGATGAAGCGCACCGGCCGGGTGTGATGCGGTGCCGGGGCGCGCAGCGCCACCCCCACCGCGCGGCGCAGCGCAGCCGGATCCACCGGATCGGGCCGGAATGCGCGCACCGAACGGCGCAGCAGCACCGCTTCCGCCCGGCCTGCCGCCCGGCCCCGTTCGATCGCCTCGTCGGTGCCCAGCCAGAACAGGTCCTCTGCCGGCGGGCGGATCAGCTCCGCGGCGCAACTGCCGTCGGTATCGCGGGGCACCCCGCGCACCACTGCCACCGGTACCGCGGCGAGCTTTCCTTTGACCAGGTCAGCGGCAGCAGCGAGCTCGTCGGCGATGGCGACGGAGGTGACGAACAGCTCGTTGCCGTGCCGGTCGGTGCTACCGGCGTAGTGGCGCAGTACCCCCAGCCCGGCAGCTCCGATCGCCGCGTCGGTCTGCCCGACCCGCCACGCGCGACCCATCGTGTCGGTGATCAGCACTGCGACGTCGATGCCCAGCGCGGTGGCCAACCCCGCCCGCAACCGGGCCGCAGTGCCGTCCGGGTCGGCGGGCAGCAGCGCCAGCTCGTGGGGTTCCACATTGGAGGCATCCACCCCGGCGGCGGCTTGGACCAACCCCAGGGAGTTCTCCGTGATAAGGGTGCGGCCGCGGCGGGCCACCACTCGCCGGGCCTCGGCGGTGATCAGCTTGTCTCGGGCCGCCTCGCGGGCCGGCGGGTCTGCCGGCACGGTGACCAGCCGGCCCTCCACTTTGGACACCACCTTGCTGGTGACGACGACGATGTCGCCGTCTATCAGCCACGGAGCCGCCACGGCCAGTGCCGCGACCAGGTCATCACCCGGCCGGAATTCGGGTAACCCCTGGACCGGCAGGATGCGGATCTCGCCCGGCGCTGCGTGATCGTTCATACGCTCAGGCCGGCCAGGTTCAGGGCTGCCCTGGCCATCGCTGCGGTGGCCGCCGGGTCTGTCATCAGCAGCGGGACCTCGTGGACCTCGATCCCGGGCACCGTCGCGTGATCCCCGGTATGCACCAGCCACCCGTCCAGGATCCCACCCGAGGTGCGCGCGCCGTAGTGCTTGGCGAGCGCACCGGCGTCGCAGGGCACACCGATGGTGGCCAGGCAGGCCTCGGCCATCCCGCGCACTGCGCGCCCGCCGATGAGGGGAGACAGTCCGACCACCCGGGCCGCGGCGTCGCGCAGTGCCGGACGGATCCCCGGTACCGCCAGGATGCTGCCGATCGACACCACCGGGTTGGACGGGGCGATCAGCACCGCGTCCGACTCGGCGATCGCCTCGCGCACTCCGGGTGCAGGCTCGGGATGCGGCACGCCCACCGGGACGAACTCGGTGGCGGGGAGTGCGGCACGGTACCGGATCCACCATTCCTGGAAGTGCATCGTGCGGGAGCCCAGGGAGTCTGGGGAGAAGTCAGTGGGGGCGCCCGAGACCACCACGTAGGTCTCGCAGCGATCGTCAGTGGCGGGCAGCAGCCGCACCCCGGGACGCCACCGGTCACACAGCCTAGCGGTCACCTCGGACAGCGGGTGGCCGGCGCGCAGCATCCGGGTCCGAACCAGATGCGTGGCCAGATCCCGATCCCCCAGCCCGAACCAGTCCTGGTCGGTGCCATAGCGCGCGAGTTCGGCCTTGACCTCCCAGGTCTCGGCGGTCCGCCCCCAGCCACGCTCGTCATCGATGCCTCCGCCCAGGGTGTACATGCAGGTATCGAGATCCGGGCAGACTCGCAACCCGTGCAACCAGATGTCGTCCCCGGTGTTGACCACTGCGGTGATCTCGTGCCGCTCGTGAGTGGCGCCGGCTGCTCCGACGGCGGGCAGGCCGAGCGCGACTTTCAGTCCGAGCAGGAACCGGGCGCCACCCACCCCGCCGACCAGCACCACGACCTTCATGCCGGTGCTCAGGGTTTGTCGTTCGCGGGGGGCTGGTGGTCGAAGGTGGTCTGCACCTGTTCGAAGGATTTGAAGCGTTCCGCGCCCACATGGAAGCGGTAGGAGGCCCGGTCGGCGGGGGTGAGCGCCACGTCGTCGATGAAGGGGGTGAGCAAGCTGCGGGGCCACAACCGGCGCGCCCGTACCGCGTTGATCTCGGCGCAGAACACGACGGTGACCGCCTGCAGGTACAAGTAGGCCAGCAGGCCGAGAACCAGTCCGAAGACGCCGTAGGTCTGTGAGGCTCCGTTGAGCGCGTAGCTGACGAACAACGCGCCACCGACCTGAAGCATCTGCACCGCGAACCCCGCACATACCGCGCCGGGTATCAGGTCAACCAGCCGGATGTCCCGGGCGGTGAGCACCCGGAATGCGATGAGGAACGCGCCCATGTTGGCGATCATCGCGACGGCTATCCCGACGATGCGGACCGTGATGCCTCCATAACCGAAGCTGGCGGCCACCGGACCCGCCGCGGACAGGGCGGTGGTGATCAGGACGAGGCCGCCGAGCAGGGCGAACAGCAGCAGGCCGCGGATCCGGGAGAGCACGGGGTCGGGGCGAGCATAGCGTGGCACGGCCCAGATCTGGTTGAACGCCGACTGGATGGCGACGGAGACCCCCAGACCCCCGTAAACGGCGCCGACGATGCCGAGGATCACCGCTAGGCGGCTGCCGTGGATCGAGTCGAGGTTCTGCTGCAGTTGCGGGCCGATGATGGGAAATTGCTGCAATGCGGAGCCGAGCAATGCCTGCTGCAGGCCGGGATTGCTCTCCAGCGTGAAGCCCAGCACGCTGACCATCAGGAGCAGCATGGGAAACAGCGAGACGAAGCCATAGTAGGTGATCAGGGCAGCGAGATAGCCGCCCTGATCGTCGACGAACTTGTAGACCACCGCCAGCGGGAAGCCCAACCAGCTATGGCGCCGCTGGAAGCCGTCGAGCCGAGCCGTCACACTCATCTCCACGTCCTTGTAACGCCCAGCCAATGCCCTTTGACACGATGACGTTATCTGGATTGTGCGCAGGTCGGCGAGTTGAGCGCTCAGTGCCCGCTCCATGCCTGCTCCATAGCCTGTTCAAAACCAATGGTGCTC
Source organism: Pseudonocardiaceae bacterium (assembly GCA_036501085.1). GTDB lineage: Bacteria > Actinomycetota > Actinomycetes > Mycobacteriales > Pseudonocardiaceae. The sequence continues at coordinate 708 of DASYAZ010000089.1, read as the reverse complement.
AGCGCCAGAACAGGAACTCCTGGAGACCGGTGGCAGCTGCGAACGGATCGCCACCGAGGGCGGCGAAGACCGTGAAGCTCGCGCCGAACAGCGCGTTCGCCACCGCGGGCACACCGATGATCAGAACGAAGAGCAGCAGGGGGGCGTACCAGCCGAGAGAGCCGGCGAGCCGGCGAGCCGATGTAGGCAGGTAGGGCTCCACGACGCCGAACCCGTCCAGCCCGGGCACCGGCAGGATGTTGAGCACGAAGGCGAGTACCTGGACCAGAGCCAGATAGGACAGCCCGGCGGCGAGCCCGCCCGGCAGGGGGCTCAGCGCCACCACAGCTGTGAGCACAGCCCCCAGGATAAGGTTGACCAGCGGACCGGCCAGCGACACCGCCGAGGTGATCGCGCGGGAACGCAGCGCGGCCCGGTTGATCCACACTGCGCCACCGGGTAGCGGGATCCCGCCCAAGGCCAACAGTGCCAGTGGGAGCAGCAGCGACATCACCGGGTCGGTGTAGCGGCGGATGTCGAGCGTGAGGTATCCCTTGGCGCGCACCGACCGGTCGCCACCCCGGTAGGCCGTCAGGGCGTGCCCGAACTCGTGCACGCACAGCGAGACCGCCCACCCGCCGAGGACCAGCAGCACGATGCCGGCCGTGCGAGCCGTACCGGTGCCCAGCGCAGCGAGCGCGCCGCCGATCACGGTGGCCGCGAGCAGGA
>DASYAZ010000088.1:0-32748 GCA_036501085.1 Pseudonocardiaceae bacterium | reverse complement strand
CCACAAACCCCACCACCATTACGCAGCGCGTTGCGCACCATCGACCAGCACATCAACGCCCGCTTCACCCACGCACGACTACCCACGGCAGCTGCCTGACACTCTGCCCAAGTGCCAAAGTCTCAACAACCAAGGATCGCTAGTAGTGCCAGGTGGATACGGAGCGCGTGCTGGTCAATGGGTCCCGTTGCTCGGCGGCTGCGCAGGCCTTGCGGATGTCGGCGCGCACCCGGTTGAGCAGGTCCCGCAGCAGGGCGACCTCCGCCGGGTCCAGGTCGGCGAAGAGTTCCTGCTCCACCGCGCTGACTGCTTGGGCGATCGACTCGATGGCGGCCCGGCCTCTCGGAGTGACCTCCACGATGTGGCGGCGCCGGTCGTCGGGGTCCCGCCGGCGCAGCGCCAGCTCGTCTCGCTCCAGGTCGTTGAGTATCGCCACCACCTGGCTCGGGTCGATCGCCAGTGTCTCCACCAGGAACTGCTGGCTTACCGGCCCGCCGTCAAGGTGCAGCAGGACCACGCCGTGCCGCTGCCCGAGCCCCAGCTCGGCGATCGCCTCCTGAATCCGGCGGTTCGCGATGTTGCCATGCCGAGCGAGGAGAAAGCCCAGCCGGTCGAGCTGACCAGCGGCGTGAGCTGCCCCTTTCGGCATCATGGCGCTCAGCGTAGCAATGTGAACCCCGAGCCACCGCCGTCCGCGAGGTGCTCCACCACCCACCGAAGATGTGCGCTAGATCACCGTAGCCAATCAATCATTGAATCATTTCAATTATCTAGTATGTTCGACGCTAAGCGAAAGTCAAGGTATCCGGAGGCTGTGATGACCGTTTCCCCCACGTCCGGCAGGACCGTCGTGGTGGTCGGGGGTGGCTACGGCGGGGTGAACACCGCCAAGGCCCTTGATGACATCGCCGACGTCGTGCTCGTCGAGTCCAAGGAGGCCTTCCAGCACAACGTGGCCGCGCTGCGGGCGCTGGTCGACCTGGACTTCGCGTCAACCACCTTCCTGCCTTACGACCGGTTGCTGAGCAGGGGCCGGGTGATCCGTGAAACGGTGGTGTCCGTTGCGCCCGGGCGGGTCACCCTCGGCTCCGGGACGGAGCTGGCGGCCGACTACATCGTGCTAGCGACCGGTTCGCGGTATCCGTTCCCGGCCAAGAGCGACCACACCAGCGTCGCCGAGGCGCTCAAGGCCTACCAAGTGGCCCACGAAGCACTGGCCGCGGCGGGCCGGGTGTTGCTGCTGGGGGCCGGCCCGGTGGGCATCGAGCTGGCCGGCGAAATTTCCCACGCCTGGCCGGGCAAGCACATCACCCTGCTCGATGCCGGACCGGACTTGTTGCCCGGCGACTACGACCCGGCGCTGCGGGTGGAGCTGGCCCGCCAGCTCGCCGAGCGGGGCATCAAGCTCGTGCTGGGCAGCCCGCTGGCCGCCGACCCGCCCACCGCGCCCGGGGAACTGGCGCCGATCGAGGTGCGCACTACCGACGGCCGCAAGCTGCGCGCCGACCTGTGGCTGCGCTGCTACGGCGTCGTCCCGGTCAGCGACTACCTGACCGGTGAGCTGGCGGCAGCGCGCACGCCAAGTGGGCGGCTGCGGGTGGACGGTCAGCTGCGGGTCGGCGGGAACCCCGCTGTGTTCGCCGTCGGAGATGTCACCGACCACCTGCCGGCGATGGCCGGGTTCGCCTCGCGGCAGGCCGAGGTCGTTGTAGCCACCGTCCGAGCGCTGATCACCGGCGCGGAGGAGCCGCCTGCCTACCAGCAGACGCCGCCAGCCATCGCCGTGCCGATCGGACCGGACGGCGGCGCCGGCCAGCTCCCTGGGCAAGACGGAGTGGTAGGACCGGAGATGGTGTCCCAGCTGAAAGGCCGCACCTTGATGGTGGAACGCTTCCGGGGAATCCTCGGCCTGGACACACCCGATACAGACATCTCGGACAGAGAGAAGGTCGTGACGTCGCAACGGTGAGCGACGCACGGCAACCGCCGACGGTGCCGAGTGACCACCTTGGTCCAGTTCCGGTTCACGGTGCGCAACATGCAGACCTGCAGCGCCATGCCCAACCGGTGCCCGATTCGAAGGCGACCAGGTCTCCCACTATCTAAAGGATGCACATCAGATCGTTATTCGTCGCTGGCTACGCCACGTGCAGTATCGACCGCATCGGGCCCGTGACCCAGCTGATCATCGCATTGCTGGCATGGTCGAGTGCGCCTGGTGCGGCCGGGACGCGACAGGTCGCGGGGGTAGCACGACGTCGTGGGTGACAGGCCGGCCGCTCACGCTGACGAGGCTTGCGTGCGGTCCCGCGCCAGTCGTCGACTCGTCCGGCTGCGGGGTGCAGATCAGCAGGTAGGGGCCGGCTGTGGGTGCGCTGAGGTGGTAGCTACCGGTGTCGGTCGTCGTCCTGGCCCGTTGCCGACCGGTCATGTCGACCAGGGTCACGACTGTGGTCGCGATGGTGTAGTCAGGTTGGTAGATCTGGCCTCGAACGGTGTGGCTGAGTGTTTCGGGATCTGGTGGGAATGCCGGCGCGAGGGCGGGGCCGCTGTCCACCGGCTGTCCGTGCGCGGCCAATGCCGGCCGGTCGGGATCGGTGATGAAGTTGTGGGTCTGCGCGAGCTCGATGAGGGTGTCATGGAGGTGGCCGAGCTCGAGTGCCAGCGACCCGTGCGACGGGGTGTCCGGTCGATCCTGCTGCCCGACCGCCGCGTGCAGCGCGGTGAGCAGGTCCCTGGTCGTACTCAGGGTGGTGCGACGCAGCCGGGGCGCAGGCGGAGCAAGGTTCTCCGCGAGGATCACGAGCTGGTCGCAGGCGCGGGCGAGTCCCGCTGCGAGTGGGCCCGGTGGTGGCGGGCATCCCTTGGTGATATGGGCTGCGCTTCTCGCGTGGTGGGCCAACCCATCGTAGATTAACAGCGCTTGGCGCGTGTTCTTGTTGAAAGCCAGCGGGCCTGGGCGGGTCAGGGGGCGAGTGATGATCTGCATCTGGTGGAGCCCGACGTCCACAGAGCGGGCCTGGCCAGCCAGATCCGGAGGGGAGTCCGGGTTGCGCAGCCACCTGGCGAGGTCGGTGAGCAGGGTCTGCAACGCGACGAGTAGGTCGCGGCGCGTAGCGTCGACGGCGCGTCGGGTGCGGGTCGGCAGCACCAGCAGTGCCACTGCACAGCCGATCGCTCCTCCGACCGCGGTTTCTTCCAACCGTAGCAACATCAGTTGCGCGGTGAATGTCCCGAGCAGAGCGTAGAGCTCACCGACCATCAGCGTAATGAAGAAGATCATCAGCGCGTAGGAGACCTGCAGCAGGTAGAACCCGAAGAAGATGCTGATCAGCACTATCGAAAGCACCACGGGCACCGAGGGGCCGGTGAGGGTAACTACGGGGATAGCGGCGAACAGCCCGACCATCGTGCCGAGGGTGCGGTTGAACGCCTTGGTCAGGGTTTCGGCGACGGTGGCGGTGCCAGTGAAGGCGATGAACGCGGCGAGGACTGCCCAGTAATAGCGCTGGCCGGACAGCGCGTCACCCACGACGATGGCGAGTCCGGTCGCCAAGGCTACCTGGATCGCCTGCCGGGTGCTCAGCGACATCCGCGAGAGCCAGCCATCCCCGTGCTCGGCCATGGCGGCGACAGTCTTCGCCGAGCCGGGCAGGAGGCCGGCGACGAGCTCCACCGCCGGCGCGAACTCGGTGTTCTGCTCCCGCTGGTCACCGGCGGCAGACGTCGACGCCTGCATGGTCGACCAGTCCCGCCGCGCGGCCGCGAGGGTGAACACGGCGGCAACGATGCGGTGGGCGAGCAGATCGGCTGTCAGGACGGGCTCGCCGGCTGTCGCCATTGCTGGTAGCGAGATTTGTGGTGACAGCTGGATCTCGAGGTTGTGCGCGATGGTCGCGGCGGCGTCCCAGTGGTCGCGGCGCAGGCTGGTCAGCACGGCCTTGACCCGGGCCGTCAGCTCGGTAGCCGGCGGGTCGTCGAGCGTGCCGAGCAGGTGCACAGCGTCGATGGTGGTTCTGGTGGCCAGCTCAGCGTCGAACAGCGCGTGCCGCACGACCTCGGCCGTCCCGTCGGCGACCGCGCCTGGCGCACCCAACTGTCCATCGATCATCAGGGCGGTCTCGTTGAGACCGGTCATGCCGTCGCGTAGCCGTGACCGGACCCGGGTATCGGTCGCGGCCGGGAGCAGGTCGAGCGCGGCATCGACCACTCCCCTGGTCCTGGCTTCGAATGCATGCAACATCCGGCGTAGCACGCGGTCGTTGCGGACCGGCATCAGCACCAGGGCGAGCAGCATCGACCAGGCCACCGCGATTCCGATCACGGCGAGCAGACCGGGCAGCTGCGCCAGCTTCAAGCCCAGGAACAGCGAGAAGAAGTAGCCGATGAACGTAACCATGCCGCCGATGAAGAGACGTGGACCGAACCGGCGCACCCACACCGCGGCGAACATCACCACGACGAAGGCGACCAGCGAGGCGACCCGAAAACGGTCGACGGCCAACGCGGTAAGTAACCCGGCGAGCATAAACAGTGGCAGGCACAGCAAGGTGATCGTCTTGCCGGCACGGGTGGCGTCGGTGACACCGAACGATGCCATCATCACCACCACCGCACCAAGGAGCATCGGTACCAGCGGTGCCTGACCCGTCAGCAGCGCGAACAGGTACTCCACACCAAGCCCCGAACCCACCCCGACCGTCGTTCCCAGAGCCGATGTGAGCCGGGTCAACCCAGGATCCATCGTCGCCCACCGGTCGGTCCAGCCGGCCAGCCGACCCCGTAATCCGTTCACCGGCACCCATCCAGGGCCGTCACCTCGGAAACCACTCCACCACCCTGCTTGATCAATAATGTGTTTGCAACATGCAACTATGGTTCATAGCCGCGAACCAGGGGCTGCTCGTGCTGGTCGCCCGGCACCGGCAGCAGGGCCGCTGCGCCGCACCGTGCCTGGGCGCCCCCGGCGCGTGGTCGCCTTCAAACAGCAGCAGGTGCACGCAGTAGTCGAGCGTGGAGACTGCCCAGTGGCGCAGGGCGGCTCACCTGACGCACGACTCGGCCAGCGCCAGCAACCGGTTCCACACCTCCCGATCGGTGAGCGTCCGGCTGCTCGCCAGCGCGATCACCAGCCGCAGCACCGACGGCGCGGCGCCGAGCACATCGACCGTCGCGGCGAGATGATCGACATAGGCACCCTGTGGCTTTGCGACGTGATCGCCCAGCGCGTAGCGCACCCCGTGCACCGCCAGCCGACTACCGGCGGGGTGCTGGGGGTCCGCTGCACGCCGCCGGTGGCTGATTACGAGATGCTGAACTTCTCTCGGATTAAGGTCCCGCCGCTGGCTTCAAGGGCCAATTTCCGAGGAGCCGAGTGTATGTCACCGGAGTTCCCGTCCGACCGCACGGCGAAGGCTCACCGCGGTGGCGATAAGCACGGCGAGCGGGAGCAGCCACCAGGCGACGAGCCCGGCGCGGGTCAGACCCCAGGTACCGAGGAGTGCGAGCGCGACCGTGGCAGCGACGGTCCAGTCGTCCCCGATGATGAAGTCGACCCAGAACATGACGAACGCGCGGACTCCGCGCAGCACACTGCTCATCGATGCTTCCCTGACGGAGACGGGGTGGAGGCTGATCGCTGCTGTGCCGCCCGCGCTGTGGTGTCGCGCCGCCAGTGGCGGACCCGACTGAGCAGCCCCAGCGCCGCTACGACGTAAACCGCCCCCAGGGCGAGGAGGGCCGCCTGGTCGCCCGGCCAGGCCACGCCGAGGCTCTCCCCGGCCCAGAACGTGCCGAATGTGGTCAACATCGCACCGACGAACAGCTGCAGCGCGCGCCGCGGGATTCGCGCGACCAGCCGGTAGGTCAACCCGCCGAGGGCTCCCAGGACGAGGACCGCGGCAGCGGCGCCCACCACAGCAGAGCCGAGCGCGCCCGCCGCAGCCCCGAATGCCACCACGATGACCGCCACCTCCAGGCCCTCCAGCGACACGCCCTTGAACGACAGCACAAACCCGGTCCAGTCGAACCGGCTCTCGCCCGAGTCGGCGGAGTCGACGTCCGGGGCGCTGTGGCCCACGCCCCACCCGTCGTGGGCGACCCGCAGCACGCCCTTGCGCAACCACTGCAGCCCGAACACGAGCAGCAACGCACCGACGACCAGTCGCACCGGGTTCAGCGGCACGTCCCGCACCGCGGTGCCCAGCACTGCGACCAGCGCGACGAGCACGACCAAACCCGCGCTCGCACCCAGCAGCGATGCCCGCCATGAGCGCGCCACCCCGACTCCCACCACGATCGCAACCATTTCAATGACTTCGATCGCTGTGGCGAGGAATGCAGCGAGCAGCACCGTCGGATTCACAAGCCCATCACCCTCTCCCTGCGGGTCCGGTTGATAGTGAGGGTCGTGCACTGCCCGCGTGGGCGCATCGTTGCCAGCGGCCGTGACCCCCTGCTGGTACCCGCAACCCCGGATTCCTGCTGGCCGGTAGTCGAGCCCACGGTCGTGATTATTTCGTCCGGAGCCGTGGGCCCGCGAACCTCTCCCTCTTGCCTGCGCGGCCCCGAGCTTCCGGCTAGCTGGAAGGCGCGCTGGCGGCCGCAGTGCGATCCTGGTGTGATGACATTGCGCTGTCTCATCGTTGACGACAGCCCTCGCTTCCTGGATGCCGCCCGTGGCCTGCTGGAACGCCAGGGGCTCATGGTCGTCGGCATGGCGTCGACCAGCTCTGAGGCGCTGCAGCAAGCCACCGAGCTGCGGCCGGACATCGCCCTGCTCGACATCGACCTCGGTGGAGAAAGCGGCTTCGACCTGGCCCTGCGACTGTCCCGCGAAGCCGGCCTGGCAGGCACCCGGATGATCCTGATCTCAACCCATGCCGAGCAGGACTACACCGATCTGATCGAGGCCAGCCCCGTGGTCGGTTTCCTGCCCAAGTCTGCGTTGTCGGCCGCTGCCATTCGCGCGCTGATCAACAGCCACGGTGACGGTGACCCTTCAGCCAGCCGGTAGTGACGGGGGTACTCAACCCTATGAGGACAAGTTTTCGTCTGGGGCACATCGCTGGGATCCGGATCGGCGTCAACTGGAGCGTCGTGGTGATCTTCGCGATTATCGCCTGGGGTTTGGCTGCGTCTCGCTTCCCGGCTGCCTACCCGCAGTACGCCACCGGCACCTACGTCGCCGCGGCTGTGCTGACCGCGGGTGCGTTCTTCGCGTCGCTGCTTGCTCACGAGCTCTCGCATGCGCTGGTGGCGCGGCGCAATGGCCTGCAGGTGGGCGACATCACGCTGTGGTTGTTCGGTGGGGTGGCGCGGCTATCCGGGGAGGCCGGCAATCCCAGCGCCGAGCTGCGCATCGCCGGAATCGGCCCGCTGGTCAGCCTGCTGCTCGGCCTGGTGTTCCTGGTGGTGGCCGGGTTGCTCGAGATGAGCGGCTACCACGGCCTCGTGCTAGCCGGGTTCGCGTGGCTGGGCGGCATCAACATCGTACTTGCAGTGTTCAACGTGATCCCGGCCGCGCCGCTGGACGGCGGCCGGGTGCTCCGCTCGATCATCTGGTGGCGCACCGGCGACAGGCTCAAGGCCATCCGGTGGTCCAGCCGGGCCGGTCAGGTCTTCGGTTGGCTGCTCGTGGTGCTGGGCCTGACGATGTTGTTCGCCCGTGGTGACCTCGGCGGCCTGTGGCTCGCGCTCATCGGCTGGTTCCTGATCAGTGCGGCTACCGCCGAAAGCGAGCAGGCCACCGTCCGTGGCCAACTCGGCCGGCTGGCGGTTCGCGACGTCATGACCCCAGACCCGATGACCGTCGCGGCATCGATGACCGTCGAGGATCTCCTGACCAGCGACCTTATCCGGCACCGGCACTCGTCGTTCCCCCTGACCGAAGACGGCGGAGGGCCGGTCGGCCTGGTCACCTTCAACCAGATCCGGCAGGTCCCACCGCAGGCAAGAGCCACCACCCGGCTTCGCGACATCGCCTGCACGCTGGAGCAGGTGGCACAGGCCCGGCCGGACGAGCCGGCCGCCGACCTACTGCCTCGGCTCAGCGAGTGCGCCGAGGGGCGCGCCCTCGTGCTCTCCGACGGCGTCCTGGTCGGCATCGTCTCGCCGTCGGACATAAGCCGGGTCCTGCACTGGATGGGTGTCCCCGGCGGCGCCGTCCCGCGCGGGTAGTTTCCTCAGCGTCGCTGCCCTGGGGGCTGTTGACCGATCGTCTCGCGCCCGCGTTGGCGCAGCGCCACATGCCGGACGATCAAGACAATGACAAACACGCCCGCTGCGGCGAGGGCATAGCTCTGGTAGTGGCTGATCTGGCCATAGATCGTGCCGATGTGAGCGCCTGCCAGGTCGCCGAGACCGGCCCAGATTCCCACCCACAATGCGGCGCCAAGAACGTTGAACGCCAGGAACCGCCGCCAGCGCATCCCCGTGGTGCCGGCGATGATCCCGTTGGCCTGCCGCAGGCCCTCGACGAACCTCGCGATGGTCACGACCTTGCCGCCGTGCCGGCCGAAAAACCGCTCGGCGGTGTCCAATCGCTGTGGGGTGATCAGGAGGTAGCGGCCGAATCGCTCCACCAACCGCCGCCCGCCGAAAGAGCCGATGGCATAGCCGATGTTGTCACCGATCACGGCTGCGGCCACCGCAATCAGCGCCACGGCGATAATGTTCAGCCGCTCGGCCCCCGCATAGACCGCTGCCGTGATCAGCACCGTTTCACCCGGTACCGGAACGCCGAAGTCCTCCAGCGTGATCAGCCCCGCGACCGCCAGGTAGCCGTAGTGGTCCAGCAGCGGCGCGAGGGTGCCCAGCGCCCCCGGCAACGGCGGCGCTGGGCTCATGACCTCAGGCTGCCATCGGGATGCCGAGCATGCCGTGCGGGTCGAGGACGAATTTCTTCGGAACGCCGGAGTCGAACTCTGCGTAGCCGTCGGGGGCGGCGTCCAGCGAGATGACCGTGGCATTGACGTTGCGGGCGATCGGTACCCGATCGTGCAGGATCGCCATCATCAGTGCCCGGTTGTAGCGCAGCACCGGGCATTGCCCGGTGGCGAAGGAGTTCGACTTCGCCCAGCCCAAGCCCAACCGCAGTGACAGGGATCCAACCCGGGCGTTGGGGTCGCTGGCCCCCGGGTCCTCGGTCACGTACAACCCGGGGATGCCGATCCCCCCGCCGGCGCGGGTGATCTCCATCGCCGCGTTGAGCACGATCGCCGGAGCCTCTTGCTGCCCGTCCTTGGTGTGCCCCTTGGCTTCGAAGCCGACACAGTCGACCGCGGCGTCCACCTCAGGCACCCCGAGGATCTGCTCGATCTGGTCGGGCAGCGGCCCGGCCGAGGGGTCGACGGTCTCGCAGCCGAAGCTGCGGGCGTGCGCGAGCCGCTCGGCATTGAAGTCCCCGACGATCACCGCCGCGGCGCCGAGCAGGAACGCCGAAGTCGCTGCGGCCAGCCCAACCGGGCCTGCGCCGGCGATGTAGACCGTCGACCCCGTGCCAACCCCAGCGGTGACGCAGCCGTGATAACCGGTGGGGAAGATGTCGGTGAGCATGGTCAGATCCCGGATCTTGTCCAGTGCCTGGTCGCGGTCCGGGAAGCGCAGCGCGGTCCAGTCCGCATAGGGCACCATCACGTACTCGGCCTGACCGCCGGGCCAGCCGCCCATGTCGACGTAGCCGTAGGCCCCGCCGGGGCGCTCGGGGTTGACATTCAGGCACACCCCGGTGTTGGCCTCCCGGCAGTTGCGGCACCGCCCGCAGGAGACGTTGAACGGCACCGACACCAGGTCCCCGACCGCCAGGTTCTCCACGTCGGGGCCCTTCTCCACCACTTCACCGGTGATCTCGTGACCTAAGATCAGCCCCACCGGTGCGGTGGTGCGCCCGCGGACCATGTGCTGGTCGCTGCCACAGATGTTGCTGGCGACGACCTTGAGGATCACGCCGTGCGGGCACTTGCGGTTCTCGTTGCCCGGCGGCACCCCGGGGCCGGGCTTGAGCTCCAGCTCCGGGTAGTCGACCGACTCCACAGAGACCTTCCCCGGTCCCTGGTACACCACTGCTCGGTTGCCTGCCACGATCCCTTGCCTCCTGAGTCTGCCTGATCCGACGGTCGGCCCGCATCACCTCGAGATGGCCGTCGCCGCGCCGCGGTAGAGCTCGGTCACGGCGGCGACGTCGGCGTCATCCAGACCCGACGCGGCCGCTTTTTCGTAGAGCTGCTGCACCAGCCGGGCTGCCGGCAGCTCGACATCGGCCTCGCGGGCGACGTCGAACGCCAAGCCGGCGTCCTTGGCGCCCAGCACAGTGGTCCACCACCCCTCCTGGGAGCCGGTCAGCACGTCCTCGAACCGGTTCTGCAACCCAGGCGCCACCAGGGGGCTGGTGCCGAGCAGGTCCCGGAGCTGGTCATCCGAGAGACCCCCCGAGCGGCCGACGGCGAACGACTCGGCCAGGGCGACCACTTCCGACAGCAGCAACAGGTTGTTTGCCAGCTTGGCGGTGATGGCCAGCGGCGCGGTGTCATATCGCCGCACGGTGTCCGACAGCGACGACAGGACGGGTTGCAGGCGCTCCACGATGCCGGCGTTGCCGCCGGCGAGGAACACCGCATGCCCCGCCCGCACCGCGACGGGGCTGCCGACGACGGGCATCGCGAGGAATCGCGCGGGGAAGGCTTCAGCTAGCTCGCCGGTCATCTTCGGTGACACCGTCGAGCAGTCGACATAGATGGTCTTCGCCCCGATCGATGACCGGAGCTCCCCCAGCGCGACTGCCCGGAGCGCTTCGTCGTTGGCCAGCATGGTGATCACGACCTCGACACCGTCCACGGCGTCGGCAACGCTGTGCGCTTCCCGGGCGCCCGCGGACACGACGTCGCCGGCCTTGCCCTTCGAGCGATTCCACACCACCACCCGGTGGCCGCCCTCAAGCAGCCTTGCGGCCAGCGCACGTCCCATCCGTCCCATGCCCAACACCGCGACGTCCATCTCAGCCTCCTCGATCACAAGAGACACTGCTCCTTGCGCGATCGGCCGTCTTCGACGCCAGCATCCAGCTGGGCTTCCTGGTAGCTGCAGTCCTCCGGTGTCAGCTACCTGCAGAGTCCCTGGGCAGGCCATCTCATCGGCGCTACCCTCAGCCGTGGAGACGTCTGGGTGTCGAAATCGACCGCCTCCGCCCAGCATGTGACATTCCCCCGCGCTGAGGGAGGGGCGATCCGTGGGACTGCGGCAGTGGATTGGGAGTTGGCCCCTCGTCCGGCAGGCGACAGGCCCGGACCGGACCGCGCGTGGGGATGCCGTTCGGTCATCGCGCAGTGAGCACCTGCATTCGCGTGTCTCGCAGGCCGACCGGGTGGTCCAGTCGATCTGCCCGTTCTGCGCGGTGGGTTGCGGGCAGCGGGTGTTCGTGAAGGATGGGAAGGTCGTCCAGATCGAGGGTGACCCGGACTCGCCGATTTCACGGGGCAAGCTGTGCCCCAAGGGGGCCGCCAGCAAGCAGCTGGTCACCCGGCCCGATCGGGTGACCAAAGTCCGCTACCGCCGTCCTGGCGGCACCGACTGGGAGGACCTCGACCTCGACGCGGCGATGGACATGATCGCTGACCGGGTGATCGAGACCCGCCGGCGCACCTGGCAGGACACCGACTCCGACGGGCGGGTGCTGCGCCGCACGATGGGCATCGCCCACCTCGGCGGGGCTACGCTGGATAACGAGGAGAACTACCTCATCAAGAAGCTGTACACCGCGCTGGGCGCGATCCAGGTGGAGAACCAGGCGCGGTTTTGACACAGCTCCACCGTCCCCGGTCTGGGGGCGAGCTTCGGTCGCGGCGGCGCGACGACGTTCCAGCAGGACCTCGGCAAGAGCGACTGCATCGTCATCCAGGGCTCGAACTTCGCCGAGTGCCACCCGGTCGGCTTCCAGTTCGTGATCGACGCCAAGCTCCGTGGTGCCAAGGTGATCCACATCGACCCGCGGTTCACCCGGACCAGCGCGCACGCCGATCTGCACGTGCCGATCCGGTCGGGCACGGACATCGCCCTGCTCGGGGGGCTGATCAATTATGTGCTGAGCGAAGGTAAGGAGTTCCGCGAGTACGTCGTCGCCTACACCAACGCGTCGGTGCTCATCAATGAGGACTACCGCGACACCGAGGACCTCGCGGGGCTGTTCAGCGGGTGGAACCCGGAACAGGAGGCCTACGACGTCACCACTTGGGCGTACGAGGACGCCGAGCTCGCTGCCCCGTCGGCCGGGCTGCATGATGTCCCGCGGCCTGTTCGGCGGGGTAGCTCGGAACACCACGGCGGTGCCCACCACAAGGCGACCGCGGGTGGCGACAGGTACGGCAGCGGCGGGCCCTCGGTCAGCGCGGGAGCCGCGCGGGACGAGACGCTGCAGCACGAGCGGTGTGTCTTCCAGATCCTCCGGCGGCACTACGCCCGCTACACCCCGGAGTTCGTCGAGCAGGTGTGCGGGATCCCGCGCGAGACGTTCCTCGAGGTGGCCCGGGCGATCACCGAGAACAGCGGGCGGGAGCGCACGACGAACTGGTCTTACGCGGTGGGCTGGACCCAGCACAGCGTAGGCGTGCAGTACATCCGCGCGGCGTCGATCCTGCAGGCGCTGCTGGGCAACATCGGCCGGCCCGGCGGCGGGATCCTGGCGCTGCGCGGGCACGCGAGCATCCAGGGCTCCACCGACATCCCGACGCTGTTCAACCTGCTGCCCGGTTACCTGCCGATGCCGGCCGGGCCACTCGGGACGTCGCTGGCGGACTACATCGCCCCCGACGCCGGAGTGACCGGGTTCTGGGGCGATATGCCCCACTACATCGTCAGCCTGCTCAAGGCGTGGTTCGGCGAGGCAGCCACCGCGGAGAATGACTACGGTTTCGATTGGCTGCCGCGGTTGACCGGGGATCACAACAACTTCCGGACCGTGCTCGACATGGTCGAGGGCAAGGTGCCCGGCTACATCGTCGCCGGGGAGAACCCGGCCGTCGGCGGGGCGAACGCCCGGATGCAGCGCCTCGGCCTGGCCAAGCTCGACTGGCTGGTCGTGCGCGACATGGCCTGCATCGAAACCGCCACCTTCTGGAAGAACTCGCCCGAGATCGAGTCCGGGGAGCTGCGCACCGAGGACATCGGCACCGAGGTGTTCTTCCTGCCCGTGGCCAGCCACGTGGAGAAGGAGGGCACGTTCACCAACACCCATCGGCTGCTGCAGTGGCGGCACAAGGCGGTGGAGCCACCGGACGACGCCCGCAGCGACCTGGGATTCTTCTACCACCTCGGCCGGATCATCAAAGAAAGGTTGGCCGATTCCGGCGATCCTCGTGATGCGCCGATCCATGCGCTCACCTGGGACTATCCGGTGCACGGGCCGAAGGCGGAACCGTCGGCCGCGGTGGTGCTGCAGGAGATCAACGGGCGCGGACCCGACGGGCAGCTGCTCTCCAGCTACACCCAGCTGCGCGACGACGGCTCCACCAGTTGCGGTTGCTGGATCTACTGCGGGGTGTACGCCGAGGGGATCAACCAGGCCGCGCGGCGCAGACCGGTGTCGGAGCAGGACTGGGTGGCCGCCGAGTGGGGCTGGGCGTGGCCGGCGAACCGTCGCCAGCTCTACAACCGCGCCTCGGCCGACCCCGAGGGCAAGCCGTGGAGCGATCGCAAGGCACTGATCTGGTGGGACGGGACACGCTGGACGGGCAAGGACGTGCCGGACTTCCCACCGGACAAGCCCCCCGACTACATCCCACCGCCGGGAGCGAAAGCGGCAGCCGCGCTGGCCGGCGACGACCCGTTCATCATGCAGACTGACGGCAAGGCCTGGCTTTTCGCGCCTGCCGGGCTGGCCGACGGGCCGCTGCCGACGCACTACGAACCGGTGGAGACCCCGCACCACAACCTGCTGCATCCCGAGCAGCCGGCGAACCCGGCCGCCATGCTGTACGACCAGCCGGGCAACCGGCACCACCCGGTCGGCTCCGAGGTCTTCCCCTACGTGCTCACCACCTTCCGCCTCACCGAGCACCACACCGGTGGCGGGATGAGCCGGCACCTGCCCTATCTCGCCGAGCTGCAGCCCGAAGCGTTCTGCGAGGTCTCCCCCGAGCTGGCCCGCGAGCGGGGACTCTCCCACCTCGGGTGGGCCACGCTGGTCACCGCGCGCAGCGCGGTCGAGCTCAAGGTGCTCGTCACCCAGCGGTTGCGCCCACTGCGCGTCGAGGGCCGCGACACCCATCAGATCGGGGTGCCGTGGCACTACGGCCCTAACGGGCTCGCCACCGGTGACAGCGCCAACGACCTGCTGTCGATCACGCTCGACCCGAACGTCCACATCCAGGAGTCCAAGGTGCTGACCTGCGACATCCAGCCCGGTCGGCGACCGCGGGGGCCCGAACTGCGGGCGCTGGTCGAAGACTACCGGCGCCGGGCGGGGATCGGATCATGACTGCCTCCATCGAGCCCGGCAGCCCGGTCGCCCGCGGCGAGCGGCCCGATGCGGGAAGCACTGCCGACCCCACCGCCGGCCTGGCGAGCAACGTCGGCACGCCCTACACCACTCCGATGAGCGGGCAAACAGAGCGGGCCGCGTACCTGGGCATGCCGGGGCAGCGGCCGCCCCGGCTGGGCTTTTTCACCGACACCTCGCTGTGCATCGGGTGCAAGGCCTGCGAAGTGGCCTGCAAGGAGTGGAACCTCGTCCCCCCGGACACCGGCCCGAGCGGCAGCCACCCGGCTGATCTGGACGAGCTGCGCAGCATGGACCTGCTCGGCATGTCCTACGACAACTCCGGGGCGCTGGGCGCCTCGACGTGGCGGCACGTCGCGTTCATCGAGGCGGAGCACCGCACCGGCGCCGCGCAGCAGGGCGAGGTCCGGTGGCTGATGTCCTCCGACGTCTGCAAGCACTGCACCCACGCCGCGTGCCTGGACGTGTGCCCGACCGGGGCGCTCATGCGAACCGAGTTTGACACCGTCTACGTGCAGCCCGACGTCTGCAACGGCTGCGGTTACTGCGTACCCGCCTGCCCGTACGGTGTGATCGACATCCGGCCCGGTGACGGCCGCGCCTTCAAGTGCACCCTCTGCTACGACCGGACCAAGGACGGTCTGACCCCGGCGTGCGCGCAGGCCTGCCCGACCGAGTCGATCCAGTTCGGGCCGCTCGACGAACTCCGCGAGCGGGCCGACCGGCGGCTGGCTCAGCTGCACGCGGAGGGGGTGCCGGAGGCCCAGCTCTACGGCCGCGACCCGGACGGCGGCGTCGGCGGCGACGGCGCGTTCTTCCTGCTGCTCGACGAGCCGGAGGTCTACGGCCTTCCGCCGGACCCGGTCGTCACCACGCGGGACCTGCCGCAGATGTGGAAGCGCGCGGCGGTGGCGGCGGTGGGGCTGGCCACCGCGATCGTGGGATCGTTCCTGGGGAGGCGCTGATGGCCCGGGGGCGCCGGCGGGAACGTGACTCGATGGTGCCTGCCGCCGAGTTCAGCTCCTACTACGGGCGCCCGATCCTCAAGAAGCCCACCTGGAAGAGCCCGGACGTGCCGGTCTACCTCTGGGTCGGCGGTCTCGCCGGCACCTCGGCGGTGGTGGCGGCGCTGGGCGACGCGACGGGACGGCCGGCGCTTCGCCGCAGCGGCCGGCTCGTCGCCGCGGGTGGCGCGCTCGCCGGCACGGTGGCCCTGATGCACGACCTCGGCCGGCCGGAGCGATTCCTCAACATGCTGCGGGTGATCAAGCCGACCTCGCCGCTGTCCATCGGCTCATGGATCCTCACCCCGTTCGCTGCGTTCGCCTCTACCGCCGCGGCGGCGGAGCTCACCGGCATCGCCCCGCGCCTGGGCCGGCTCGCCGGCTGGGGCGCTGCGCTCTTCGGCCCGCCGCTGGCCAGTTATACCGGCGTGCTGCTCTCCAACACCGCCATCCCGGCCTGGCACGAGGCCCACCGCGAGCTCCCGCTGCTTTTCGCCTCCAGCGGGGCGGCGGCCGGCGCGGGCGCTCAACTCCTGATCACCGGGCTGACCGGCGCCGGAGGGCGGGAGCGGGGCCCGATGGTCCGGCTGGCGGTTGCCGGGGCCACGGCGGAGCTCGTCATCGGCGAGATGCTGGAGAAGCGGCTCGACCGGATCCCGGGTGACATCGCCGGCGCCTACCGCACCGGGGCCGCCGGGCGATGGAACCGGCTGGCCCGCGGGCTGACCGCGTGCGGTGGCCTCGGGGCGCTGCTCGCCGGGCGCAGCCGGGTGGCCGCCATAGCCTCGGGTGCTGCGCTCGCGGCAGGCTCGCTCGCCACCCGGTTCGCGGTGTTCGAGGCCGGCCGGGCGTCAGCGTCGGACCCGCAACAGGTTGTCGCCCCGCAGCGGGCCAGGCTCGCTGAGCGCGGCAGCCACTCCAGCGCTGAGGGCTCCTGGCTAGCCACCGAGAACGCGACATCCCCCGCCCCGCGCACCTAACCTAACTACATCGACCTGGAGACACCGGAGCGATCCACTAACGCGAGTGGGTCGCGCCTCTTACCCTTGCGCGGTGGGACGGACAATAACCTCGCCCACATCAACTCCGGCCGGTTGTTCGATCGCGAATGCAATGGCGCGGGCAATCGCATCCGGCGGGAGCGCGATCTTCTTCATTGCGTCGACGATTTGGGCCTTCACCTCCGGATTTGTCATGGTGTCCGCGAAGTCCGTGTGGACGAAGCCCGGCGAAATGATGGTCACGCGCAGCTTGTCGCCCGCCTCCTGGCGCAATCCCTCGGAGATGGCGCGCACGGCGTTCTTCGTTCCCGCATAGACCGACTGGTTCGGCACGATGCGAAGCCCGGCTGTAGAAACGGTATTGACGAAATGTCCGAAGCCCTGCTTGCGGAAGACGGGCAGCGCCGCGGCGATGCCGTACAGAACACCCTTGAGGTTGACGTCGATCATCTCCTCCCAGTCCTCGACGCGGAGGTCGTCGAGGGGAGAAATCAGGCCAATACCAGCATTGTTGGCGAGAACGTCGAGCTTGCCGTACCGCTCACATGCCAATTCGACGAGATCGGACAGGTCGTCGCGCCGCCGCACGTCTGTGCGCGCGTAGGCCGCTTCACCGCCCGCATTCGCGATGCGAGTGACCAGAGCCTCGAGGCGATCGGTTCGACGCGCCCCGAGCACGACTTTCGCGCCCCGTTCAGCGAGCAGCAGCGCAGTCGCCTCGCCGATGCCGCTGCTTGCGCCCGTGATCGCGACGACCTTGCCTTCGATTCCTGCCATGGCCGCAGCGTACGAGCGGCGGACGGATGACGGGTGCGGTTGGGCACGTGGTGGTGCATCTGGCTCAGCACCGCTGCGGTGACAGAGGCGCCGGTGCCGTACTGCGGGGAGACGGCGGGGACCTTTTGTTAGTGGAATTGATCCGCCAGGCGGCTGAACCCGTCAGGTCAGGTTGGCGCCGCCGTCGACGTGGTGAGGCTCGCCGGTGAGTGTCCCGGAGGCGCGGGAGCCCGCTCCAAGATCACGGTGAATACTCAGGGCTAGGTTGGCCGCATGGGCGAGCAACCCTGCCAGGACCGGATCGGGCGTCGGTCGCTGTTGGCGGCGTCGGGTGCGCCGGCCGACACCGGCACGTTACTGACGGGGTTCACCTTTGCCGATCAGCCGCACACCGAGCCCTCCGGTGAGCAGACCCGGACGGTCACCGGCACCCTGCGGCCCGGCGTATCCGACTGGTACTACCTGCCGGTGGACGTGCCGGGCGGGGTCCGCGAGATCGAGGTCGGGTACCGCTACGACCGCCCGCAGGTGCCGCCAGGCGGCAGGGGGAACGCGCTGGACATCGGCATCTTCTCGCCGGCTGGGGTGCAGCTGGGCAACCAGCGCGGCTTTCGCGGCTGGTCGGGCGGCTTCCGGGACCGGTTCGCGATCAGCGCGGCGGCGGCCACGCCCGGATACCTGCCGGGCCCGATCGAGCCCGGTCGCTGGCACCTGATCCTCGGGCCGTACACCGTCGCCCCGCAGGGCCTCACCTACACGGTCGGCGTCACGCTGCGGTTCGGCCGCCCCGACCCGGCCTTCACGCCCAACCCGGCCCCGGCCAGCGCGCCGGACCGCGACCGCGGTCGGGCCTGGTATCGCGGAGACGGGCACCTGCACACCGTGCACTCCGACGGCCGGCGCACCCCGGCCGAGCTGGCCGCGGCCGCTCGCGCCGCCGGGCTCGACTTCATCGTGTCGACCGAGCACAACACGCCGAGTGCGTCGCTGCAGTGGGGCGAGCATGCCGGAGCCGACCTGCTGATCGTCAACGGCGAGGAGGTCACCACCCGCTCCGGACACTGGCCGGCGTGGAACCTTCCGGTGGGCAGGTGGATCGACTGGCGCTACCGGGCGGAGGACCGCAAACTCCGCCACTTCGTCGACGAGGTGCACCGGGCCGGCGGGGTTGTGGTCGCTGCGCATCCGTTCGCGCCGTGTTTCGGCTGCTCGTGGGAGTACGGCTACGAGCGGGCCGACCTGGTCGAGGTGTGGAACGGACCGTGGACGCTCGATGACGAGGCCGCGGTGATGAGCTGGCACGGGATGCTGCGCGCCGGTACCTGGGTACCGGCCGTCGGCAACAGTGACGCGCACAATCCCGATCACGTGGTCGGACTGCCGCACAATGTGGTGCGCGCCGAGGGGCTCACCCCGGGCGGGCTGATGGACGGGTTCAAGGCCGGGCGGAACTGGATCGCGGAGTCCGCGCAGGTGCAGGTGACCTTCGGGGCGACGGACGGGGTGCTCCTGGCCGGCATGGGCGAGGTGCTGACCACGGGTACCGGCGCACCGGTCACCGTCGAACTGAGCGTCTCGGGCGCGCCGGGAACCTCGGTGCGGCTGCTCGACCAGAGTGGTCCACAGTGGATTCAGCCGGTCGACGCGACAGGCTCGGCGACGGTCAGGTGGACCACCCAGACCCGCTACTCCCGCTGGGTGCGCGCCGAAGTGCGCCGGCCGGTCGCGACCGCCACCACCCCGGACTCGATGGTGGCACTCACCAACCCGGTGTTCCTCTCCTCGTGCTGAGGGCACCCGGTGGCCCTGCGGCCGGTTCCTGCCTGTCGCGCTGAGGTGCTGTATCAATAGGCCCGCATTGCGACTCTTTCCCCGGTAGGCAGACCCTGCTGGGTGGGGCGAAACCGAATCGAGGAGTCCATGGATGGCTTCGAGCCCGAGCGGCTGAGCCGGTCGGTGATCGCGCCGCCGTTGCGGGAGCGGATCGCTGCTACACCCCCAGACGATCCCCGGGTGGACAGCCAGCCCGAGCCGGTGGTCATCGAGTTGAACCTCAACTACGTCGACAGGCTCGCCGGCGCGCGGGAGCGCGTCATGAGCCTGCTGCAGGACCTCCGCACGAGTACCGCGGGCCCCGGACCCCTCGACGCGCGCCCCCTGGGCGAGACCAGCAACTACCTGGCCGCCAGGATGACACCCGAGGAGATCCTGGAGCTGGCTCGTCGCGACCGGGAAGCCGCCGCCGGCATCGTCACGCACCGGGCGGTGTTCCGGATCTGGCCGGACTTCCCGGTGCGGCCCCTGATCGACGCGTCAGTGGCCACCGTCAAGGCCGACGCGGCCCGGCTGTCCTTCGGCGCCAGCGGCAAGGGCGTGGTCTGGGCGGTACTCGACTCGGGAATCGACGCAGACCACCCGCACTTCCGCGCGCACGACAACCTGACCGTCCCCAACCCGTTACAGCACGAGGATTTCACTACCGGCGCCAAGGCACCGCTGACCGACGCATTCGGGCACGGCACGCACGTCGCGGGAATCATCGCCGGTGCGCAGGAGTCAAGCCCGGAGGCACCGGTCGTCGCGGCTCGCAAGGAATGCGACGAGCACGGCGACGTCGCCTACCTGACCACCCCGCTGACGCGTATCGCCGGAATGGCGCCGCTGACCACCCTGCTCAGCTACAAGGTGCTCGACGACGACGGCGCCGGCGACACCAGCACGATCATCACCGCGCTCGAGCACGTCGCGGAGGTCAACGACTACGGGCGCAACCTGCTCATTCACGGTGTCAATCTCAGCGTCGGCTACTCCTTCAACCCGGAATGGTTCGCCTGCGGAGCGAGCCCGCTGTGCGTAGTGGTGGACCGGCTCGTCCGATCCGGGGTGGTCGTGGTGGTCGCGGCCGGCAACACCGGCTATGGCTGGAACCAGGACTATTTCAAGTCCGACCCGGTAGCCGCTGGACTGGACATGACCATCAACGACCCGGGCAATTCCGCGTCGGCGATCACTGTCGGATCCACCCACCGCGACATGCCCCACCTCTACGGGGTGTCCTACTTCTCCTCGAAGGGTCCGACCGGCGACGGCCGCGCCAAGCCCGACCTGGTGGCCCCCGGTGAACGGATCTTGTCCTGCGGAACCGGCCGCGCCGCCGCGGACGCCCAGGCCAAGGTCGGCCCCGTCCAGTACGTCGAGGACAGCGGAACGAGCATGGCGGCCCCGCACGTCTCAGGCTGTATCGCCAGCTTTCTGTCCATTCGGCGCGAGTACATCGGTCGGCCGGAGGACGTCAAGAAGGTTTTCCTCGACTCGGCCACCGACCTCGGCCGGGTCCCCGCCTTTCAAGGCCGAGGTCTGGTCGACCTCATGCGCGCGATCCAATCAGTCTGAGGAGTGAGACACATGGATCTGTCCGGCATCCCCTATGCAGAGCTGCGGTTCGACAAGGACGGGATGGTGGTATCCCCCGACGAGAAGAACGCGGTGCTGGCCCTGTCCGCACAGCCTGAGATCACCGACCTGATCGTGCTGTCGCACGGCTGGAACAACGACATGGACGAGGCGCGCGCGCTCTACCGCGCCTTGGCCGATCGGCTGGCCGGACCCGGCAGCTCAGGGCTGGGCATCGTCGGTGTGCTGTGGCCGTCCAAGAGGTTCGCCGACGCCGACCTCATCCCGGGCGGGGCGGCGGCGCTGGCTGCCGGGCCCAGCATCGCCGAGTTGGACGCCGAGCTCACCGCGTTCGGCGTCCTGCTCGACGACACCGCGGCGGCGGAGGGGATGGCCGCGGCCGCCGCGGCGCTGCCGGCGATCGACAACTCCGAATCAGCCCGCCGTGCCTTCGTCGACGGGGTCCGGGCCGCGCTGCACGCCAGCATCGGCCTCACCGCCGGGAACGAGGAGGCGCCGGCCGCGATCCTCACCGCGGACGGCGCGGAGCTGCTCGAGCGGCTCGCCCGTCCAGCATCTCTCATCCGCCCGGCGCGTTCGAGCTTCGGTGGCGGCGGCGCGGCCGATCTGGGCACGCCACACCCGCCTACCGGCGGAGCAGCCGGGCTGGACATCTTCGGCGGCATCCGCAACGCGGCCAGCAACCTGCTCAACTACACCACCTACTACACGATGAAGCAGCGCGCCGGAACCGTCGGGTTCCGCGGTCTGGCGCCGATCCTCGCGCAGGTGCACGCCGCGCGCGCCGGGCTGCGGCTGCACCTGGTCGGGCACAGCTTCGGCGGGCGTCTCGTGTCCGCTGCTGCCACCGGCGGCGCCGGCGACCCGGCGCTCCCGCTGTCCTCGGTGGTGCTGCTGCAGGCTGCGTTCTCCCACTTCGGCTTCGCGAAGGACTGGGATCCCGGAAAGGACGGCCTGTTCCGCGACTGCCTATCCGGCCACCGGGTGGACGGACCCATCGCCGTCACGCACACCGCGAACGACCGGGCAGTGGGCATCGCCTACGCGCTCGCCTCCCGGATCGCCGGGCAGATCGCGTCGGCCCTGGGGGATGCGTCGGACGTCTACGGCGGTATCGGCCGCAATGGTGCCCTGAGCACACCCGAGGCACTCGCCGGGCAACTGCTCGACGTCGACCAGGCGTACTCCTTCCGGCCCGGCGCGGTACACAACCTACTCGCCGACCGCTTCATCCACTCCCACTCCGACGTCACCGGCCCGCAGGTCGGACACGTCCTGCGCAGCGCCGTGATCACCGGCATCGCGGTCAGCTGAAGGTGGTCAAGAGTCCGACGACCGGGTCGTCATCATCGTATGCGCAGCTCGACGAACAACGCACCGTATTGGCCTTCGCCAAGAA
The DNA here is from genome assembly GCA_036501085.1 of Pseudonocardiaceae bacterium. GTDB lineage: Bacteria > Actinomycetota > Actinomycetes > Mycobacteriales > Pseudonocardiaceae. Next base: position 10,665 of record DASYAZ010000088.1, on the reverse strand, counting down.
CGGTGTACCGCAGATCCGTACCGCGAGGGCGCTTTCAGTGTCACCAGTCTGGTCCCACCCAACTGCCCCGGCAAGCAACACCAGCCAGGCAGACCGTCGGCACCCAGTCTGGTGGGGCCGTCTGCGGGCCGTCTCAGCAAACGAAACAACGGTGAACAACACGAAGTGACGCTGACCAACCAACAGCGAGAGCCTAGCGATCTTTAAGACGTCAGGCTCTCGCTGGTCAGCCTCCTCCAGGGTCTATCATTGGATCTCGTCAGAAGCCTGCGATGGTGTGACATGCGAACACTGTCCTCTCGTGAGGACCGGACGTTCCGAGGCTCATGAGAACCCAGACAATCCCGGGGCGCATGCCGACGACCACTGCTGATGTGAGTCATAGTGTTCGGCAGGGAAAACGAAAGATGAAACGGTTTTCACCCCATGAAAGCATCCACATTCGTCGTTGCCAATTGTCCCCCGATCAACCCATACATGGCCGCGCTTCATGGCCGCCCGAGGGCCTGCTGGGAGGCTGTGGCGGTGGCGACGTCGCGGGGGTAGGTACGGCGGGCGAAGACGATCAGGATGATGCCGGCGGCGAGCACGGAGATCAGCATCACGAGAAAGGTGCGTTGCAGCCCGGTGGCACCGGTGGGGGGTGGGTGTCCCAACGCGCGGACAGGTAACCGAACAGCAGTGGTGCGATGGCCACGAAAGCCGAGCGCAGCACGGTGCGGACGCTTTCGGCACGGCCCCAGAGCCGGAAGTGCACGATGTCGAGCCGGGCGGCGTCCAGCGGCGGGTTCGCCGCACCGAGCCCGGCCGCGCCGAGGAACAACAGCGGCGCGGCGATGATGAACACTGGGGTGAACAGCGCTGCCAGGAACGCTGCCACGGCGAGCAGGAACGCGGAACCGGCGACCAGTGGCGGGGCGCTGATGCGGTGGTGGGCGAGGAGGTGGTCGCTGAGGCGGCCGGCAGTGAGCACACCGGCGATCGACCCGGCGCCCAGCGCGACGGTCAGGCTGGTGGCGGCGGCTTGGGGTAGCCCGAACCGCTCATGCATGAATACCACGGCGGCGATGTCGCCGGTGATGAGCAGGCCTGCTGCGGCCCCGACCAGTTCACCGGCTAGCACGAACCCGTAGATGCGGCCGCGTTCGGTGGCCGGGAACAGGTCCCCGAGCAGGGATGCGACCGCGGGGAAGGCTGCGGCCACTACCACGCTCAATCCCAGCCGGCAGGCCAGCAGCATCGGGTAGGAGACCGCCGCGCCGCAGGCGAGCATCGCCGCACACCACAGCAGGATCATTATCGAGAGCAGCTGGGTGCGGTTGACCTTGTCGATGAGCACCCCGAACGGCAGCGTGGCCAGCGCCCCCACCCCGACCGATGCGGTCACCAGCAGCCCGATCGCAGCGTTGCCCACCCCGAAGGCCGTCTTGAGCTCGGCGGCGACCGCGCCCACGGTGGCGCTGTCGGCGGCGGAGAGGCCGAGTACACCAGCGAGCAGTGCCACCACCCGCAGCCGGGCACCACCCCCGACGGCCGCGCGGAGCCGTTCGACCAGCCCGGCTGGGGTGGTCATCGGGCTGGACGTCGACGGTGGTGTCGCAGCAGGGTTTCGACCGTGATCAGGGCGCCCAGCGCGGCCGCCGCCAGCGTCAGCGTGCCGGCCAGCGAGTTCGGGGTCAGGGGCTGGCGCAACGCCCTCAGCGCTGTACCCAGTTCATTTCCCCGGTCTTCCGCGTGGAGGGCGAGCGCGGCCGGGTCGCTGCGGGTGGGTGCGTTGTGTTCGGCGACCTGATCGCGCTGCTGGGCGGTGGGGTGGCCACCGGGGCGCGGTCTGGCTCGGGTGTGGCGGGTGATCTCTTGCGGGGTGGCTCCGGGACCCCGGCCGGTGAGCAGCTGCGCGCGGGCCCGCGCGATGGCGGCCTGCGCGCTGACCGCCGGGGTGGTGGCCTGGCCGGTGTGGTCCTCGGGCATCGATGGTTGCCTCTCCTGCTGAGCGGGTGGGTCACTGATCGTGGGTGAGGCGGTGGGAGATCGCGGCCGGTAGGGTTCGTTGGGCGGTCCAACGGGCAGCGCTGTGCGGGAGAGCACCCAGCCTGCCGAGGGCGCTCTCGACGGGGGGTGGGGTGGCCGGGGCCCGCGCGGCGAGGATCGCGCCGGCGATGGTGAACACTCCCGCGGCTGTGGCATCGAGCAGTCCCGCGCGGCGGCGTCGTCGGTCGAGCAGGGCCAGGCCGAGCATGGAGGCGGCGTGGGCGAGGTCGAGCTCCACCCCCAGAGGCAGCACGAGGGCCCCGGGTGCATCCTTGGTGAGGATCGCTTGGGTGAGGTGGCGGGCACCCAGCACCCCGGGTCACCGCGGACCTGCCTGCGAGGTCGCCCTCATCGCGGCTTCCTTCCTGCGGGGTAAGTCGGGCTGGATGCCCCATCGGGTGGTGATCGTCTGGCCGGGGTCGAGTTCGAGGAGGCCATCTCCGCTGCGGAAGCCGTTGGGGGCGCAGGTCATGGGCTCGACACCCAGGCCCCGGCGACGCTTGTCCGGCGGCTGGGTGTCGCCGGTGTAGAGCTCGAGGAACCGGTAGTGCTCATCAGCCCACAACTTGACACGCTGCCCGTCCGGGGCGTTGAGGTGGACCCAGGCCAGCCCGTCGCCGTCGCGCGCCAGGTCGGTGAAGGCGTAATCAATGCGCGACCTGGTAGTCGGTCCCGGCGTAGGTGTAGGCGCCGTCGGCGAGCCGGTTGGGCCAGGGGATCAGCGGGTGCCCCCGGGCCCCGGTGCAGATCTGCTCGGGTGGGTAGCCCTCCAGCACAGCCCGACCATGGTGGGTGTAGCTGCGGATGCCGCCACCAACCTCGACGAGCGTCACCCGGTGCCGCCCGGCGACGATCTCGAACTGCTCACCTGAGGGGGCAACGCTCATCAGCTGCTCTCCAGACACCAGGAGATGTCGTGCCATGGCCCGGTCAGTCGGATAGAGGTTTCCAACATCAGCGCGTGCACGAAGGCCTGCGGAAGGTTGGCGCGCAGTTGGCGCTGGGCGACGTCGTACTCCTCGCTGAACAGCCCCGGTGGGCCGCAGGCGGCCCGGTTGCGTTCGAACCACCTGGTAGCCGCCACGGTGTCGCCCTGTTGGTGGGTGGCCAGCGCCATCAGGAACCCGCAGAGCACGAACGCGCCTTCGGCGTGGCCGAGCGGACGGGAGTCTTGGCGGAACCGGTAGACGTAGCCCTCCTCGGCCAGTTCGTCGGCCACGGCGCGCAGCGTGGCCACGGTGCGGGAATCAGCGGCGGGCACCGCACCGCGGATCGCCGGGAGTAGCAGCGCGGCATCCACCCGCGGGTCACTGGGGGCGCGCTGCCAGCGGCCGGTGGGGTGCAGGCAGTCGGTGTCGGTATCGGCGAGGATGGCGTCGGCCAACGCGGTGTAGCCCGCGGCGTCGGTGGCTGGCGCGCCCGCGCCGGCGATGGCGCGCAGCCCGGCGGCGCAGATCAGCCGGGAGTGCGCCCACCGCTGGTTGTCGAGTTCCCACAGTCCCGCGTCGGGTTGGTGCCAACGTGCCTGGATGGCCCGCACGGCGACGGTGATGGCCTTGTGGTGGTCGGAGTCGAGGTGATCGTGGCGGGCGGCCGCGGCGAAGAGCAGCAGGGCCTCCCCGAACGCGTCGAGCTGGAACTGGGCGTTGACGTGGTTCCCGACAATGTCGGTGCCGCCCGGATAGCCCGACAGGTCCAATGATCGCTCCTCGGGCACCGGCTGGCCGGTGATCGTGTAGGCGGGCATCAGGTTGGGGCCGTCGTCGAGCAGGCGCTGGGCGACGAACCCGACGGCGTCATCGAGCAGCGGGTGAGCACCGTCGGCGGCGACGGCTTGCCCGGCGTAGCACTGGTCGCGGATCCAGACGTAGCGGTAGTCGTAGTTACGGCCCTGCGCGGCGCGTTCGGGCAGGCCCATCGTGGCGGCGGCGACCATGCCACCCCCGGAGCTGGTCAACCCACGCAGCACCGCGTAAGCGTGCCGGGCGTCGCGCGGGGCGATGGTCTCGCCAACGGTGGGTATGGCCTCGCGCCACCCGGTCTCGGTGGCTTGCCAGACCCGGTCCGGGTCGGGCGCCTGGTCGCTCAGGGCGGTGTCGCCGAGCTCCAGGATCAGGTCGTGGTGGGCGCCCTCGGCCACGGTGAGGGTGGCGCGCAGCGCTCGCCCCCCACTGGGCAGCTGAGCGTCGGCGCCACCCGTCCAGCGCAGCCGTATGTCACCGACGATGCCGCGCCAGCGGCCGTCGGGCTCACGATGCAGCTCTCGCAGGCGATGGCGGCCGAACCCGGCGGCCGGCTCCAGGATCACCTCGACATGCGTGCTGCCCCGCACCGCGATGATACGGCGCAGCAGGACCATCCGGTGCGGATCACCCGGAAAGGCCAGCGCTTCGCGGCACTCGGTGATCCCGGACTCGGTGATCCAGCGTGAGCGCCAGATCAGGCTGCCATCCTCGTAGTAACCGCCCCACACGAACCGGCCGACTGGGGTGACCGCATAGCAGCCCCGGCCACCGATCAGCGAGGAGAACACTCCCTCGGAGTCCCAGCGTGGCGCGCACATCCACGCGATGTCACCCCGCGGTCCGACCAGCGCCCCGCGTTCCCCGTCCGCGAGCAGGGCGTACTCCCGCAACACGTGCGGGGGGAACTTCCCCGCCGGCTCAGTGCTCGTCATCGCTGTCTCGACCTTCCTGGTGCTAGATGCCGGCGGCGTTGGCGTAGTACTGCTGGTCTTCCCGCCAGCCGCCCATGCCCATGCCGATGTCGCCGGGATCGGTGACGAACTCGATCGCTGTGATCCACTTGACCATCTTGAAGCCGAGTTGGGTCTCTACCCGCAGTCGGACCGGGGCTCCGTGCTCGATGGGTAGTGGTGCACCGTTCATCTCCAGCGCCAGGATGGTCTGGGGGTGAGTGGCCAGGTGCAGCTCCATCGATTCGTAAAAGAACCCGTAACGGCCTTCCCCCTCGGTGAGGCCTTTGTCGTCCATCGCGTAGAACACGACGTAACGGGCCTGCGGGTGGGGACCGACCAGCTCCAGCACCGCGCTCAACGGGACTCCACCCCATTCGGCGATCGCGGTCCAGCCCTGGATGCAGTTGTGCTTGACGATCTGGCTGCGCTGGCCGAGCTCGCGCAGCTGCTGCAGCGATAGCTCCACCGGCCGATCGACCAGCCCCCCGATGGCCAGGCGGTAGTCCGCGAACCCCTCCGCGGCCATCCGTTCGTAGTCCGTACCGGGGGGCGGGTACCCGTTGACGCGGTGATAAGGCGAGATGTCGGTGTCGCGGTAGCGCTGCCGGGAGGTCCACATGCGGGACAGCACTTTCTCGAAGGGGTCGACCACGACCCCGAGCAGCCGCTGGGTGACGCGCCGGTAACGCAGCGAAAACCACGAGATGATCACGTGGAACAGCAGGATCCCGAAAAGCCCAAGCAGGCCGATCGAGAGCGCCAGCGTCCGGTTGCCGTCCTCGTCACCCAGCACGATCTTGGCGAATTCTTTCGGGACCCCGTGGATGATCACCATGACGGTATGCAGGACGGTGAACGCGGCGAAGGCGCACAGCCCGAGGAAATGCAGGCTCCGGGCGCCTTGTTTGCCACCGAAGAGCCGTCCGTAGCGGGGAAAACGGGCTAGCACCGAAGGTGACATCGCGGCACCGGTGGCGATCTGGACCGGGGCGAGCACGAAGATCACCAGGAAGTAGGTGAGTTTCTGCGCCGCTTCGAACGGCTGACCGGGCAGCTGGTCCGGTAACTGAAACTGCAGATAGGTCCCGGCCGCGCGGATCGCCTCCGGCACGATCTCCCACCTGGTGGGGATCAGGTAGTGCCAGTATCCGGTAGCGAAGACCAGCACCACGTACACCACACCGGTGAGGATCCAGAACTGCACGGTCATGAAGTGCCAGTGCCGGCCCAACCCGAGGTTCTTGCGCCCGGGTAGCGCGATCATCGGACTCCAGGACTCCTCCTCATCCAACGATGTCCACATCCGGCGCGAGTCCGCCCCGTACATTTTTTTCGAAAACCGGGCCCACTCCCGCCCGGGTGGGCAGTCGTCGTGCCAGTACAGCTTGGGGAACGCAGAAAGCACCTCCAGCCCGGAGCGGGCCAGCAGCAGCAGGAAGAAGATGTTCAGAAAATGGATGATCACCACCCACCACGGGAAGAACTCCGGCATGATTCAGCTCCCGGGAAGTTGACCGAGCGTGATCGTGACCGTCCGCGTCCCGCCGTCGGGGTCGCTGAGCACGACCGGCACCTGCTGCCCCGGTACGAGCCCGGCGAGCACCGTGGCCAGCTCCCTCGCGCTGTGTACCGTGATTCCGTTGACGGCGGTGATGACCTCGCCTACCCGCACCCCGGCGTTCGCGGCGGGGCCGCCCGGAGTGAGGGTGCCCACACCGGCACCAACGGGTTGGCCATCCTGGTCGATCACGGTAAGCACCCCGATGCCGAGAGCGGCGCGGTGGGAATTGATGACGTGCCCGTCGTGTGCGATGAGCTGCCCGGCGATATCGCCGGCCTGGTCGACCAGGGCGCCGCCGGAGTTGCCCGGGTTGATCGAGGCGCTGGTCTGGATGACGTCAGGAAGCGTCGCGCCGGGTAATCCCGGTCCGGTGGGCTCACTGACCGTGCGGCCGGTGGCCGAGACTATCCCGTTGGTGACGCTGCCGGTCAGGCCCAGCGGGTTGCCCATAGCCAGCACGATGTCGCCGATCCGTAGTGTGTCGGAGTTCCCGAAGTGCGCCGGTTTCGGTGCTGGGGATGGCAGCCGGTCCAGGTGGATCACCGCGAGGTCATTGGGCGGGTAGGAGCCCACCAGCGTCGCGGGGACCGGCGCTGGACTGCCGGGCAACCGGACCTGGAACGTCCTCGCCTGGCCGACGACGTGCGCGTTGGTGACGATGTCGCCCTTGTCGTCCATGACGATGCCGGAGCCGAGACCGCGACCGGTGGTGATCTGCACGACCGAGGGCAGCACCTTGGCCACCACGGACACAGAGGCCTGCTCCAGTGCCGGGGCGTTGGCGGGTGCACCCGGTGCGTTCGCACACCCGGCCAGGGTGAGGAGGGCGACCACTGCGATCACGGCGCGAGGGGTGGTCGTCATCGTCGGCTCCCTGCGGCCGTCCGGGTGTTCCCAGCGCGGGTTGTGGGGTCGTCGTCCATGGCGGCTCCGCTGGCCATCCGCTGCGCGAGCCGGGAGGCCAGCGCCATGATGGTCAGCGCGGGATTGGCGCTGCCCTGGGTGGGGCAGACCGACCCGTCGGCGAGGAACAGGTTCGGGACGGTCCAGGCGCGCTGGTGGGCGTCCACCACCGAGGTTCCCGGACAGCTGCCCATCCGGGCGCCGCCGATGAGGTGGGCGAAGCGCTGGATGGTGAGCACGTCCTGGGCGTCCGCGGCGCGCAGGATCTCGGTGATCACCGTGGTGGAGTAGGCCATGTTGGCTTTGTCGTTGTCGGAGAGGGTGTAGTCCATCCGGGCTACCGGTTGGCCGTAGGGGTCGGTCTCGCGGGCCAGGGTGATCCGGTTGTCCGGGTGGGGGAGCAGCTCGTTGAGCACGCCGATGGTGGCCCAGTGGTTGTAGTCGCGCATGTACTCGCGCAGCGCGCGGCCCCAGTGCCCGTCAGCGAGGACGTGCTCAGCCCACCCGATGGGCAGCGGGGCCACGGTCTGTATGGAGAACCCGCGGGCGAACCCACGGCCAGGGTCGGTCTCGTAGAACTGCTCACTGGAGATCTCCGGCGGGGGTGCCTTGTACATCCGCTGCTCCCCTGACCATCGTCCAGCGCTCTGCGTCGCGCCCTGAACCATGACGTAGCGACCCACCTGGTCGGTGTTGTTGCACAGGCCGTGGGGATGCCGCGGACTCGACGAGGCCAGCAGCAGCCGCGGAGTCTCGATCGAGTAGCCGGCGACCGCGACGAAGGCGGCCCGCTGCAGGCGGTCGACCTGCTCGCCCTCGGCGCGGTAGCACACCCCCCGGGCGCGGCCGGTGGCCTCGTCGAGCTCCACCCGCAGGGCCATGCAGTTGGCCCGCACCTCCACCCCGTGGGCCAGCGCGTCGGGCAGGTGCGTGACATACGGGCTGGCCTTGGCGTTGACCTTGCAGCCCTGCAGGCAATAACCGCGGTAGATACAGTGCGGTCGGTTACCGAAGGTGCCGTTCACGATCCCCACCGGGCCGACCCGCATCTCGATGCCGCAGCGCTGCGCGCCGGCGCGCAGCTTGGACGCCGGCCCGGAGACCGGGTGCGGGGAGAACGGGTAGCGGTGCGGGTAGCCCCAGGGCCAGTCCTGCCCGGCCACCGGGAGCTCGGCCTCCACCTGCTCGTAGTGCGGGCGTAACTGTTCGTAGTCGATCGGCCAGTCCGCGCCCACGCCGTCGTCGGTGTAGGTGGACAGGTCGCTGGGGTGGAACCGGGGGGTGTACCCGGCGTAGTGCACCATCGAGCCGCCCACCCCGCGCCCGGAGTTGTTCTTGCCCAGCTCGATCGGGTCGGCCCCGCCGATGATCCGCTTCTGGGTCCAGTACAGCGGGTGGCTGCCCGCCTCGTCGGACACCCAGTCCTCATCGGGGTGCCAGAACGGTCCGGCCTCGATGATCACCACTCGCCAGCCGTGCCGGGCGAGTCGCTGGGCTAGTACCGACCCTCCTGCCCCGGCCCCGACGATCACCAGGTCGACCTCGTCGGTCTCGGCGTAGCGGCGCATGGTCTTCTCGCCGGGCAGGTCGCGGGCGTGCACGTCGAGCAGGTAGCGGGAGTCGTTGTCTCGCGGCCCGATCGCGCCTTTGAGGATGCCCCGCCAGAATGTGCCCATCAGCGCTGCTCCCAACCCTCGACGATCTGCACGGGGTCCTCCTCGGTGGCACCGGGTTTCTCGAAGGGCTCCCGCACCCCGACATCACCGGGGCCTCCCAGACGCATGTAGCCGCGGGGGTAGGCGGGGCCGCCGAAGCCGATCTCGTTCCAGGCCCAGGGGTGGGAGTAGAACGCGGCCAGCGCCGCGCGCATCACCACCGACCAGGCCCGCGTGAGGTTCAGCTCGTCCCAGGCCCCGCCCACCAACCGGCCCCGGGCGAACTCCGACACGATCGCCTCCCGCTGGGTCTCGGTGCATCCGGCGAAGCCGGTCCGGTAGCCCTGGGTGGCGGTGTGATCCAGCCCGGCCAGCACCAGCTGCCAGGTGTCCCGGTCATCGGGCATGTCGGCGTACTGGTAGCCATCGAGGCGGCCCTCGGCGAGCTTGCTGTCGACCATCTCGGCGACCGGCACCCGGGGCTCACGGTCCTGCGCGAGGACCGTGTCGCAGAACGCCCGCAGCCCCGGCTCCTCCCCGGTAGTGAAGAACCGCAGCGGCCCCGGGGGTTCCAGCCGGGCCAGCACCACCCGCTTGGTGGCCTCATCCCAGGTGCCGACGGCGTCGAGGACGTCGTAGTCGGGGTAACGCCCGATCATCTGCGGGGTCGTGCCGCGCCGCTGCCGGGGCAGCCAGGACGGGTGCGGTGGCTGCCCGTCGGGTCGGCGGTTGGGTAGGTGGTCGGGGCGGGAGACGTCGGCCACCTCAGCTCAGCGCTCCCGGCGGAGCAGGGCGGCGAGCAGGCCCATCCCGCCGACCATCGCCATCATTCCGGGCGCGGAGATCGGCGGGCCCATCGGCAGGTTGTAGGAGTACCCCTTCCAGCCGCCGGGTTTGCGGGACACCCCGCGGGCATGGAAGTACTCCCCCAGCAGCCCGTCCACCGCGTAGAGCGCAGCAGTCACCGGCAGCGCCGTCTTGGCCCAGCGCTGGGAGAACACCCCACCGATCCCCGCCGCGACCAGCGGCGGGGTCAGCGCGACCGGGCTCCACATCCACTTGTTGCCGAAGCTGGCCTTGTAGTGCTCCAAATACACCTCCGCGCCGGTGACCAGCGCGGACAATGCGGTCAGACCGGACAGGGAACGCTCGAACCGGCCGTGTTCGATGTTGGAGACCATCCGGTCGAGCAGGTGCTCGGCGCCGGCTACTGCACCATGGGCGGTGGTGGCAGCCGGGCCCGCGGCGGTGGCTGACGAGCGTCTCAACCCGGCTGCGAGGAGACCGACCAGCGCGGCGGCGGCGCAGGCGCCCACGCCCCCGAACAGTCGCTCGTGTTGGGACACCCATAGCTGGAAGCTGCGCGAGGTCGCCTGGTCGTCGAAGATGCCGTGCGCCCCGAAATCACGACCGTTCACGCCGTCGGCCGGTTCCCACAGGTTGGTTGGCTGGTCCGGGTCGCGGGGCTGGTCGGTTTGTTGCGAGGAGTACCCGGTGCGGCCCAGGTAGCGGTCCAGCAGACCGGCAGCGAACTTGTTGCCGATCAGCGTGCCCGCCGTGCTGCCACCGACCCAGTACTCGCGGCGCCGGGGATGGTGCGCGGCGAACACCACCGCCTTGGCGGCGAGCTCGGGCTGGTAGATCGGCGGCACCGGTTGGGCGTGGTGGGGCAGCTTGGACAGCACCCAGGAGAACTGCGGGGTGTTCACCGCGGGCATCTGCACCATCGTCACGCGCACCTTGCTCTTGGCGTGCAGCAGCTCGCAGCGCAGCGAGTCGTGGAAGCCCGCGATGGCGTGCTTGGCGCCGCAGTACGC